>CAJUEG010000081.1 GCA_910584835.1 uncultured Oscillospiraceae bacterium | reverse complement strand
GGGATCGTTGTTCCCCTCGGGGGCCTTGCTCTGCTCTGTGGGAGCCTTGCTCTCAGGAGCCTTGGACTCCTCGCCGGTCTTGCTGCCGCAGGCGGCCAGGGCAAAGATCATGCACAGGGCCAGGAGCAGCGCTACGAGTCTTTTCACTTTCATGTTTTCTTACCTCCATAGATATTTTATATTCAGGGGCAGCGCCCCGGAATATACCGTATTTTTTTATTCCAATTAGGGCACAGCCCCGGAATAAAGCTTTTACGCGCCCGCCTTGCTCTCTTTTTTCGGGCGCAGCCTGCCCAGCCAGGCGGCCACCGCGGGATTGCCGGCCACCGCGCGGCCAACAACGACCACCACCAGCAGCACGCCGATGGGTATGTCCAGATACTGCTTGTTGACGCCGAAGCACAGCGGCATGCCGAAGCGCAGCAGGGTGATGGCCACCGCCGCCAGGGCGGTGCCGATGACGGAACCCTTGCCGCCGGTGGACAGGGTGCCGCCCAGCACGCAGGCGGTGATAATCATCATGGTGAAATTGCCGCCCAGATCGGACTTGGCGATGCCCAGCTGGGAGGTCATCACCACGCCGGTGATCCCCGCGGCCAGCCCGGACAGGACATAGGTGCTCATCACCACCGCCCGGGCGTTGACGCCGGAGTACTCCGCCGCCTGGGGGTTCACCCCCACCAGGAACACCTTGCGGCCGTATTTGCTCCTGTGGAGCAGCAGATAGGCGCACAGGAGCATCAGCAGAAAGATGACGATGGGCAGGGGGAGCACGCCGAACAGGGTGGTCTTGGCCAAGGCCTTGAAGCTGTCCGGGAAGCCGCTGATGCCGTTATAGGCGGCGGTGCCCGACAGGGTGGACACCAGCAGCGCCAGCCCGCCGTACAGGAACGAGCCGCCCAGGGTGACCACCATGGCCTGCACCCCGCAGTAGGCCACAAAGAAGCCGGACAGCGCCCCGCACAGGGTGGCCACCACCACGCCCAGCACGGCGGCGGCCCAGATGTTCATGCCGAAGGCCTGCCAGCCCACCCCGATGACGATAGAGGTGAAGCCCACGATGGCGCAGGACTGGATGTCGATGCCGCCGGTGATCATGACGAAGGTGACGAAAATGGAGATGCACCAGATGGGCAGGTCGCCCGCCGCGGCGATAAAGACGCGGTTGAGGGAGAGGAATTTCTCGTTGGCCGCGCCGAACACCACGCACTCCACCAGCAGAAGCGCCAGCAGAAACAGATTCCAGCGGAAATTGGGGCCGCTCCACAAACGGCTCAGGCCGTTCCGAACGCCCAGCTTTCGGGACGTATCGCTCATTGCTCCGCAGCCTCCTTTCCGCCGGTGTGGGCGGTGGTCCGGGCAGCCAGGCGGGCGTGCCGGTTGCGGACGGCGGCCCGGCGCTGCACCAGGGCGTCCACCACCACGATGGTGATGAGGATCACGCCGGTGATGGCGCTGTCGAAGTTGGAGGAGAAGCCCATAAACACCAGCAGGGCGCTGATGGAAGCCATGATGACCGCGCCGATGCCCGCGCCCACCACGCTGCCCACGCCGCCGGACAGGCTGATGCCGCCCAGCACGCAGGCCGCCACCGCCTTCATCTCATAGCCGTTACCCGACTGGGAGGTGACCTGGCCGGCGCGGCTGGCAAACAGGATGCCCGCCACGGCGCACAGCACGCCGCAGATCACGTAGGCCAGCACCTTGGTCCGGGTGGCTGGGATGCCCACCAGCTCCGCGCCGCCGGCGTTGTCGCCCACGGCGATGAAGTAGCGCCCCCGCTTGGTGCGGGTCAGCACCAAGTGGATGGCCGCCGTGGCCAGCAGCACGCAGAAGAAGCACACCGTCAGCGGCATGCCGAACAGGGCGTAGGAGGAGGCGCCCTTGAACGCAATGGGCAGGTCGGTGACCTGCTTGGTGCCCACCTGGAGGTACATCAGCCCCCGGAGGATGCCGTTGGTGCCCAGGGTGAAGATGAGGGACGGGATTTTCATCACCGCCACCCCCCAGCCGTTGATGAGCCCCACCACGGTGCCCATGAGGATGCCGGTGAGGAAAGCCAGGAACCAGTTCTGATCATTTTGCAGCATGGTGCCCACCACCGCGGCCACCAGGCCCAGGTTGGAGCCCACAGACACGTCGATCTCGCCGATGAAGATGGCGAAGGCCATGGCCACGGCGATGAGTATGTAGACCACCGAGTCGTTGAAGCAGTTGGCCACGTTCTTGCCATCGGCCAGGAAGGCGGGGTTGATGATCCCCACCACCACGAAGAGGGCCGCCAGGAAGAGCAGGGCGGTCATCTCCCGGGCCTTCAGCACTTTTTTTACCGCGTTCATGCCCCTTTCGCCTCCTGTTCCACGATGCCAAAGGCGGCGGCCGTGAGATTGTCCTGATTGATGTCCGCTTTGCGGAACTCCGCGTTGATCCGGCCCTGATACATGGTCACCACCCGGTCGGCCAGCTCCACCAGCTCCTCCATGTCGCTGGAGATGAGCAGAATGGACAGCCCCTGCTCCCGCAGCTGGTGGATGATGCTGTACACATCGCCCCGGGCGGCGGCGTCGATGCCGCGGGTGGGCTCATCCAGAATGACGATGCCCGGGTTGGTGGCCAGGGAGCGCCCGATGACGATCTTCTGCTGGTTGCCGCCGGACAGGCTGCCCGCCAGCTGGTCGTGGCCGGTGACCTTGGTGCGGAAGTTCTTCACGTACTTTTCTGTGATATCGTACTCCGTCCGCCGGTTGAGCAGCACCTTGCCCAGCGCGCCGCCGAAGAGGCTGGCGCTGGTGGTGTTGGCCGCCACGTCGCAGATTTTGAACAGCCCGTTGAGGTGCCGGTCCTCCGGCACGTAGTTGAGCCCCGCGGCGATGACCTGCCGGGTTTTTTTGCCGGTAATATCCCTGCCGTTGAGCAGCACCCTGCCCCCCAGCGCCTTGTCCATGCCGAAGATGGTGGTGGCCATCTCGGTGCGCCCAGCGCCCACCACGCCGGCCACGCCCAGGATCTCCCCGGGCCACACCTTCAGGCTCACGTCCGAGAAGCCGTAGCCGCTGAAGCCGTCCAGCTCCAGCACCGGGTCCGCGGCGTAGTCCACCGAGGACTCCCCCGCCTCCCGGGTCTGAACGCTCCCCTCCGCGTCGGGGGGGAGAAGGCCCTTCACCAGGTCCTCCCGGGTGAAGCCGGACACCGGGCCCTGGATAGTGATGGCCCCGTCCCGCATGATGGCCACGTGGGTGGCGATGTCGAACACCTCCGCCAGGCGGTGGGTGATGTAGATGATGCCGATGCCCTTCTCCCGCAGGTCCCGCACCACCTTGAACAGGCTCTTTACCTCGTCGAAGGTGAGGGCGGAGGTGGGCTCATCCAGGATGAGCAGCCTGGCGTGGCGGAGAATGCCCCGGAGGATCTCCACCAGCTGCTGCTCGGCGATGGACAGGCTGCTGGCCTTCCGGCTCAAATCCAGGTTCCAGCCGATGTCCGCCATGGTGTCCGTCAGCTCCCGGTGCAGCTCCGCCTTGCCCCGGTCAAAGCCGATGGTGATGTTCTCCTCCACGTTCATGTTGGGGAAGAGCAGCGGCTCCTGGGGCACCATGTAAATGCCCCGGGCCAGGGCGTCGGAGGGCCGGTTCAGAGCCACCGCCTCGCCGTTCATGGAAAGCTGGCCCTTGTCGTGGCTGTAGATGCCCATGATGATCTTCATCAGCGTGGACTTGCCCGCGCCGTTGCCGCCGATCAGGGCCAGCACCTCGCCGGGCATCACGTCCAGGTCGATGCCCTTGAGCACGGCGTTCAGGCCGAAGGACTTATAGATGCCCCGCACGGTCAGCAGGGGGGCGCTGTTCCCCGCCTTGCCGTTGGCTTCCATTTAAACTCCCCCATTCCTCTTGTCTCAATGCACAAATGTCCTAAGAAAACAGCTTTTGCTCTTGGCCCTATCATAGAGAATTTTTCGGCGTTTGTCAACAGCGCGGGGCCGATTCTCCCGTGATTTTTTTGGCAGTTTTCGGCGAAAAATCCTCATCGCCGGGATGAAAAGGCATTCTTTTTGTCGTAAGTGCACAATAATAATTGCCGTTTTTTGGCGTTTTCCACGATTTTGCGGAAAATGGCGGATTTCTTCCGCAATCATTTGACAGTGGGCGCGGGCCGGTGCTATACTATTGACACAAAACATTTGCCGGATCAAAAAACTTTTGTCGAATTCTGAGGCGGGCAAGATGGACGAAAAAATTGACAGGCTCAACAGGGCCGAGTATGAGCACCGGCTGATGATTAAGGCGGTGTGGTACTACTACATCGAAAACTACACGCAGCAGAACATCTCCCATCTGCTGGGCGTGAGCCGTTCCAAGGTCATCGCCCTGCTGGAGCGGGCCCGGCAGGCCGGGGTCATCCAGTTCAACGTCCAGCAGGACAGCGGCCACCGGATGGAGATGGAGCGGGAGCTGCTCACCCGCTACGGCCTGCGGGACGCCTTCATCGTCCCCGGCGCGTCCACCCTGCCCAACCCCAACGAGAGCATCGCCCAGGCCGCCGCCATGTACATACTGCGCCGGGCGGCGGACAACGCCTTCATCAACATGGGCTACGGCGACACCACCAGCCGCATCCTCAACCATCTGGCCACCGCCGCCCAGGTGCCCCTGAACGTGGTCAGCCTGGCGGGGGGCGTAAACTACTACCTGCCCAACACCAACTCCAACGTGTTCAACGCCCGGCTGTACCTCATCCCCTCCCCCCTGCTGCTGTCCAGCGCCGAGCTTCGCAATTCCCTCCGGCGGGAGCCGGACGTGGAGGAGATCTTCCGCATGATCCCCCTGTCCAGCATGAGCGTGGTGGGCATCGGCTGCCTCAACGACCGGGCCACCATCGTGAAAAACGGCATTCTGAACAACAATGACTTCACCTTCCTCAAAATGCAGGGGGCGGTGGGCGACGTGCTCAGCCACTTCCTGGACAAAAACGGCCGGGTGGTGTCCCATGACCTGGAGGGCCGGCTGATGAGCACCTCCATGGACCAGCTCAAAACGCTGGACAACGTCATCGGCGCGGCGGGAGGGCCGGACAAGGCGGAGGCCATTCTGGCCGTCCTCCGGGGGGGCTACCTGGACATGCTTATCACCGACGAGGACACCGCCCAGCTGCTGCTGGACGCCGAGGCGTGACAAGACTTTGCATCTAAAATCAGTGTCAAAATACATTTTTTAGGAGGTATCCCCAATGGCGAAATACTTGATGGCGGTGGACGCGGGCACCGGCAGCGTCCGGGCCGTGGTCTTTTCCCTGGACGGGGAGCAGGTGGGCTGCGTCCAGCGGGAGTGGTCCCACCGGGAGGACCCGCGCTGGCCGGGCAGCATGGACTTCGACTGGGCGCACAACTGGGAGCTGGCCCGGGGCTGCGTCCGGGGCGTGCTGGAGGAAACCGGCATCGCCCCCGGCGACATCGCCGCCGTGTCCACCACCTGCATGCGGGAGGGCATTCTGCTCTACGACAAGGACGGCAATGAGATCTGGGCCTGCGCCAACGTGGACGCCCGCAGCGACGCCCAGGTGGGCCAGCTCAAGGAGCTGGACCCGGCGCTGGAGAAGGAAGTGTACTTAAAATCCGGCCAGACCTACGCCCTGGGGGCCCTGCCCCGGATTTTGTGGGTGCGGGACAACCTGCCCGAGGTGTACGAAAAAACCGCCGCTGTGGGCATGTTCAACGACTGGCTCATCTACAAGCTCACGGGGAAGCTGGCGGTGGAGCCCAGCAACGGCAGCACCACCGGCATCATGGACCTGCAAAGCCGGGACTGGCTGCCGGAGATCGCCGCCAAGTGCGGCCTGCGCGCCGACATATTCCCCCCCGTGGTGGAGTGCGGAACCAATTTCGCCCAGGTGAGCGCCCGCGGCGCCGCCGATACCGGCCTTCTGGAGGGCACCCCCGTGGTGGTGGGCGGGGGCGACTGCCAGCTGGGCACCCTGGGCGTGGGGGCCTACCGGGCCAACCAGGCCGCCGTGTTTGGGGGCAGCTTCTGGCAGTACGAGTTCAACACCGACTCCGGCAAAACCGACCCCGGCTGCCGGGTGCGGGTGAACTGCGCCGCCCTCCCCGGCCTGTGGCAGTACGAGGCCCTGGCCTTCAAGCCCGGGCTGGTGATGCGCTGGTTCCGGGACGGCTTCTGCCAGGCCGAGGCGGAGGAGGCACGCCGCACCGGCCGGGACACCTACGACCTGATGAACGAAAAGGCCAAGGACATCCCCGCCGGGTCCTACGGCATGCAGTGCTGCTTCAGCGACACCATGAATTTTATCGACTGGAAGCACGCCAGCCCCACCTTCACCAACTTCCTGCTGGAGCCGGACAAGTTCAACAAATACACCTTCTACCGGGCCATCCTGGAGAACACCGCCCTGCTGGTGCGCAGCCACATCGAGCTGGTGAAGGAGGCCACCGGCCACGAGCCCGACGAGCTCATCTTCGCCGGCGGCGCGGCCAAGAGCCCCCTGTGGAGCCAGATCGTGGCCGACGTCACCGGCAAGCCGGTGAAGGTGCCCGTGGTCAAGGAGGCCACCGCCCTGGGGGCCGCCATCCTGGCGGGCGTGGGCGTGGGGCTGTACGACAGCGTGGAGCAGGCCGTGGCGCGCACCGTCAAGTGGGACCGCCAGTTCCGGCCCGACCCGTCCGTCAAGCCGGTGTACGACGAGCTGTACGCCAATTGGAAGAAGCTCTACCCCGCCCAGCTGGCGCTGTGCGACGCGGGCGTCACCCGCAACATGTGGATCGCCCCCGGCCTGTAAGCCCCGGGCCGATCATTGGATTGGAGGAAAATACTATGTTTATTATCAATGAGAACGAGCGGGAATACCGTTTCGGCGAGAGCGGCCCCAAGTACCTCATGAAGGGCCCCCGGATGAACTTCGCCCTGGTGCGCTTCCGCCCCGGCGAGGACTTCCAGGCCCACTACCACAACGTGATGGAGGAGGACTTCTTCATCCTGGAGGGCAAGGTGGACATCGTGGTGGACGGCGTGAAGCACGTGCTGGGCGTGGGCGACCTGATCCACATCGAGCCCGGCGAGGTCCACTACGTCAAAAACGCCTACGACGCGCCGGTGAAAATGGTGTCCACCCTGGCCCCCTACCAGGAGACGGACAAGGTAAACGTGGACAACCCGGTATATTGACCGAAAAATTCGGGCGGAGGGCGCGGGCAGCTTGACCGGCGCCCCCCCTCTCCGGACAGTTCTCCCGAAAAAAGGGCCCCGGGCGCACGCAGCGCCCGGGGCCCTTTCCTGTTTCGCTCAGCTCAGCCGCCTGATGCGGTCCGCCTCAATATGCCCATCCCCCACGGGGAAGGGCCCCGGCCCGGGGACCATCCGGCCTCCGATGAGCTCCGTTTTCTCCGGCCCGTCCCGGTAGACGCACTCATAGCCGTAAAACGCCCGGAGGACGCGGTCCGCCTGGGCGGCGTCCATGTCCGGCGTGACGGTCCAGTCCCGTTCCGTGGGGACAGGCCAGTACTCTCCCGCCCCCTGAGGCTGTGCGCCCGCCAGCACCTGGGGCAGTTGGTTTACCAGCGCATGGACCATGGCGGGGATTCTCTCATATACCTTCTCCATATAGGTCCGGTGGTCCTCCCGCCGGTCCAGGGGGAACCGCTCCCGGAGCAGAATATCCCCGGTGTCGAAGTCCGCCGCCATTTTGTGGGCGGTGACGCCGCCGAATTCCGCCCCCTCCAGGATGAGCCGGGGCATGGGCCACGACCCACGGCCCACCGGCAGGGGGGTGGGGTGGAAATTCACCATGGGGAAGGCGTCGGTCACGGGGGCGCGGTAGTAATACCCCGCGCACACCAGCAGCTCGCAGCCCTGGGACGCCAGCCAATCCAGGTCGGCGGGGGCGACCCGCTCCAGCGTGTGCGGGATTCCCCGCCCCCGGGCGGCCTCCAGGACGGCGGTGTTGGTCTCCGTCACGTTGTCCACCGGGCAGGTGAACAGCTTCAAGACCCGGCACCCCTCCCCCAGCAGCGCGTCCAGCACGGGCTCCAGCAGGTCGATGCCCAGATAGGCGATTTTCACGGTCCTCCCCCCTGTCTTCAGAAACTCTGTACTCGCAGTCAGCCGCCCGCCGCCATGTCCGCCACCTGGTCGAACTGCGCCAGCTTCCCGGGGCTGAACTGGTGGGACACCACCAGCAGCGTCCTGTCCCGGATGGACAGCAGCAGGTCCTCAATGCGCTCCGCCGTCCCCCCGTCCAGGTTGGCCAGGGGCTCGTCCAGGATGAGCAGCTCGGTGTCCCGCAGCAGGGCGCGGGCCAGACATACCCGCTTCTTCTCCCCGCCGGAGAGGTTGGCTCCCCCCTCCTCCACCCCCCGATCCAGCGCTTCGGGGACGGCAAAGCGGTCCAGGCCCACGCTGCGCAGCGCCTCCAGCAGCCGCTCCTCCGGGAGGTCCCGGTACATGGTCAGGTTGTCCCGCAGGGTGCCGCGGAACAGCACCGCCTCCTGGCGCAGCACCGTCGCCCGGGCGTAGGGCTCCCCCGCCTCCCGGAGGGGCGCGCCGTCCACGGTGATCTCCCCCGCGTCCGGCTGGTAGTAGCCCAGCAGCAGGTTCACCGCCGTGGTCTTGCCGCAGCCGCTGGGCCCCTTCAGCAGATACCGCCCCCCTTTTCGGAGGGTGAGGTCAAACCCGTCCAGCACCCGGCCCCGGCCCTCATAGCCGAAACAGACCTCGTGAAAACGGACCTCCCGGCACAGCTTGGGGGCCGTGCCCCGCTGGCCGCCCTGGGGCGGCTCGGCAATAAACGCCTCCATCTCCCGGCAGGCGGGCCGGATGGCCGACAGCTGCCGGACGATCCCCGCCAGCGAAATGATGGGGTAGGACAGCTGGTCGATCATGCCGATGGCCACAAAGAAGTCCCCGGCGGAAAAATCCCCCCGGAGCACCAGCCACGCCGAGCAGGCCAGCACAATAAAATAGGACAGATAGGACATCAGCGTGGTAATGAGCTGCGCCGACGCCCCCAGCCGCAGATCGTCCAGCAGCTTTTCCGCCGCGTTTCCGTTGAGCCGCCGGAACCTGGCCATCACCCGCCCCTCCGCGGAAAAATTCTTGATGACCTCAAAGCCCCGCAGCCAGTCCGTCACCCCGGACAGCGCCTCCTCCGACGCCCTGAGATAGGCCGTCTGCGCCCGCTGGGAGCGCTTTTCGATGAGCTTGGGGAGATACAGCGGCGTGGTCAGCAGCCCGATGGTGAGCAGGGCCACACGCCAGTCCAGCAGAAACAGCGCCCCGCTGACCAGCACAATTTTGAATACGATCTCCCAAAACAGCGGCAGCATGCAGAACCGCCGGGCGCGGATGGCGTCCGCCTCGCTGGTGTACTTGGCCGCGTACTCCCCCTGCGTGCGCCTCTTGAAGGCCACGTAGTCCCGGCGAAGGACGCTCTCGAACACGTCCTGCTTCAGGGCCGTGACGCAGCCCGCGGCAAACCGGTCCCCCAGCCGCCTGTAGAGGTAGAAAAAGCCGACCTCGCCCAGGATGAAAGCCCCCAGGGCCAGGCCGTACCCCAGCGCCGCCGCGCCCTCCCCCGCGATGGCACGGTCCAGCACCCCGCCCTTGAAGAATTGCAGCGCCACCGCGAACAGGCTGCTGATGAGCGTACAAATCAAAGCCCCCGCAAGCCAGGGGCGGCTTTCCCGTTCATATTTTCTCATGTGAACCTCCTATTGCCAAACGCGATAGAAGGATCAAATTTTATTTCCTTCTACCGTTTAGAAGGAAGTTCTTAATTTCACCACAGCAGCCCCTCCTCTCCTCTGTATGGGGTGGAAAAGGCGCCTTTTCGGCGCCCTTTTGCTAGATTTCATTATATCAGCCGGGCCGGATGCTGTCAAACCCTATTTTCAAAGGGTCCGCTTCGCTCCGGGCGGAGAAGTGCCCGCCCGGCCCTCCAAAAAACTCACGACAAAATACCAGCGAAATTCCCCCAAAATGATTGACAAAAGGGGGGCAACCCGCTATCATGTATCTCGCTATCCGTGAAACCCTGAGAAGCGCGGAGAAGCGCGAGCGTAGACACGCCGCCTCGGATAGACCGGAGCGAGGGGCGATGCCCGCCAGTGGCGGGCGCCTATCGCACGACCGAGCCGAAGGCGAGAAAGCGATGGGGCCGCAAGGCCCCAGAGACCAGGCCGAGGCGGAGGGAAGCCGAGGCGAAAGCGTGTCCAACGCGAGCGTGACATCGTCGGAGCAAGCTTCGCATCACTTGCTTCCGGCTTTGCCGAAAGCTCATTCACTGCGCTGCTCCTCCTCTCCCCACAAAGTCTGAAAACCGGCTTTCGGGGGCCCCATAGAAACGTGGAGGCAGAGGTGCGCATCTCAGGGAATAAAAAGAGGGAGCTGACAAAACACTCATCAATTAGAAATGGGGGAGGATAAATGTCCAAGGAGCTGATCCGCCTGCGGGACTGCGTCATGTCCTACGGCGACGAGGTCGTGCTCGACCACATCAATCTGTATATCAACGATAAGGAGTTCCTCACGCTGCTGGGCCCCAGCGGGTGCGGCAAGACAACCACGCTTCGCATTATCGGCGGGTTTTTGTCGCCTACCTCTGGGGACGTGTTGTTTGACGGCGTGAGGATCAATGATGTCCCGCCCCATAAACGGGCGGTGAACACCGTGTTCCAGCGCTACGCCCTGTTCCCCCATCTCAATGTGTTTGAGAACGTGGCCTTCGGCCTGCGCATCCCCAAGGCGGATGGGTCTGGCCGGAAGGTGAAGCTCCCGGAGGCGGAAATCCACCAGCGGGTAATGGAGATGCTGGAGGTCGTCAACCTGAAGGGCTTTGAGAAGCGCCCGGTGTCCGCCCTGTCCGGCGGGCAGCAGCAGCGGGTGGCCATCGCCCGGGCCCTGGTGAACCGCCCCCGGGTGCTGCTGCTGGACGAGCCGCTGGGGGCGCTGGACATGCGCCTGCGCAAGGATATGCAGAACGAGCTGAAGCGGATTCAGCAGGAGATGGAGATCACCTTCATCTATGTGACCCACGACCAGGAGGAGGCGCTGGCCATGTCCGACACCGTGGTGGTGATGGACGGCGGGCGCATCCAGCAGATCGGCACCCCCGAGGACATTTACAACGAGCC
>CAJUEG010000080.1 GCA_910584835.1 uncultured Oscillospiraceae bacterium | reverse complement strand
GACCAGACCGAGGCCATGACCCTGGGCGACCGCATCGTCATCATGAAGGACGGCTTCATCCAGCAGATCGGCACCCCGCAGGAGGTGTTCGACCATCCCGCCAACCTGTTCGTCGCCGGGTTCATCGGCACGCCGCAGATGAACTTCTTCGACGCCAAGCTGGTGAAGGACGGCAGCAAGTATTCTGTCGAGCTGGGCGCCATGAAGGTCGAGCTGTCCGACGCCAAGCAGAAGGCCCTGGCGGCCAAGAATGTGTCCGCGCAGGACATCACCCTGGGCGTGCGTCCCAGCCACGTGGTGCTGAGCGGCGATGCCGCCAACTCCATCGAGGCCACCGTGGACGTGTCCGAGATGATGGGCAGCGAGGTGCATCTCCACGCCAACGCCAACGGCAAGGACGTGGTCATCATCGTTCCCACCGTGGACCTGTCCGGCAACCACATGGAGACCTTCGCCTACGGCGCCAAGATCCGCTTCACTTTCAGCGGCAATGTGTGCCACGTGTTCGACAAGGACGGCAAGAACCTGGAATTCTAAGCTCCGTCAAGCGCAAATCAGCCCGCGGGCCTGTATGGGGGCCCGCGGGCCTCTTTATGGGAAAGAATGTCCGTATCGTGAATATGGGAGGCGGGAAATGATATGGAATCCCGGGCCGGGCGGGATTATAATAAAAAGAGCAATCCGGCGGGAGGCCGCCGCAGAGAGAGGATGTATTGTGGTCCATGGCGGGTTTCTCCAAAGACGACGAGCGGTTCCGCGCCTATGCCCTGAGCGCGCCGCCGCTGCGGGCGCTGGTGACGGTGTGCGCGCCGCTGGCGCTGTACCAGGCGCTGAACACCATCTTCAAGATACTGGACGCGCTGATGGCCGCCCATATCAGCTCCAGCGCGGTATCCGCCGTGTCCTGCCTGAGCCAGATCACCCTGATGATCAACGCGCTGGGCGCCGGGCTGGCGGTGGGGGGCAGCATCAAGATTTCCGAGGCCTACGGCCGGGGGGACGACGGGCTGATGGGCCGCCGGGTGGCCTCGGTCTACGCCATGGCGGGAGTGGTGAGCGCCCTGGTGGCGGTCACCCTGATCCCCTTTGCCGAGCCCTTTCTCCGCCTGCTCCAGACGCCGGAGGAGCTGATTGAGACGGGCGCGGGCTATTTCCGCATTGAGGTGCTCACCCTGGTGGTGAACTTTTTCAATACCGTGTACATCGCCATCGAGCGCAGCCGGGGCCACGCCGGGAAGATTCTGGCGCTCAACATGGCCGTCATCGTGGTGAAGCTGGGGCTGTCCGCCCTGTTTGTGTACGTGCTTCAGGGGGACCTGGTGCTCATCGCCGCGGCCAGCCTGGCAGGGCAGCTGCTGCTGTTTGGCTACGCCCTGTTCTCCATGCGCCGGGACAAGGGGGCCTTCCGTTTTTCGGTAAAAAACATCTCCTGGCGGCGGGAAATCACCCTGCCCATCCTGGATTTGTCCTACCCGGTGGCGGCGGAGAAGATGTTTTTCGCCGCGGGAAAGGTCATCGTCAACTCCATGTCCGGCATGTACGGCAGCCTCACGGTGGGGGCGCTGGGCATCTCCAACAACATCGGCGGGCTGACCACCTCCTGGCACTCCGGCCTTCAGGACGGGGCCGCCCCCCTCATCAGCCAGAACCGGGGGGCGGGGAAATACCGCCGCACCCTCCAGCTCTATTTCCGGCTGCTGGCGGTGGACGTGGCCATCGGGGCGCTGGGCATTGCGCTGGTGTCCTGGGGCCTGCCCTGGCTGGCCGACGTGTTCGCCCAGTCCAAAAACAGCTTCGACCAGGGGTTTCGGGAGCAGATCATCGCCATCCACCGCTGGGAGATGCTGGGCTACGTCACCCTGGGGGTGAATTCCGCCACCCTGAGCCTGCTGCTGGGATACGGCAAAACCAAGTGGACCATGTTCCTCAACGTCAGCCGGGTGTTTGTGTTCCGGGTGCCGGTGCTGTGGCTTTTGCAGCGCTTCACCTCCATGGGCGCCGAGGCGGTAGGCGTCACCATGATGGTGAGCAACGTGTGCACCGGGCTGACGGCGGCGGTGGTGGCCATCCCCCTCATCCGGGACATCCGCAGGCTGTGCCTGACGGAGGAGCAGGCGGGGGGAGAATAGGGGACAAAAAAGCGGCACGCGCCGGGCGTGCCGCTTTTGTCATGCTTTTTTGGCGGGCGCGGCCTTTTTGGCGGCGCTCTTTTTCTTGGGCAGGCGCTGGTACACCCGGGTCTCCCGGTACAGCCGCTGGGCCAGGGCGGGGGTGAACGCGCCGGGCAGGGCCCGCCACTTCCAGTTGATGCCCAGGGTGGAGGGGATGTTGATCCGGGCCTCGCTGCCCAGCCCCAGCAGGTCCTGGGCCTGCATCACCGCCAGGTCGGCGGGGGACGCCCAAGCCGCCCGCATCATCCCCCAGTGGTAGCCCTCCCTGGCGTTGAGGCGCAGGTAGGCTTTGGCGAAGGACACGTCCTTCTTGGGGGCGGTGGCCATCCAGCCCAGGATGGTGTCGTTGTCGTGGGTGCCGGTGTATACCACGCAGTGGGTGGGGTAGCGGTGGGGCAGGTAGTCGCTGCCGTTGTCCCGGCTGTCGAAGGCGAACTCCAGGATCTTCATGCCGGGGTAGCCCGTGTCCCGCAGCAGCCTGCGCACCGAGTCGGTCTGGAAGCCCAGGTCCTCGGCGATGATGTCCTGCCTGCCCAGGTTTTTGTTGACGGCCTTGAAGAAGTCCAGGCCGGGGCCGGGGCGCCAGCGGCCGTTCCGGGCGGTTTTGTCGCCGTAGGGGATGGCGTAGTAGGCGTCGAAGCCCCGGAAGTGGTCGATGCGCAGCGTGTCGTAGATGGTGAACTGGAAGGCGATGCGGCGCAGCCACCATTGGTAGCCGTCGGCCTTCATCCGCTCCCAGTCAAAGAGGGGGTTGCCCCACAGCTGGCCGTCCTCGGAAAAGCCGTCGGGGGGGCAGCCGGCCACCTCGGTGGGGATGCCGTTCTCGTCCAGCTGGAACTGATCGGGGTTGGCCCACACGTCGGCGCTGTCGCCGGACACATAGATGGGCAGGTCGCCGATGATGCGCACGCCCTTGCCGTTGGCGTAGGCTTTGAGGGCCCGCCACTGCCGGAAGAACAGGAACTGCACCGCCTTCCAGAACTCCACCTGGCCGGCCAGCTCCTCCCGCGCCGCGCGGAGGGCCTCGGGGCGGCGCAGGCGGATGTCCTCGGGCCAGGTGAACCAGGAGGCGCCGCCGTGCCTGTCCTTCAGGGCCATGAACAGCGCGTAGTCGTCCAGCCACTCAGCGCTTTCGCAAAACGCCTGATACCCGTCGGGGGGAGACGCCAGCAGCCGGTCCGCCGCCTTTTTCAGCACCGGGTAGCGCTTGGCGTACATCAGGCCGTAATCCACGCTTTGGGGGTCGTCCCCCCAGTCCAGATCCCGGTACTCCCCGGGCTCCAGCAGCCCCTCCGCCGCCAGGTCGTCCAGGTCGATGAAGTAGGGGTTGCCCGCGTAGGAGGAAAAGGACTGGTAGGGGGAGTCGCCGTAGCTGGTGGGGCAGATGGGCAGGATCTGCCAGTAGGTCTGTCCGCCGGCGGCCAGGAAATCGGCAAACTCCCGGGCGGCGTCCCCCAGGGTGCCGATGCCGCAGGGGGAGGGCAGGGAGGAAACGGGCATCAAGATGCCGGAGCATCTCATAGGAAGTCCACCTTTCATAAGGGCCGCCGCCCAGACAGGACGGCGGCCCGTGGGTTAATGTGTCGCGCCCCGGGGCGGGGCAACGCTCTCTCCGTCGATGAGCTGGAAGGGAACTACCCCGTGGACCGGCGGGCGGGAGCGCTGGAGGTTGCGCAGAAGCAGGTCCACCCCCTGGCGGGCCAGCTGCTGGGTGTCCTGCCGGACGGTGGTGAGGCGGGGGACGGAGAACCGGGAGAGGGGGATGCCGTCGTACCCCACCACGGAGATATCCTCGGGCACGCGGCGGCCCAGGTCCCGGATGGCCCGGATGGCCCCCATGGCCATTACGTCGCTGACGCAGAACAGGGCGGTGAGCTCCGGGCAGCGCTCCAGAAGGCGCTTGGTGGTGTCATAGGCGTCGGAGAGGGAGTAGCGGCAGGGCTCGCACCGCCTGGCGTCGAAGGGCAGGGACAGCTCGTCGAAGGCCCGCTGGCAGCCCAGCACCCGGCGGTAGCTGATCTGGGTGCACGACCAGTTGCCGCCCACAAGGCCGATGTTCTTATGCCCCCGGTCCGCCAGGTAGCGCACTACCCGGTAGGCCGCCTCCTCGTCGTCGGTGGTGAGGGAGGACAGGTTGGGGAAGGGGAGCTCCTGGGCCGAGTTGGTGAGCAGCACGCAGGGGACGGTGATATGGCCGAACTCCGCCTGGAAAAACTCCAGGTCCCCCCCCAGGAACAGGACGCCCAGGGGCTTGCGCTCCCGGCACAGCCGGGCGGCGTAGGCCACCTCGTTGGCGTCCTCGTCCAGGTAGTACACCGCGGCGTCCTGGCCCGCGTCCTGGAGCAGCTGCTGGCAGCGCTCCACCAGGTCGGCGAAGAGCATGTTCATGGTGCCCTTGACGATGACGGCGATGGAGGCGCTGGACTGCTGCTTTAAATGCCGGGCGTTGGTGTTGGGCTGGAAGCCCTGCTCGGCCACCACCGCCAGCACCCGGCGGCGGGTCTCCTCGGACACGTCCGGGTGGTCGTTGAGCACCCGGGACACGGTGGTCACGCCCACGCCGGACATACGGGCGATATCCTTGATGGTCATGGGCGTCCCTCCTTTTCAGCCGACTATTTTACCCTAATTCCGCCCTTTCCGCAACCTTTTTGTTTTGGAAGGTTATCCCTTGACGGCGCCCGCGGCAACACCCTTGATGATGTGCTTCTGGCAGGTGAGATAGAAGATGATGACGGGGATGATGGCCAGCAGGATCAGCGCCATGGTGGCGCCCAGGTCCACAGTGCCGTAGCTGCCCTTCAGGTACTGGATGTGGATGGTGATGGTGCGGTACTTCTCCAGGTCAAGCACCAGGTAGGGGAGCAGGTAGTCGTTCCATACCCACATGATCTCCAGGATGCCCACGGAGATCATGGTGGGCTTGAGCATGGGCACCACCACCAGGAAGAAGGTGCGCACCGGGCCGCAGCCGTCGATGGCGGCGGCCTCCTCAATCTCCAGGGGGATGGACTTGACGAAGCCCACGAACATGAAGATGGCAAGGCCCGCGCCGAAGCCCAGGTACACCACGGGGATGGTCCAGGGGGTGTTCAGCTTGAGCTGATCGGCGGTGTTGGACAGGGTGAACATCACCATCTGGAAGGGGACCACCATGGAGAACACGCACAGGAAGTACAGCGCCTTGCAGAAAGCGGAGTTCACCCGGGCGATGTACCAGGCGGCCATGGAGGTGCCAATGAGGATGAGGGCGGTGGACAGCACGGTGATGACCACGCTGTACTTCACGCTGTTCCAGAAGGGATAGTTGCCGAAGGTCATGCCCTTGATGAAGTTGTCCATGCCCGCCCACATCTCGCCGGTGGGCAGGGCGAAGGTGTCGGTCTTGACGAAGGTGTTCAGCTTGAAGGAGTTGATGAGCACCGCCACCACGGGCAGCACATAGATGACGCAGATGACGCTCAAGACCACGGTGAGGATGGTCTTGCCTCTGCGCTCGGCAGCCAGGGAACCGTTCATTACTGCTGCACCTCCTTTTTACGGGTGTAGGCCAGCTGGGCCAGGCCGAGGCCGGCCACCAGGATGAAGAAGATAACCGCCTTCGCCTGGGCGGTGCCGTGGGCGTTGGGGCTGGAGTTGTTGTAGGTGGTGAAGATGTTCAGCGCCAGCATCTCGGTGGTCTTGATGGCGGTGCCGCCCTCCTGCATGATGATGGGCTGGCCGTTGGTCAGGGCCAGGTTCTGGTCGAACAGCTTGAAGCCGTTGGTCAGGGTGAGGAACATGCAGATGGTGATGGAGGGCATCACGTTGGGGATGGTCACCTTGAACAGGGTCTGGGACTTGGACGCGCCGTCGATGCGGGCGGCCTCCAGCATATCCTCGGGCACCGCCTGGAGCCCGGCGATGTAGATAATCATCATATAGCCGATCTGCTGCCAGCACATCAGGATGATAAGGCCCCAGAAGCCGTATTTGGAATCCATGACGATGGAGGTGGAGAATTTGCTGAGAATGCCGTCAAAGATCATGGACCAGATGTGGCCCAGCACGATGCCGCCGATGAGGTTGGGCATGAAAAACACGGTGCGGAAGATGTTGCTGCCCTTGATGTTCTGGGTGAGGACATAGGCCACGGTGAAGGCCAGCACGTTGATGAGCACCAGGGAGACCACGGTGAACAGCGCGGTGTACCAGAAGGCGTGGGTAAAGGCG
This sequence comes from uncultured Oscillospiraceae bacterium, assembly GCA_910584835.1. Classification (GTDB taxonomy): domain Bacteria; phylum Bacillota; class Clostridia; order Oscillospirales; family Oscillospiraceae; genus Enterenecus. The sequence continues at coordinate 4,887 of CAJUEG010000080.1, read as the reverse complement.
GCGTCTTTAAAGGCCCGGACATAGTTGCCAAAGCCGATGGGCTTGGCGTCGGCAATCAGCTTGAACTGGCAGAAGGAGAGATAAATGCCCTGGACGAAGGGCCAGACAAAGCCGATGATAAAGGCGCACACCACCGGGCCCAGGAACAGGGGGAACCATTTCCGGGTGGATCTGCGGATTGTGTTGCCGCGGGTGATCTTTTTCCGATTCAAGGTATCAGCTCCCTTTCTCAAGATGACGGACGGATGGGAATGTAGGGGCGCATATGATGCGCCCGCCTGTGGCGGAAAGCTGCGCGGGCGGATGATATCCGCCCCTACAGGGGGAAGGCCGGGGCGGGCGGGCAGCCCGCCCCGGCTTTCATGTCAAAGCGTGTTGTTCAATTAGCCGTTGACGGCGGCGTACTGGGCGGCCCAGCCGTCCACGAAGGCGGTGCGCACGCTGGCCCAGTTGGCGTCGGACTGGTCGGCGTTGTAGGCGTTCAGGGCGGACACCAGAGCGGCGCGGTACTCTTCCACGTTGGGCTGGAAGTTGGTGGCCCAGTTCATGACGTAGCAGCCGTTGTTGCGGTACTCGTCGGCATCCAGCAGGAAGCCGTTGGTGCACTCGACAGCGCTCTTATAGGGCATGGCTCCGAAGCTGTCTACCAGGATACGGCTGGCCTCGGGGTCGGTGACGCACCAGACCATGAAGTCCATGGTGGCCTTCTGGTCGTCCTCAGACACCTTGGAGTTGATGGCCCAGCAGTTCTCGGTGCCGCAGTTCAGGCCGGCCTTCTCCTCGCCGGACACGCCGCAGTAGTAGGGAATCATGGTGATGTTGTCAAGGGCCTCCTTGTAGCTAGCGTACTCCCAGGAACCCTGGACGGTGAACGCAGCCTTGCCGGTCTTGAATTCCTCGGCGGCGTCATGACCGCCCACAGACAGCTCAGTGGGGGCGGTCAGGCTGTTGTTGATGCACAGGTCGTACAGGTTCTTGAAGTTATCCATATACTTGCCAGTGAGGGTGGGAGGGCAGTTCTTCCACATCTCGCCCTCCTGCTCATAGTAGTACTCCAGGTTGGCCATATGGCCGGTGAAGCGCCAGGAGGAGGAGCCGTCCATGTCGCAGGAGGTGAAGGCGTCGAAGCCCAGCTCGGCGGCGCGGGCGTGAATGTCCTCCACCACGGTCTTGAGGGTCTCAAAGTTCTTGATGTCCTCCACCTTGTGGCCGGCCTGCGCCACCAGATCAGCGTTGACAATGATGCCGTAGCACTCGTAGCAGTAGCCGATGGACACCAGCTTACCGTTGTCGTCATAGATGTTATACTCATCGCCGGTCAGCTCGTTGGCGATGGGGGTACCCGCCAGATCCAGGGCGTAGTCAGACCAGTCGCGGGCGCCGGACTTGTTGCCGATGACAAAGATGGTGGGGGCCTCGCTCTTGCCCATCTCGGCGTTCAGGGTCTGGCTGTAGGTGCCGGAGGCAGCGGTGACGATCTTCACGGGCACGCCGGTCTTGTCGGTGTACATCTTGGCCACGTTGTTGAGCACCTCGTCGGACTCAGGCTTGAAGTTGAGCCAGTAGACGCGGCCCTTGGCCTCGGTGTTGTTGTTTTCGACGGGCTGGCTGGCCTCGGTGCCGCTCTGGGAGTTGTCGGCGGGGGGCTCGCTGGCCTTGTCGCCCTGGCTGGAGCATCCAGCCAGCAGCATGGTCATGACCATGCTGAAAGACAGTACGAGCGCGAAGAGTTTCTTACTCATTTTCATTTCCTCCTAGTTTTTTGTCACGAACTGGAAACGTTTCTGGTAACGCTACCGAAAACGTTTCCAGTCCTTGCGCCATCATAATAACAACATCCGAACCAATTTGCAAGGGGAAATTTGCCGGTTTCAACAAATTCGGAGGAATGCAAAAAAATGAGCGGGTAATTTTGTGGAAAATGCTGTGGCAGAAGGGCTTGCTTTTCCACCTTTTAAAGGAAGCGCCCCCGGAGGGGAAAGCCCCGCGGGCATAGCAAGGTAAAAACCGTCCCAGCCCTCGTGGGAAGGCTGGGACGGTTTACGGGAAAACGCTCAATACCGGCGGATGACCGCCACCACCCGGCCCAGGATGGAGCAGCCCTCGCCGTCGATGGGCTGGTACTCGCCGCTGGAGTTTTCCGGGTAGAGCCAGATGTGGCCGTCGTTCTCCCGGCGGAAGGTTTTGACGGTGGCTTCGTCCTCGAACAGGGCGACCACGATGTCCCCGTTGCGGGCCAGGGGCTGCTGGTGGACCACCACCACGTCGTCGGGGAGTATGCCCGCCTCCAGCATGGACTCGCCCCGGACCTTGAGGGCGAAGTGCTCCCCGGTGAGGCCGCCGGTGTCAAAGGTGAGGTACTCCTCGATGTTCTCCTGGGCCAGGATGGGGGCGCCCGCCGCCACATAGCCCACCAGGGGCACCTGGTCCCTGCGGCCGTGGGAGGGGTCGGTGATGGTGATGGCCCGGGTCTTGCCCTCGGCCTGGGTGATGCAGCCCGCCTCCCGCAGGCCCTTGAGGTGGAAGTGGACGGTGGCGGGGGATTTCAGCCCGACGGCCTGGGCGATCTCCCGCACGGAGGGGGGGTAGCCGTGCTCGTCGGCGAAGGCCAGGATGTAGTCGTAAATCTGCTGCTGCTTGGGAGTTAGTTTAGCCATGGCGCAAGCTCCTTCCAAAATCGTCCCCGTGACGGCAGGGACGCTGAACGTTTTCGGCTCATGGCGGCATTATACCATATGGCGTTCGAAATGTCAAACGTTCGTTCTAAGTTTTTCTTTTTTTGTGCAAAATTTTCCCTGTTCGCCGCCCCCGGAGGAGGTCAAAGCCGATGAGCAGGGCGCAGCCCAGCACCAGAAGGGCCAGGATGAGCAGGGCGCAGTCGCGGAAAAATTCCTGGGGGAGGATGTTGATGATCTGATCCTGGGCGGGGTCGAAGAGCCAATTGTCCTTGCCGGGGAAGAACAGGGCGTGAAAGATGATGAAAGCCCGGTCGAAGTCCAGGGCGGCCAGGGCGCCCACCAGCAGGAACACGCTCCCCAGACCCGCCCCCGCCCAGAAGGCGGGGCCCCGGCCCAGCAGGAGGGCGGGCCTGATCCGCCCCCGCCAGGCCGCCAGGCCCAGGCAGGCCAGCGCCGCCAGGGCTGCGGCGAACACCCGCAGGTCCAGCAGAAACAGCCCCCGCACGTCGGTGAAGTGGTCTCTGCCGCTCTCCGACCATCGCAGCACGCCGGTGGAAAACTCCTCCCCGCCCAGGCAGTAGTCCAGCATCTCGTCAAAGGCGGTTTTGATCTCGTCCCGGGTGAGGCCGGTGCGCTCCTCCAGCTTTAACGGGCCGATGTGGGCGTAGTAGAAGGGGCGGCACAGGATGGGGGCGGCCACGGCCCCGGTGAACAGGGCCAGGGCGGCGGCGATGGCCAGGAGGGCGGAGAACGCCCGGCTGGTTTTCATTTGGCATCCTCCTTTCCGGGCAGGGCGGACAGGGCGATGAGGACCTGGGAGGGCAGATAGAACAGCCACATCCCAACGGAGGCGGCGAGGTACGGCGGGGAGCCGGGGGGCAGGACGTTGAACAGCCCCACGCACACGTCGCACCCCACGAACAGGGTGAGGCCCAGGGCGAAGGCGCGCCGGCGCGCCCCCTTCAGCGTCCAGGCCAGCAGGGTGTTGGACGCCAGCTGGGAGAAGTACAGCGCCGCCGCCAGGTTTACGGCGGACGCCATGTGCAGCGCGTACACCCCCGCCCCCAGCGCCAGGGCCAGGGCGGAGCGGAGGGGCCAGGCGCAGTCCGCCCCGGCGCGGCGCAGGCGGAGGAGGTAGACGGTCTGGACCGCCAGGAACAGGGCGATGCCCAGGAGATAGCGGTCGTTTCGCACCAGCAGGAACCAGTCCGCCCCGGCGGTGAGGGCCAGCGCCAGGGGGACCAGCCGGTCTGCCCCCAGCAGGGAGAAGGCCAGGCACAGCAGAATGCCCGCGTATTTGAGGGGGACGCTCTGCCCCCCGCGCCCCGTCAGGTCCAGCGCCAGGAACAGGGCGTAGATCACGCCCTCCGCCGACAGAAAGGCGGCGCGGAGGGCGGGGGGGACGGGCCTATTCATCGCCGGACCTTTCCGGGTCGGACAGGTCCCGCTTGATGCCGGACACCACCTGGTGGAATTCCTCCGCGGTGGAGATTCTGCACGCCCGCTCCTTCCAGTAGGAGGCGTAGGGGACGCCCTTGAGGTACCAGGCCAGGTGCTTGCGCATCTCCAGGCAGGCGATCTTCTCCCCCTTGTGGGCCAGCGCCAGCTCAAACTGGCGGACGGCGGTGTCCATCCGGCGGTCCAGCGGGGGCGGGGGCGGGACCTCCCGCCCCTCCAAAGCGGCGGCGCACTGCTCCAGCAGCCAGGGGTTGCCGAAGGCCCCCCGGCCCACCATGGCCATGTCCGCCCCGGTGAGCTTTAAAATGCGCACGGCGTCCCTGGGGGAGAACACGTCCCCGTTGGCGATCACCGGGATGGACACCGCCTCCTTGACCTGCCGGATGTAGTCCCAGCTGGCCGCGCCGGAGTACATCTGGGTCTTGGTCCGGGCGTGGAGGGCCACGGCGGACACGCCCGCCCCCTCCATGCGCCTGGCGAACTCCACGCAGTTGATGGACCCCTTGTCCCAGCCCAGGCGGAACTTCACCGTGACGGGCTTCCCCTGGGCCCCCCGCACCACGGCGGCGGCCACCCGGGCCGCCTTGCCCGGGTCCCGCATGAGGGCGGAGCCGTCCCCGGAATTGGCCACCTTGGGGACGGGACAGCCCATGTTGATGTCGATGATGTCCGCCCCCGACCGCTCCAGGGCCAGGGCGGCCCCCTTCTCCATAAAGGGCTCGTCACAGCCGAAGATCTGGACGGCGGCGGG
>CAJUEG010000079.1 GCA_910584835.1 uncultured Oscillospiraceae bacterium | reverse complement strand
GAGAACGGCTCCATCCTGGACGTGCTGGAGCTGGACGCCGCCTCCAACAACCGGGTGGACGACATCCGCGCCATCCTGGACGAGGCGGTATACACCCCGGCCACGGTGAAGAAGCGGGTGTACATCGTGGACGAGGTGCACATGCTCTCCGCCCAGGCGTTCAACGCCCTGCTTCAAATTCTGGAGGAGCCGCCGGAGCACCTGATGTTCATCCTGGCCACCACCGAGGTGAACAAGGTGCCCGCCACCATCAAGAGCCGCTGCCAGCAGTTCGCCTTCAAGCGCATCCGGGCGGAGGACATTGCCGCCCATCTGCTCCGGGTGGCGGAGGCGGAGGGCTTTGCCCTGTCCCAGAGCGCCGCCGCCCTCATCGCCCGGCTGGCCGACGGCGGCATGCGGGACGCGCTGTCCCTGCTGGACCAGTGCGCCGGCGCCGGGGGCGCGGTGGACGAGGAGCGGGTGCTGTCCACCCTGGGGCTGGCGGGCAACCTGGAGGCCGCCGCCCTGCTGGACGAGGCCGCAGCCGGCGACACCGCCGCCGCCCTGGAGCGGCTGGACAGGCTGTACGCCGGGGGGAAGGAGATGACCGCCCTGGCGGGGGAGCTGTCCGCCCTGACGCGGGACCTGCTGGTGCGCAAAACCGCCCCCAAGGGGGGGGCGGCGCTGATGACCGGGGGTTTCGACGGGGAGACGCTGAAAAGGCTGTCCGCCCAATTTGACGTGGCCCGGCTGGTGCAGATGCTGGCGCTCTTGCAGAAAACGGCGGCGGACCTGGGGAGGTCGGCCAACCGCCGCACCGATATGGAGCTGTGCCTGACGGTCCTGTGCGACCCGGCGCTGGACCCAACCCCGGCGGGGTTGTCCGCCCGGGTGGCCCGGCTGGAGCAGGGGGGAGGGCCGGCCCCCGTCCCCCGGCAGTCCCAGGCCGCCGCGCCGCCCCGGGAGGCCGGGCCCGCCCCCCGGCGGGAAGAGCCGCCCCGGGACGAGGTCCCCTGGGAGGAACCCCCCCTTCCTGACGAGCCCCCGCCCCGGGAGGAGGACGCCCCGCCCTGGGACGTGGAGCCGGAGCCCCGGCCCGCGGCGGCGAAAGGAAGCCGGCCCGCGCCCAAAGCCCAGACCGCGCCGGACCCCGCCCCCTCGCCCCGGGAGGAACCCGCCCCCGCGGCACAGCAGCCCGCGCCCCAGGGGGCCGCGGAGGGCTGGCCGGGCTGGCCCGCCTTCCGGGAGCGGCTCAAAGGCAGGCTGGCGGTGAGCGATTACAGCTTTATCAGCAACCCCGCCATGGCGGAGGGCCGCTTTGACGGACGGCAGATTACGCTGTGGGCGGCAAACGACTTCCTGCGGGACATGCTGGACCGCCCCGCCATCACCCGGCCCATGGCGGAGCTGTGCCAAGCGCTGACCGGCGCGGTCCACACGGTGGCGGTGAAGGTGGGCCAGGCCCCGCCGGAGGCCGCCCCCGCGCCGGCGCAGGCAGATCCCCTGACGGAATTCCTGGCCCAGGGGGGCAGCAACATTACAGTGGAGTAAAACCGGGGCCCCCGCAAAGCCGCCCTTGACGGGGTCCCACAAAAGCGGTCTTCAGCTTTTGCGGGGAGAGGAGAGGCAACGGAATGAACAAGCTTTCGCCGAAGGCGGGAGCGAGTGATATGAAGTTTGCCTCGACGATGCGGGGAGAAGAGAGGCAAGGGAGCAAACGCAGTTTCCGCCGCGGGCGGAAAGGTCATGGCGCGGACTTTGCGCCGACAAAGGAGGCAGACAAATGGCAAAGGGATTCAACAGCCGCGGTATGGGCGGCATGGGGGGCGGGAACATGAACAACATGATCCGCCAGGCCCAGAAGATGCAGCAGGACATGCTCAAGGCCCAGGAGGAGCTGGAGAGCAAGACCTATGAGGCCGGGGCGGGCGGCGGCGTGGTCACCGCCACCGTGTCCGGGAAAAAGGAGCTGGTGAGCGTGGCCATCGACCCCGAGGCAGTGGACCCGGAGGACGTGGAGATGCTCCAGGACCTGATTGTGGCCGCCGTCAACGAGGCGCTGCGCAAGGCGGGGGAGGACGCCGCCAGCCAGATGTCCAAGCTCACCGGCGGGCTGAACCTGCCCTTCTAGCGTCTGAGCGCCTGAACCGTCGTGAGCAGCGCGGATGGACTGGAGCGAGGGTGAGCGATGGGGCCAGCGGCCCCAGAGACCAGCCCGAGTCGGAAGGAAGCCGCGCGTCGCGAACAGGCGAAGCGTGACAACAAGCGTCCGAGCCGCCGTGAGCAGAGGGAGGATATGATAAGCATGTACAGCAGTACCCTGTGCTACCTGGAAAACCCCCGGGGCGAGTACCTGATGCTCCACCGGGTGAAGAAAAAGGCGGATATCAACAAGGGCAAGTGGATCGGCGTGGGGGGCAAATTCGAGGAGGGTGAGAGCCCCGACGAGTGCCTGCGCCGGGAGGTGCTGGAGGAGACCGGCCTCGCCGTCACCGACTGGCGCTTCCGGGGGGTGGTCACCTTTCTGTGCAACGACAGCCAGTCGGATCAGTTTATGTACCTGTTCACCGCCACAGGCTGGGCGGGGGAGCTGAACATGGACTGCAAGGAAGGCGACCTGGCCTGGGTGCCCAAGGATCAGGTGCTGGAACTGCCCATCTGGGAGGGGGACAGGATCTTCCTCAGTCTGCTGGCCCAGGACGCCCCGCCCTTCCTGCTCACCCTGGACTACCGCACGCCCAGCGGGGAGGACCGGCTGGTACGAGCGGTGCTGGACGGGAAGGAATTGAGCGCTGAGCCGTCGTGAGCAGCGGACAGCCAAAGCGTGATTAAAATTGATAAGGAGAGTGTTTCCCATGAAATTTTCCGAGATGCCCTATGAGCGCCCCGACCTGGAGGGGATGAAGCAGACCCTGTCCGGCCTGGTGGAGCGGCTGAAGGGCGCCGCCGGCTACGAGGAGGCCAAGGCCGTGTTCCTGGAGAAGGAGCGGGAGGTGAAGCACATCGACACCCTGGCCACCCTGGCCAGCGTCCGCCACTCCATCGACACCCGGGACCAGTTCTACGACGGGGAGGAGACCTTCTGGAACAGCGCCATGCCCCAGCTCCAGGAGTACATGCAGGCGTGGACCATGGCCATGCTGGCCTCCCCCTTCCGCAAGGATTTTGAGGCGGAGTACGGCAGCCTGATGTTCATCAACGCGGAGATTCAGCTGAAAACATTCTCCCCCGAGATCATCCCCCAGCTTCAGCAGGAGAACGATTTGACCACCGAGTATGAGAAGCTGCTGGCCTCCGCCCAGATACCCTTCGAGGGCAAGACCTACACCCTGTCCCAGCTCACCCCCTTCAAGACGGACGCGGACGACGCGCGCCGCCTGGCCGCCTGGAAGGCGGAGGGCCGGTGGTATAAGGACAATCAGGCCGACCTGGACCGCATTTACGACCAGCTCACCCACCTGCGGGACGAGATGGGCAAAAAGCTGGGCTATGAGGGGTACACCACCCTGGGCTACTACCGCATGGGCCGCAACTGCTACACCAAGGAGGACGTGGAGAAGTTCCGCGCCGCCGTGGTGAAGTACCTGGTGCCGGTGGCCGACCGGATCTACCGGGAGCAGGCCAAGCGGCTGGGCAAGGAGTACCCCATGAGCTTCGCCGACAACGCCCTGGAGTTCCGCTCCGGCAACCCCCGGCCCCAGGGCAGCCCGGACGATATCCTGGCCCAGGGGAAAAAGTTCTACGACGAGCTGTCCCCCGAGACGTCCGAGTTCTTCCGGACCATGCTGGACAACGAGCTGATGGACGTGCTGTCCACCGAGGGCAAGCGGTCCGGCGGCTACTGCACCTCCATCGCGGACTATAATGTGCCCTTTATCTTCGCCAACTTCAACGGCACCCAGGGAGATGTGGAGGTGGTCACCCACGAGGCGGGCCACGCCTTCGCCGCCTGGCTCAACCGGGACCGGGTGCCCATGGAGTATATCTGGCCCGGCATGGAGGCCTGCGAGGTCCACTCCATGTCCATGGAGTTCATGGCCTGGCCCTGGGCGGAGGGCTTCTTCGGCAAGGACACCAAAAAGTTCCTGTACAGCCACCTGTCCGGCGCACTCACCTTCATCCCCTACGGCACCATGGTGGACCACTTCCAGCATGAGGTGTACGCAAACCCGGACATGACCCCGGCCCAGCGCCACGCTGTCTGGAAGGAGCTGCTGGGGGTGTATATGCCCTGGATGAGGCTGGACGGGGACATCCCCTTCTACGCCGAGGGCGAGGGCTGGCAGCGCCAGCACCACATCTATTCCAGCCCCTTCTACTATATCGACTACTGCCTGGCCCAGACCGTGTCCCTCCAGTTCTGGGCGCTGCTCCAGACCGACCGCAAGGCGGCCTGGGAGAAGTATATGGCCTACGCCCGCCAGGGCGGCAGCCGCACCTTCACCGAGCTGCTGAAAAACGCGGGGCTGGAGAGCCCCTTCGAGGAAGCGTGCCTGCGGGGCGTGTGCCAGACGGCCAGCGCCTGGCTGGACAAGTTCGATCTGAGCGGCATCGAGTAAAAACAAAAGGCCCCTCCCCGCAGCAGCAGGGAGGGGCTTTTCTTATTTCCTGTTATCGAAGAATCCGCCGTTGAATTCTTTTTGCACCTTTGCTGCCACGATGAGCGATATCACAAGTCCGGCAAGCAAAACGCTGACCGAGGTGAGCACAACAGGGAGCGTTTCTCCAAACAGAGCGATTGCCCCGCTGAACACCATAGAAACGGCAAGGACAAACAGCCCTTTTGAAAAGGCCCGCCCGTATGTTTTCTTGTCCGCTTCCTTCACGTGCGTCTGATGGTACGAGTGAATCAAATCCGTATTTCCCCTGTATATCGCGGCCGCCAGGCCAAAGAACAACAGCGCAGCAGCAAACAGAATCACTGAATAAACAACCATATTCATACCGCCTTATCGTCATTTCAGGGCGCAGGGGGCCCTTTTATCCGTCTGGGGTGGTGTTGGCCGCGTGCCGGGAGTAGACCACGCCGGCAATTCCGGCGGCGGCGAGGGCCAGCGTCGTCCACAGCCAGCACCACGCGCCAGGGGCCAGCAGGGCGGCGGCAATGGAGGCCGCCCCCGCCGCCGCAAAGGACCAGCCGCCGAACCGCTGGCATTTCCGCCAGACCGCCGCATTTTTCACGCTCCAGGGGGTGCGCAGGCCCACCGGGCCCGGCTCCCTCAGCTTGGGCATCCAGTTGCCCAATGCGATGAGGCCCAGGCCGCACACCCCGCAGAGGAGCTGGTGGAGGTCCAGCGGGATGTCGGACAGACGCTCCGCCTGACGGAGGCCGGCGTACAGAAAATACGCCGCCATCAGGTCGAACACAGCGAACATAGCGGCCCCCGAGAGGAGCATGATCCGCTCTGATATCTCCCCAAATCCACGGCATATCCGGCAGGTCCCCAGCCACAGCGCCCCAAAGGGCAGCATGATCCCGGGGAAAACCAGCATCTCATACTTGCTCCCCCAGCGGTTCACCACACCCGCGGCGTTATAGTGGACGGGGATGGGGTCAGGGAGAAAGGGCAGCGCCGCCAGCACCAGCGCCAGGCCCAGCATCAGCGTCAGCAGCACGGCTGTATACAGCCGTCTCAGCTTCATGGTCCGCACCTCCTCTCAGCTCGTCCAGCCATAAAATGGCCTCGTCCAATACGGTCAAATCCAGCTCGTAAAAGATGAAGTTTTTCTGCCGGGTCTCGTAGATCAGCTCCGCCTCCTTCAGCTTTTTCAGGTGGTAGGACAGGGCCTGGGGGGACATGCCCACCGCCTGGGCCAGTGCGCCGGAGGGGATGCGGCCCTGCTTCAGCGTGGCAAGTATTTTGCGGCGGTTCTCATCGGCCAGCGCCGCCAGAATGTGGGATATGGGCATTGAGCTGCCTCCAAACTATTTCAAATTTTCTTGAACTATATGATATCAGGATAAAGGCGGGATGTCAAGAAGTATTTCAACATAATTTTAAAGAGGTGCGGGCACACCGGGGCGGCCGTTTGATTCCCGGCAGGGCGGCTCCGGTCAGGCCCAGGCCGCCCGCTAACATGAAACCGCCCTCCGGCGCATAAGGTGTAGGGACACTTGAGCAACGGAGGGGTTGGAATGAAGCAGACCAAGATTTTTTACCTGCGGCGGAAAGTGATTGCCGGGGCGGCCTTCGCCCTGGCCGCCGCAATGATGTTCTGGGTGGTGAACCACCCGGCGGTGGTGGGGGCGTCCGCGTCCACCCGGCAGCTGCCCATCTACTGCGTGCAGAAGGACTACAAGGTGCTGTCCATCAGCTTTGACGCCGCCTGGGGCAACGAGGACACCCAGCAGCTCATCGATATCCTGGAAAAGTACGGCGTCAAGGCCACCTTCTTCGTGGTGGGGGAGTGGGTGGACAAATACCCGGAGTCCGTCAAGGCCCTGTCCGACGCGGGCCATGAGGTGATGAGCCACTCCAACACCCACGCCCACTTCAACAGCCTGTCCGCCGACGAGATCGTAGCCGACCTCACCGCCTGCGGGGACAAGATCGAGGGGGTGACGGGGGTGCGGCCCACCCTGTTCCGCTGCCCCTACGGCGAGTACGACGACCACGTGATCAACGCCGTGCGCTCCATGGACATCGAGCCCATCCAGTGGGATGTGGACAGCCTGGACTGGAAGGACCTGTCCGCCGCCGACATCACCAAGCGGGTGACAGGCAAGGTCCAGCCGGGGTCCATTGTGCTCTTCCATAACGCCGCCCTCCACACCCCGGAGGCCCTGCCCGGCATCATCGAGGCCCTTTTGCAGCAGGGGTACACCTTTGTGCCCATCTCCCAGCTCATTCTGCCGGGGGAGTGCGGCCAGGACTACACCATCGACCACACCGGGCGGCAGTGCCCCGGCGGGGCGTGAACGCGGTGCGGCGGAAAAGGGCCCGCCAGACGGTTGTTTGAGGCGGCAAATACAGGTTCTTAAAATGAAAGCGCCCGCCTGTCCACTTTGGGCAGGCGGGCGCCGCTTTTTTGGGAAAAAGTCAGGTTTGGGAAAAGGTCAGAGGAGCCGGTAAAAAATGCCCTCCAGCTCTTTCGCGTCCATGAGGACGGGGACGGGGTAGAGGGGGTTGGCCTCCCGGTCCGCGTGGCGGGCCAGGGCGGGGATGTCCTCCCGCCGCAGCTCGGGAATGGTATTCCCAATGCCGCACCGGGCTTTGAGGCGGTCCAGCCCGTCCAGAAAGGCCAGCGCCGCCGTCTGCCCGTCCATGCCCGGCATGGCCAGCCCCGCCGCCTGGGCCAGACGGGCCAGCTGGGGGTAGACGGCGGGGCCGTAAGAGCGCAGCACCACCGGGAGGATGACGGCGTTGGCATACCCGTGGGCCACGTTATACGCCCCGCCCAGGGAGTGGGCCGCGGCGTGGACATAGCCCACATAGGACTTGGTGAAGGCGCACCCCGCCCGGAAGGAGGCGGTGAGCAGGGCCCGCCGGGCCTCCAGGTCGGAGCCGTCCCGGCAGGCCCTCTCCAGGTTGGCGAAGATCAGGCCCACCGCCGCCAGGGCGTCCTCCCGGGTGTCCCTGGTGGTGGAGCGGCCGATAAAGGCCTCCACCGCGTGGGTGAGGGCGTCCATCCCCGTGGAGGCGGTGAGATGGGGGGGCAGGGAGAGGGTCATCTCCGGGTCCAGCACGGCGTAGTCCGGGATGAGGGGGAAGTCGCTGATGGCGTACTTGTCCCGGGTGCGGGCGTCGGTGATGACGGCGGCAATGGTGGTCTCGCTCCCCGTCCCGGCGGTGGTGGGGACGGCGGCCAGGGGGGGCAGGGGGCGGCGCACCTTCAGCACGCCCGCCGCCTTGGACAGCGGCCTGTGGGGCAGCGCCGCCCGCACCCCCACCGCCTTGGCGCAGTCCAGGCTGGAGCCGCCGCCGATGCCGATGATGGCCTGGCAGTTCCCCCGGCGGTAGAGGGCCAGGGCCTCCTCCACCGTGTCAGTGGTGGGGTTGGGGACAGTCTTGTCATAGACCGTACAGGCGGCGCCCGCAGCCGTCAGGGCGTCCAGCAGCCGGCGTGTCCCCGGCATCCTGGACACGCTGGGGCTGGTGACAACCAGCACGCTTTTGCAGCCCCGCTGCGCCAGCCTGGCGGGCAGCTGCGTCACATCGGCCAGCTGCTCCGGCCTGCGGTAGGGCAGCAGAGGGATGGCCAGCCGGAAGGCCCCCTGGAAAGCCCTGCACCAGCACCGCTTCATTGTGTTCATGTACCCGCCCCCCGTATATTTGGGTACAGTATAGCCCATTTTGCCCCGGTACGCAAGGGAGCGGGACAAAATAGGGACAGTTTTTCCTTTTGGCGGCAAAAGGCGGTTCTCCCCGTTGCCTCCCGGGAAAAAGGGTGCTATAATATGTCTGCTTATCCGCGCTTTGGACCGGCTGCTGTGCGCCGACCAGAAGCGGGGACTGGCCCGCCGAACAAACGAGGAAACGAGTTGATTTGACTTGACCATCATTATTGCGGGTGCCGGCAAGGTGGGCGCCACCCTGGCTGAGTACTTGGCCGACGAGGGCCACAGCGTCACCATTGTGGACGTGTCCGGCGAGACGCTGGACCGGCTGGGCAACCAGCTGGACGTGATGTGCCTGAAGGGTAACTGTGTGTCCCGGGAGGTGCTGCTGGAGGCGGGGTGCAAGGAGACCGATGTGCTCATCGCCTCCACCGACTCCGACGAGATCAACCTGCTGTGCTGCCACATCGCCCACCGCCTGGGGGTGCCCTATACGGTGGCCCGGGTCCGGGGAACCGAGTACGTCAGCGACCTGGACACCCTGAAAAGCGACTTCGGCATCACCATGCTCATCAACCCGGAGCTCACCGCCGCGGTGGAGATCTCCCGGCTGCTGCGCTTCCCCTCCGCCGCCAACATCGACTCCTTTGCCCGGGGGCGGGTGGAGCTGGTGTCCTTTTCGGTCCAGGAGGGGGACTTTCTGGCCGGACACACCCTGGCCTCCCTGGCATCCAAAATCCAGGGCCTGCCCCTGCTGCTGTGCGCCGTGGAGCGGGGAGACGAGGTGTTTATCCCCAACGGCGCGTCCCTCATCAGCGCGGGGGACCGGGTGTCGGTGGCGGGCACGCCCAGCGGCATCAACCAGTTCTTCAAGCTGCTGGGCCGCCAGACCCACCGCATCCGGGACGTGTTCATCATCGGCGGCGGGCGCATCGCCTTCTACCTGCTGGTTCAGCTGGAACGGCTGGGCATGAGCTGCAAGGTGGTGGAGAAGGGCGAGGTGCGGTGCCGGGAGCTGGCGGAGGAGTTCCCCCACTCCCTGGTCATCCACGGGGACGGCACCGACCCGGAGCTGCTCACCGAGGAGCGCATGGCGTCCAGCGACGCCTTTGTGGCCCTGACCGACCGGGACGAGGACAATCTCATCATCTCCCTCTATGCCCACCAGGCGGGGGTGCCCAAGGTGGTGGCCAAGTCCAGCCGCCAGAATTACACCGCCATTGCCCGGTCCGCCGGGGTGGAATCGGTGGTGTCCCCCAAGCTGGCCACGGTGGGGCTCATCCTGCGGTTCATCCGGGGCCTGCAAAACTCCAAGGGCACGGTGATGAACGCCCTGTACCGCATCGCCGGGGGCAGGGCGGAGGCCATGGAGTTTATTGTGTCCGCCGCCACCCGGAATTTGAAGACGCCGTTGAAAGACCTTCGGCTGCGCAAGGGCATCCTGATCGCCGTCATCGTCCGGGGGAACAAGGTCATTATCCCGGAGGGCTCCACCTGCCTGGAGCAGGGGGACGACGTGATCGTCATCGCCCGGGACAGCGGCATTTTGGACCTGAACGACATCTACGAGGGCGGCGGCCTGGGCGCGGGGGGCTGAGGGGATGAATTTCAAACTGGTGCTGCGCATCACCGGCTTCACCCTGTTCATAGAGGCGGCGGCCATGCTGCTGCCCATGGGGGTGGCCCTGCTTTACGGGGAGAGCCCCATCCCGTTTTTGAGCGCCATCCTCATCATCCTGGCGGCGGCGGCCGTGCCGGTGTTCTTCTTCAAGCCAAAGACGGATTTCTTCGCCCGGGAAGGGTTTTTCACCGTGGGCCTCATCTGGGTGCTGTTCGGGGTGTTCGGGGCGCTGCCCTTCTGGTTTTCCGGTCGGTTCGGGCCGTTCATCGACTGCTTTTTTGAGACCATCTCCGGTTTCACCACCACCGGGGCCACCATCCTCACCGCCATCGAGGGGCTGCCCATGGGTCTGCTGTTCTGGCGGTCCTTCACCCACTGGCTGGGGGGGATGGGGGTGCTCATCCTCACCGCCGCCCTGCTGCCCTTTTTGGGGATCAGCTCCAACTTCCTCATCCGGGCGGAGAGCCCCGGGCCGGTGAAAAGCAAGCTGGTGCCCCGTGCCTCCCAGTCGTCCAAGATTCTGTACACCATCTACCTGGCGCTGACAGTGGTGGAGATGCTGCTGCTGCGCCTGGCGGGGATGAACTGGTACGATGCCGTCACCCACGCCATGTCCACGGCGGGCACCGGCGGATTTTCGGACCGGAACGCCTCGGTGGGCTCCTTTGGGAACCCCGCCATTGAGATCATCATCACGGTGTTCATGCTGCTGTTCTCCATCAATTTCTCCGTCTACTTCCTGCTCCTTACCGGCAAGGTCCGGCAGGCGCTGAAGAGCGATGAGCTGCGGTTTTTCCTCATTATGGTGGCGGTGTCCATCGCCGCCATCGCCTGGAATATCCGGGATGTGTACAATACGGTGGGGGATTGCGTGCGCTACGCCGCGTTCCAGGTGTCGTCCATCGTGTCCACCACCGGGTTCTCGTCGGACAATTACGAACTGTGGCCGGAGTTTTCCAAAATGCTGCTGGTGGTGCTCACTTTCATCGGGGCCTGCGGCGGCTCCACCGGCGGCGGCATCAAGTGCGGGCGGATTTTGATTTTGATCCGCTCCGCTGCCCGGGAGGTGCGGTCCATCGTCCATCCCCGCGCGGTGTCGGTGGTCCGGCTGGACGGCGCCACGGTGAGCGAGAGCGCCATCCGCACCGCCCAGTGCTATTTTGTTGCCAACCTGTTCCTGGTGTTTGGCATGGCTATCGTGGTGGGGCTGGACAACTTCTCCTTCGGCACAACCCTGACGGCGGTGATTACCTGCATCAGCAACGTGGGCCCCGGCCTGGAGCTGGTGGGGCCGGCGGGGAACTTTTCCGCCTTCTCGGTGCTGAGCAAGCTGGTGCTGTCCTTCGCCATGATCCTGGGACGGTTGGAGATGTTCCCGATATTGGTTCTGTTCAGCGGCAGCGCGTGGAAGCGGTCGTGAGGGGCGGGAAACGGCGTGCGGTTTCAATCTTGGCCGCCTACCCAACCGGGTAGGCGGCCAAGATTTTTTTGCGCCGAAATCAAAAAAGGTGTTGACAAATGCCGCCCTATCTGTTATCATTCTCCTTGCGTTAAGCGAGAGCGGCGCGCGGGGGGCCATGACCCGGCTGGGAGCGCGGATAGCGCATTTGTGTACCCCCAAAAGAGCACCAAATCTTGACTTACTTCTACAATTTAACAACGGTTCCCCTAAAATTCCATATCTGGAAATATCTGGGGGTATAGCTCAGCTGGGAG
>CAJUEG010000078.1 GCA_910584835.1 uncultured Oscillospiraceae bacterium | reverse complement strand
CGAGAGCCAGCCTGGGGGAATCATTGACGCGGCAGAGTATATCACACCGTCTGTGGGCGGTCAAGCGCCCCTATGGTCAAAACTCCAGGTTCTTTCCGTCCTGGCCGAAGACATGGCACACGTTGCCGCTGAAGGTCAGGTTCATCTGGTCCCCGGCGCGGAAGGAGTCGATGTGGGTTCCCGTGGCGTCCATGGTGGGCACAATCACTACCACGTCCCGGCCCTCGGCATTGGCGTGGAAATGGACCTCGCTGCCCATCATTTCCGAAACCTCCACCTTGGCGGCAAGGGTGTTGCCGGGCTGCTTGGCCAGCACCATGTGGCTGGGCCGGACGCCCAGGGTAATGGCCTGGGCGGATACCTTTTTCGCCGCCAGGTTCTTCTGCTTGTCGCCGGACAGCTCCACCGTGCAGCCGCCGACGGACACAGAGTACTTTCCGCCCTCGTTTTTCAGCTGCGCGTCGAAGAAGTTCATCTGGGGCATGCCGATGAACCCGGCCACAAAGAGATTGGCGGGGTGGTCGAAGACCTCCTGGGGGGTGCCGATCTGCTGGATGAAGCCGTCCTTCATGATGACGATCCGGTCGCCCAGGGTCATGGCCTCCGTTTGGTCGTGGGTGACATAGATAAAGGTCGTATTGATTTTCTGGCGCAGCTTGATGATCTCGGCGCGCATCTGGTTGCGGAGCTTGGCGTCCAGGTTGGAGAGGGGTTCGTCCATGAGGAGCACCTTGGGCTCCCGGACGATGGCCCGGCCAATGGCCACCCGCTGGCGCTGGCCGCCGGAGAGGGCCTTGGGCTTGCGGTCCAGGTACTGGGTGATGTCCAGGGTCTCCGCCGCCTCCTTGACCCGGCGGTCAATCTCCGCCGTGTCCACCTTCCGCAGCTTCAGGGGAAAAGCCATGTTCTCGTAAACCGTCATATGGGGATAGAGGGCATAGCTCTGGAACACCATGGCGATGTCCCGGTTTTTCGGCTCCACGTCGTTCATCAGCTTCCCGTCGATGTACAGCTCGCCGCCGGAGATCTCCTCCAGGCCGGCAACCATCCGCAGCGTGGTGGACTTGCCGCAGCCGGAGGGACCGACAAGGACGATGAACTCCTTGTCCTTGATATCCAGATTGAACTCCTGGACGGCAATGACACCCTCGGCGGTCACCTGGAGGTTGACTTTCTTCTCGGTGTCTCCGGCCTTTTTCTTGCCTTTTTTCTGTCCGCCGCTGTGAGGATATATTTTGGTGATGCCCTTCAAATTCAAACTTGCCATAACTCTCGGCCCTGGCGAAGGGGCCTCCGCCGCCTTCGCCTCGCCCCGGCCAAGGGGCTTTACGACAGGTCTCCACACTGCCGCACCGCGAGCCGCCGCGGTCTTCCTCCTTTTTCAGGCGCCGGCCGCTGTAAGCGTGGAGCAGCGGGCCGGCCCTTTTTTATTTGCATACCCTCTCGGGGAATGGAGTCACAATGCTCAGCGGAAGGGGTTCTCCGTGGGATAGGGCAGGCTCTTGGGCTGGTTGTAGGCGATATCCTGAATCCCAAGGAACTTGAACACCTCGAACAGCGCCTTGCCATAGTGCCCGAAGGCCACGGCCCCGTGGTGGGGATAGCGCTTCTGGATGAGCACATGGCGGTAGAACCGGCCCATCTCGGGAATAGCGAACACGCCGATGCCGCCGAAGCTGCCCGTGGCCACCGGCAGCACCTCGCCCTGGGCGATGTAGGACCGGAGATTCCCGTCACTGTCGCACTGGAGGCGGTAGAAGGTGATATCGCTGGCGGCGATGTCGCCCTCCAGGGTGCCCCGGGTGAAGTCCGGCTCGCCGCCGTTCTCCAGCAGGCGGTTCTGGATGAGCTGATACTTGACGGCCCGGTCCGCGCACAGCTTGCAGGCGGGGGTGTTGCCGCAGTGGAAGCCCATGAAGGTATCCGTCAGCCGATAGTCAAACTTACCCTTGATCTGCTCCGCCCACAACCGGGCGGGGACGGAGTTGTTGATGTCCAGCAGAGTCACCGTGTCCCCGGAGACGCACATGCCGATGCACTCACTGAGCGCGCCGTAGATGTCCACCTCACAGGCAACCGGGATGCCCCGGCTCACCAGGCGGGAGTTCACATAGCAGGGCTCAAAGCCGAACTGGCTGGGAAACGCGGGCCAGCACTTGTCCGCGAAGGCCACGTACTTCCGGGCCCCCTTGTGCTTCTCCGCCCAGTCCAGCAGCGTCAGCTCAAACTGGGCCATCCGCTCGCCCAGATCGGGGTAGTAGCGGCCCTCGCCCATCTCGGCGGCCATTTCCGCGCAGACCGCCGGGATGCGGGGATCACCGGCGTGCTCCCGGTAGCTCACCAGCAGGTCCAGCTCGGAGTTCTCCTCCACCTCCACGCCCAGCTCGTACAGGCCTTTGATGGGGGCGTTGCAGGCAAAGAAGTCCTGAGGCCGGGGGCCGAAGGTGATGATTTTCAGATTCTTCACGCCGATAACGGCCCGGGCGATGGGGACAAATTCGGCGATCATTCCGGCGACGTCCTCCGCCGTGCCCACGGGGTACTCGGGGATATAGCCCTTGAGATGCCGCATCCCCAGGTTATAGGAGCAGTTCAGCATTCCGCAGTAGGCGTCGCCCCGTCCGTTGATCAGGTCCCCGTCCCCCTCGGCGGCGGCCACAAACATGCAGGGGCCGTCAAAGTTCCGGGCAATCAGCGTCTCCGGCGTCTCGGGGCCGAAGTTGCCCAGGAACACCACCAGGGCGTTGCAGCCCTGGGCTTTCACGTCCTCCACGGCTTTCAGCATTCCCTGCTCGTTTTCCACCGTGACAGGGCACTCGTACAGCTCGCCGGAACAGGCGGCCTTGACGGCGGCCCGGCGCTTCTCGCTCAGGGCGACGGGAAAACAGTCCCGGGAGACGGCGACGAGGCCCAGCTTTACCTCGGGAATATTGGTCAATTGCATAGAATCTTCCTCCTTTTCAAAGATCGTTTTTGATATCAATATTTTCACCTATCAGGCCCACCCAGGCCCCCTGTCCGGCCTCGCCGGAGTCCGGGTGCGCCAGCAGCCATTTGTTTTTCGCCCACAGGCGGTCATCCTCCGCGTTCAGCGGCGTGAGGACAGGCCTGGCCTCATTGGTGCCCCTGGGCAGCACCACCGCCACCCGGAAGCCCTTTGCCCCATCCACATGGCAGGGGGCGTAGTGCAGCGTCGTGGCGTAGACCTCCACCACCGCCCCGGCAGGGACCCGGAAGGCCCGGACACAGGCGGTATCCAGCCGGCCGTCCACCGTTTCCTCCTGTTTCGCCAGCAGGAGAATGAAGTCCGACGCTCCGATGTTGACCTCGCTGTCCCGGTGGTACTCCAGGCAGTTGAGCTTGGTATTGCGGCCCCAGCACATGCCGATTTGTACCGGCATCCCGCCGTAGGCGTGGTCCCGCAGCTGGCCGAAGAGGGCGCTCTGCTCCAAAGAGGCGATGGACGGCTCATAGGCCGTGCCCTCCTCCGGCAGAGGAATGTTTTCCATAGCCCGGAGCAGCTCCGCCGTGTCATAGCCGGTGAGCACCTGGCCGTAGGCCCGGAAGGCAGGACTGTAAACAGATTCAATCTTCATGGGGTTCCTCCTTTAAAGAAGCTGGGGGAACAGCGCCTTGCAGGCGGGGTATATTTTTTGGAACTGCCGGTACCGCTCCTCATAGAGGGCGGTCAGCTTCGCCTCCGGCTCCACGGTGCCGGCAACGCGCACCAGGGCGTCCGCCGCCGCCTGGACGGTGGGGAACCGCCCCGCCGCCACCATGGCCAGCATGGCCCCGCCGTAGCCAGGCCCCTGCTCCGTGGCCACGATGTCCAGGGGGATGCCCAGGACATTGGCCATGATGGTCCGCCAGAGCCCGGACTTGCTGCCCCCGCCGCAGATGTTGGAGCGGGGAATCTCCACGCCCAGGCTCCGGGCCACCTCAAAGCTGTCCCGGATGGCGAAGGCCACGCCCTCCAGCACCGCCTGGAGCAGGTCCGCCCGGGTGGTATCCATAGTCATGCCAATCAAGCAGCCCCGGGCGCCGGTGTCGTTGATGGGGCTGCGCTCTCCCATGAGGTAGGGGAGGAAAAACACATGGTTCCGCCCCAGCTTCTCCGGGGTAATCGCCGCCTGTTCCCCGGCGTAGTCCGGGGTTTTCAGAATGTCCTCCATCCACCACTTGTTGCAGCTGGCGGCGGAGAGCATGCAGCCCATGAGGTGGTATCCGCCGTCGGCGTGGGCGAAGGAGTGGAGGGCGTTGTTGGGGTCCACGCCGAAGGTTTTGCTGGAGATGAAGATGGTCCCGGAGGTGCCCAGGCTGATGTTGCAGCCCCCGTCCCCCACGGTGCCCGTGCCCACGGCGGCGGCGGCGTTGTCCCCCGCCCCGGCGCAGACCACCGTCGTTTCCGCCAGGCCCAGGGCCCTCGCCATGTCCGGCTTGAGGGTGCCCACGGCCTCATAGCTCTCGAAGGCCTTCGCCATCTGGGACTCCCGCAGACCGCACAGCTCCAGCATCTCCGGGCTCCAGCGCTTGTGCTCCACGTCGAAGAGGAGCATCCCCGAGGCGTCGGAGACGTCGGTGCAGTGGACGCCGGTGAGGCAGTAGTTGATGTAGTCCTTGGGCAGCATCACCTTGTCGATTCTGGCGAACAGCTCCGGCTCGTTCTTCCGCATCCAGAGGAGCTTAGGGGCCGTGAAGCCCGCGAAGGCGATGTTGGCGGTATACCGGCTGATTTTTTCCCGGCCCACGATCTTGTTGAGGTAGTCCACCTCCTGAGCGGTGCGGCCGTCGTTCCAGAGGATGGCCGGGCGGAGGACCCGGTCCTCCCCGTCCAGGGCCACCAGCCCGTGCATCTGCCCGCCGCAGCCGATGGCCGCAATCCGGGTCTTATCGCAGTCCGCCGTCAACTCCCGGATGCCAGTCACCACCGCTTCCAGCCAGTCCGCCGGGTTCTGCTCGGACCAGCCAGGCTTGGGAAAAGACAGCGGGTATTCCCGGGAGACGATGTTTTGGATTTGTCCCTCCTCGTCCATCAGCAGCAGCTTCACGGCGGAGGTGCCCAGGTCGATTCCAATATACAGCATGTCGTTTCTCCTTATGTCCGGCGGATAGAAGTGCTGACTGCGGTCTTTCCCGTCAGCCGGGCGGTGCGGGCGTCCGGCTGGCCCAGGCCCGCGTACAGGGTCCAGGCCCCGCTGCCGGGAATCCGCTCTCCGGCGTCGTTGACCACGGTGAAGGCCGAGGGCTCTATGGGAATGTCCACTGTCTTCGTCTCCCCCGCCCCCAGCTCGATCCGCCGGAAGCCGCAGAGGATGGGATTGGACGGCGCGTCGGGGGACGCCTCGTCCTTCAAATAGAGCTGCACCACCTCCTGGGCGGCCCGCCCGCCCCGGTTCTCCACCGTGACCCGGGCGGAGGCCTCCCCGGCGGTGACGGCGGTGACCGCCGCGTCGCCGTAGGTCAGGCCATAGCCGAAGGGATACAGAGGCTCGCCCCGGTAGTAGCGGTAGGTCCGGTTGGTCATGGCGTAGTCGGTAAAGGCGGGCAGCTCCTCCAGGGCCCCGTCCCGGTAGAAGGTCACGGGCAGCTTGCCGGAGGGAGACGCTTTGCCGAAAATCAGGTCCGCAATGGCCCGGCCTCCCCCGGCGCCGGGATACCAGCCCAGGAGAATGGCGTCCGCTTGGGTCTCGGCCTCGCTGAGGTCGATGGCGCTTCCCGCCAAAAGGACCACCAGCGTGGGTTTCCCCGCCGCCAGCACATGCCGCAGCAGCATCCGCTGGGGTGAGGGCAGGAGAAGATCCTCCTTGTCACCGGAACCGGCGGCGTTGCCCTCGTCGGGCTGTTCGCCCTCCAGAGTCTCGTCCAGGCCCAGGACCAGGACCACCACGTCGCTGCGCTTCACCACCGCCATGGCCTCCGTCATGCGGTCGCTGGCCTGGGCCAGGGGCTCCACCCGGTCCCGCCAGAGGTGGCAGCCTTCCGCGTACAGCACCCGGCCATGGCCCTCCATGGCGTCCTGGATGCCCTCCAAGACGGTGACATAGCGGGAGGCGGTGCCGTGGTAGTTCCCCACCAGAGCCGCCCGGCTGTTGGCGTTGGGGCCGATGACCCCGACGGTGCCCACGGTCTCCGGGTTCAGGGGCAAAAGTCCGCTGTTTTTCAGCAGCACGCAGGACTCCAGAGCGGCTTTGTGGGCCAGAGCCAGGTGCTCCGGGCACTCCACCGCCTCATAGGGGATGGAGTCGTACTCGCTCCCCTCCCCCAGGACGCCCAGGAGATACCGGGTGGTAAAGAGCCGCTCGGCGGCAATTGTAATATCCTCCTCGGAGATCAGCCCCTCCCGCAGGGCCAGGAGCAAACAGCGGTAGCAGTCGCCGCAGTTCAGGTCACAGCCGTTTTTCAGCGCCAGGGCCACGGACTGGGCGGTGTTCTCCGTGACCATGTGCCCGGTGTGGAAATCCCGGATGGCCCAGCAGTCGGAGACCACATGGCCCTGGAAGCCCCAGCGGCCCCGGAGGATGTCTTTCAGCAGCGTCTCGCTGCCGCAGCAGGGCTCGCCGTTGGTACGGTTGTAGGCCCCCATGACGGCCTCCACCCCCGCGTCCTTCACGCAGGCCTCGAAGGCGGGGAGGTAGGTCTCCTCCATATCCTTGGGGGAGGCCACGGCGTTGAACTTGTGCCGCAGGCTCTCCGGCCCGCTGTGGACGGCGAAGTGCTTGGCACAGGCGGCAGCTTTCATGGTTTCGCCGCTGCCCTGGAGACCCCGGACGTAGGCTTTGCCCAGTTGGGCGGTGAGGAAGGGGTCCTCGCCGTAAGTCTCGTGCCCCCGGCCCCAGCGGGGGTCCCGGAAGATGTTGACGTTGGGGGACCAGAAGGTCAGGCCCTTGTAAATGTCCCGGTCGTCCTGGGCGGAGAGGGCGTTGTACTTGGCCCGGCCCTCGGTGGCGGCCACGTCCCCCAGCTTTTCCAAAAGCTCCTCGTCAAACATGGCCGCCAGGCCGATGGCCTGGGGGAAGCTGGTGGCGGTGCCCGCCCGGGCCACGCCGTGAAGGGCCTCGTTCCACCAGTTGTAGGCGGGGACCCCCAGGCGGGGAATAGGCGGCGCGCTATAGCTCAGCTGGCCGGCCTTTTCCTCCAGGCTCATCTGCGCCACCAGAGCCCTGGCCCGCCGCCGCGCGGTTTCTCGATCCATAAGCAATTCTCCTTTGGGTTCAGTTTGGTTCTCCGTCCTCCGCCGGGAGCACCCGGCGGAAGATTCTCCACAGCACCCGGGAGGCCAGCCACGCCGGGCCGGAGGCCCCCGCGATGAAATACACAAAGCCCAGCATCCGCAAGACCGCCAGGGGCAGAAACAGCGGGACGGCGACGGGCAAAAGGGCGATCAGCCACAGCAGCAGCGTCCGCCCCGGGGAGCAGAAGGCCAGGGCAAAGGCGTTTTTCACCTGGCCCTTCCAGGTGTTCTGAAACCTGGCCTGGAGGGGGAACACATAGCACAGCAGGGTCAGGGCGATCACTGCCACAACGGTGGCGACGGTCAGGAACAGCACCCGGAGGGCCCCCTCCTGCCGGAGGGCAAAAAAGGCGTCCCCCGCCGCCACAACCCCCAGGGCCAGCACCAGCAGGCCCAGGGCCGCGCCCCGCTTGAAGTTGGCCCGGAAGGCGTCCAGGAAGCCCCGCAGGGTGCGGACCTCCTCCCCCCGGACCAGCTTCAAGGTGACATAGTACAGCGCGCACAGGGCGGGCCCGGCGGTAACCACCGGCAGGGCGCAGAGGACGCAGAGCCAGTTGAGGACAATCAGGTCCCCCAGGGTGCGGAGGACCTGGCCCAGGGAGGCCCGGAGGGGGCTTCCCTCCTCCGGCCCGGCCTTACGCGTGTCCGCCATAGGCTCAGCCCTTCACGCCGCCCAGGGCCACGCCGGCGATGATGTACTTGGACAGGGCGAAGTACACGATGAACAGGGGCAGGATTGTCAGGGTCAGGCCCAAATAGATCGCGCCGTGCTCCGTCTTATAAATATCGCCCCGAAGGAGGCCCACCATAATCGGCATGGTGTATTTACTGTTGTCCGTCAGCAGGATGGTGGGCAGGAAGAGGCTGTTCCAGCTGGAGACGAAGCAGAAGATGGCCTGGGTGGCCATGGCCGGCTTCATGATGGGCAGCGCGATGCGGTTGAAGGTGTTGAATTCCCCGGAGCCGTCGATCCGGGCCGAGTCCAGCAGCTCCAGAGGCAAAGAGGACAGCATGAACTGCCGCATGAAGAACACCGTGGCCGGAGCGGCAATGGAGGGGAGGATCAGCGCCAGGAAGTTGTTGGTCATGTGGATCTGGTACATGAACTGGTAGAAGCCGATGCTGGTGACCTGGGCGGGAATCATCATCACGCACATGATGACGGTGAAAAAGGTCTTGCGCCCCTTCCACTGGTAGGCCACCAGGGCATAGGCGGTGAGGGCGGAGAAATACACCGTGCAGGCCGTGGAGCCCACGGAAATGATCATGGAGTTCATGAAGCCCCGGATGGGATTGAAGGTCTTGCCCAGCAGCACGCTCAGGTTGCTCATCAGGTAGGTGGAGGGCACCAGGGAGATGGCGTGCTGCTGAATCTCATAGGTGCTGCGGGTGGAGTTGACAAGCATGATGACAAAGGGCATCAGGCTGAGGATGGTCAGCAGGATGCACACGGTATAGGCCACAATTTTAAAGGCCGTGCCGTTGGAGTGTTTCGCGTGTTTCATGTCCGGTTACCTCCCCTCGTCCTTGTCCCGCATCAGCAGGAAGATCACGCCGGAAAACACCGCGATGATGAGGAACATAATCATGCTGGCCGCGGCGGCCCGGTTGTAGAGATAGCTCCCGCTGAACGCCTGGTTGTAAATAAACACGCTGGTGGTCAGGGTCGCGTTGTCCGGCCCGCCCAGCAGGAACAGCTTGGGAATGTCGTACATGTTCAGTCCGCCGATCATGCTGGTGATCAGGGTGTAGAGCAGGATGGTTTTCAGGTTGGGAATGGTGATCTGGAAGAACAGCTGCACGTCGTTGGCCCCGTCGATCTCCGCCGCCTCGTAAATCTCGGGGCTGATGCCCAGGACGCCGGAGATCAGGATAATCATGGTGTAGCCGTACCACATCCAGAACTGGATAAAGGCCACGATGAGCTGGGCCGCCGTCGCGTTGATGGAGAAATTGAAGGGAGTGCTCAGCACGCCCGTGGTCATAAGCAGATCGTTCACCGGGCCGGTGGGATAGCCGAAGAGGGCGTTGAACAAAATGGCCACGGAGGCCGCCGTGATGATGTTGGGCATATAGAAAACGACCTTGAAGAAGCCCTGTCCGGCCAGCTTGTGGCGGTGGCTGGTGAACCAGGCCGTCAGCAGCAGGGCCAAGGTAATCTGGGGGATAAAGTTCATAATCCAGAGCTTCACGGTGTTGCCCAGGGATTTAATAAAAGAGGGGTTCTGAAGGACGCTGACAAAGTTCTTGAACGGCTCGTCCGTCAGGAAGTGCCAGGTCGTGTTTCCCAGGCCCTTGCAGTCCGTGAAGCCCAGGAGGGCGGTGTAAATGGTGGGATACAGGGAGAAGACGCAGAAGGCCACGATGAAGGGCAGGCTGAACAAATAGCCGTACCTCGCGTAGCTGAAGCCTTTTCGCTGCTTCATGAAATCTCAGCTCCTTGAAATCAGATTGGCCGGGCATGGCCGGAGAGGAAGAACGGAGCGAAAGGGGCCCGTTCCGGGCCCCTTTCGCCTGGAAGCAGTCTCTCATCATCTCGGAGCCCGCTCCGAGATGGTCTGGGCCACCGGCCCAGAAATCGGCTTAGCCCAGATCCACCGTCACGTCCAGGTTGTCGGCCACGTCCTGCTTGAAGTCCTTGATGGCCTGATCCCGGGTCTTGGTGCCGGAGGTATACTGCCGGACCTGATCCCGCCACTTGGTGTTGATGGTTTCATCGTACTGGGTCAGGCATTTTCCGTTGGCGTACTGGTTGGCGGGGACAAAGGCGTCGAACATGTTCTGTCCGCCCAGGAAATCCAGGGAGCCGTCGCTCATCTCCATGACCGTGCCGGAGGCCACGCAGTCCTTGGTGCCGCCCTCGCCGTTCAGCGTTCCGTTGGCCCACATGTACTGGAGGCCGGTCTCGGAGCAGTCCAGGGTGATCCAGCGGATGATCTCGCCCACGGCCTCTTTGTTGGCGGAGCTGTTGCTGGCCATCAGCCAGGTGCCGCCCCAGAAGAAGCCCACGGGAGGCGCGCAGACCGCCCAGTCGCCGTATGTACCCTCGCCCACGGCGGAGCCGCCGCAGTTGGGGGCGATGGTGTAGTTGATGAGCCAGGCGGGGCCGAAGAAGCCGAAGATGCCCTTGTCCCCTTCGCCCTTCATGTCGGCGAACCAGGCGTCCTGCCAGTCCTGGGTGTCATTGTGGTAGTTGTTGTCCTTGAGCTCCTTGGACAGGTCCAGGAACGCCTCCCGTTTGGGGTCGATGTTCAGCTTGCCGTCCACAATCCAGCCCTGCTCGGAGCTGTTTTCCACGGCGTGCCACAGGTCGCCGTCGCCGGAGATGATGCCGTAGCCCTTGCCCTTGAGGGTCTCGGCGGCCTCGTAGAATTTATCCCAGCCATTGGAGCCCGCGCCGATAGCCGCCCCGATGGCGTCGGGGTCGTCGGTGCCGAAGACCTCCTTGGCAATGGAGCGGCGGTAGATGAACGCGCCGCCGGTGGCCTGATAGCCCAGGCCCACCACCTTGCCGTCGTCGGGCCGGGTGCCGATGTCCACGGAGTACTGGGCGATGTCGGCGGCCTGGATATCCCCGGCCACGTCAATGCCCAGGTCCTCATAGGGGGCGGCATAGTGGGCGGCGTCGCCCTGGGTGTACTTCATGACGAACGCGGCCTCGGCGCAGTACATATCCGGGGCGTCGGAGCCGCCGCCGGCCAGGGCCTGGTCCAGGGCGGGCTGGTAGGCGCCGTCGGTGGTGGCGATGACGGTGGTCTTGACCTCATACTTTTCGGCAAAGTCCGGACGGCTGGCCAGGAACTTGTCGACCATCTTGGGCACCTCGTCGGTGAAAGCCCAGAGATTCAGCACGGTCTTGCCGCTGGCGGAGCTCCCGCCAGAGCCGCCGTCACCAGAGCCGGAACCGGAGCCGCCGCCGCAGGCGGCCAGGGAGAGCAGCATCACGGCTGCCAGAAGGAGCGCAGAGACTTTCTTTTTCATGTACCTTTTCCTCCAATCAAAAATTTTGGTATGTTAGGCGATTAAATTTACTAACTTAGGTTAAAAAAATTTACCGCCCGACCTTGCTCCTAGTGTAATAGACGCTCAGAAAAATGTCAACAGAAACCATAGCAATCCGCCAAATTTTGTACAGAACGCCTTGAAGATGGCCGTTATTTTGTAAGAGATGATAGTTTTTCCTGGCTCCGCCACTGGAGGGCCCTTTGGTTTGGCAATAATATAACCTATCTATCCCCGTGTTGAAATTGAAATTAGGCTGTGTTATAATCGAACCAAGTCAACAAGGAGGGGCAACTATGGAGAAGGCGGCTGCCCAGAGAACGAAGGAGCGCGGAGGCGAACCTGTCCCCGCGCTGCCCTCGAATTTAAAGATACA
>CAJUEG010000077.1 GCA_910584835.1 uncultured Oscillospiraceae bacterium | reverse complement strand
CAGAAAGTTGAGGAAGCCGTAGGCATACCTGACTAACACCAGAAACACCAATTCCGAAGGGAGGCGGTGCGTATGGCACAACAATTCAACTACCCAAAAACCGAAACCCAACTACGTGAAATCCAAGATAAGCTGTATCAGCACAGCAAGGAGGCCCATGACGCGGGCGGTCGTCCGGCGTTCAAAGGACTTCTCGAAATCATGTCAGCAGAAGCAACCATCATTACAGCAATTCACAATATCAAAAGCAACCGTGGCAGTGAAACTCCCGGCGTGGATTCCAAAACCATGCGCAGAGATTATCTGCAACACTCCCATTCGTGGGTCATTCGGGATATTCAAAGCGCATTCAAGCACTTTGAGCCGCAGAAAATACGCCGGGTGTATATCGACAAACCAGGAAAAGCTGAAAAGCGCCCGCTGGGCATTCCTACCATACGGGACAGAATCGTACAAGAGTGTATGAGAATCGTGCTGGAACCAATATTTGAAGCGCAGTTCTTTGCACACTCCTATGGGTTCCGGCCTATGCGGGACGCACCCATGGCATTGGAACGGGCAAAATTGCTTGTCCGCCACACGGGCTATTACTGGATTGTCGAGGGCGATATCAGCAAATGCTTTGACCGTATAGACCACGCTATTCTTCTCAAACGCCTCTATCACATGGGCGTGAGAGACAGGCGGGTACTGCAAATCATCAAGGCCATGCTGAAAGCTGGGGTTATGGATGAATGAGAGGTAAACGAGGAAGGGACACCACAGGGCGGGCTAATCAGCCCACTGCTGGCAAATGTCTATTTGGACATAATGGACGAATGGATTGCCAAACAGTGGGAGAGCAAGAAAACCAAACGCCCTTACGGCGCCCAGAACACCAAGTATACCGCATTTCGCAAGCGAACGTCCCTGACCCCTGGTTTCCTCGTCCGTTACGCGGATGATTTTGTCATCATCACAGACACCCGCGCCCATGCCGAGGACTGGAAAGCCCGGTTGCAAACCTTTCTCCACAGCAAAATGAAGCTGACATTATCCCAAGAGAAAACGCTGATAACAGACATCCGAAAGAAGTACATCAAGTTCTTAGGCTATGAGTTCAAAATGGTTCGGGGCAAATCCCGCAGAGGCTATATCTCAAGAACGATTCCAGACAGAGGCAGACTCAAGCGGAAGGTTGACCAAATCGCGGAGGAAATCAAAAATATCCCGGAATGTTACAGCCGGGAGCAGTTGATTGGTGAAATAAACCGTATCAACAGCAAAGTACGAGGGATTATCCAATACAATCAATGCTGTACGTGGGTGAGCGTTGCCATGGATAAACATGGAAGGCGGCTACAGCTTGCGGCAATGCGCCGTTTGAAGCAATACAAGGGGAAGTGGATTCCAGCAAATCAAACGCAAAATCTTCCCCATATCCACCAACAGTATAAGCAAAAGATTCCTTCAGTGAAGTACCGCGATATTTATGTCGGCTTTACCGCCCTCACCTTTTGCAGGTGGGAACAGACGCGCTACAAAAACCAAGCCGAGACACCCTACACCGAAGCCGGGAGACAAGCATATTTTCAGCGCACGAAAAAGAAACGTATCAATGCGCGTCTTGATGAAATGTATCCTGACAAAGCGGCGAGGGGTGCCAGCTATGGACAGTGGGGAAAACTGAACAATTTCGAGTTCATCATGAACCGGGCTTATGCTCTCAATCGTGACAAACTCAGGTGCCGGGTTTGCGGCGGATGGCTGATTTCAGCCGCGCCATGGGCACACCGCATTAACCCGAATCTTCCACTGGACAAGGTGAATCGCGTCAACAATCTGGTTTCGCTCCATAAGAAGTGCTTCACAGCGGTAAATAACCCCAGCCAAGATATCAGCGAATTTGATGTAAAAGCACAGAAGAAAATTATCGGTTATAGGGAAAAACTGGTTCCTTCACATACACGCAACAATCAATCTGCATTGATGGAGCGCCGTGTGCGGTGAAAGTCGCATGCACGGTGCGAAGCGGGGGAAAATCCGCTCTGACTGCTGTTCTCTCATGAGAGCAGTAAAAGCGGCGGATTACCTATCGCTATTACGATTCCGTCACCCACCAGGCCCTCCCCGGCTGTACCTTCCAGCTGCGGTATTTGGGCGGCGCATCCGGTACGGGCGGCACCGTGATCGGCCAAAAGGTGACGGGAAACAACGGGATTGCCATGTGGACAGGGTTAAATCCCGGATCTTATATCGTGGAGGAGATAGACCCGGCGGATGGGTACAACATCATCAACGCCTCTGAAACTGTATTCCTGGCGGATGACGGCGAGCAGAGCGTGGTCACCGTCCGCTTCAACAATTCGCCCAACGGCTCCCTTCTGATCCGCAAGGTGTGCGCCACCAACCCCTCCGTCACCCTGCAAAATGCCGAGTTTAAGGTGACCTATTCGGACGGCACCCTCATCGGCGACTCCAACGGCATCTTCCGTTCGGATGAGAACGGCGAGGTGCTGATTAACGATCTGAAGCCGGGCTCCAGCGTCATCGTCACCGAAGTGCGGGCCCCCGCAGGCTTCCTGATCGACACCCAGAGCGTCACAGTTCAAATCAAAGAGGGGCGCACCATGTCCGTGGTGATGAAGAACCAGCCCCGTGGAAAATTGATTATCCAGAAGCGGGACAGCCAGACCAACGAGGTTCTGCCCGGTGCCGAGTTCAGAATTACGACGGCGGCGGGCTGTGAGGTGGGGCTGAACGGCGTGATCGGCACGTCCACGCTCACCCAGAATGGCATCTTCCGTACTGATTCCCAAGGGGAAATCAGGATCACCAATCTCGCGCCCGGCGCCTACGTGCTGACCGAAATCAAAGCGCCGGACGGCGGATACGTCATCGACACCCCCTCCACCAACGTGGTCATCGGGCAGGGCGGGGACACCCAGACCGTCATAATCAAAAACACCCGGAAGGGCGGTCTGATCGTCGAGAAGTACGACAAAGTAACCAAGCAGCCCCTGGCCGGCTCGCAGTTCAAAATTATGATGGCGAACGGGGAACTCACGCCCGACAACGAGGGACTGACCTCCTCCAACGGCCTATATACCACCGGCCAGAACGGCCAGATCGTGCTGTCCAAGCTGCTCCCCGGCACCTATGTAGTGTCCGAGGAACGCGCCCCGGATAACTACCGCAAGGATTCCACCCCGCAGACGGTAGTGGTGAATGCCGGGGACGTTCAGACTGTCCGTTTTTACGACGACCCGCTCTGCACTTTGAGCATTTTGAAGCGGGACGCTGTGACCAATAAGCCCTTGAAGGGCGCGGAGTTTTTGGTGCGGGACAGTTCCGGCCAGGTGATCGGCCCAAATAATGGCCTTTACACCACCGGCACCGACGGCACCGTGACTGTCACCGGGCTGGCCCCCGATTCCACCATCGTGGTGTCTGAGAAGCGGGCCCCCACGGGTTATATTTTGGACGAGACCCCTAAAAATATCGTGGTGCGCTCCGGGGTCGCGAACAGCCTGATTTTTGACGACGAACCGGGCACAACTTTGATCATCCACAAATACATCGAAGGAACCGAGAATGAGCCGTTGAGCGGCGTGGCCTTTAAGGTGGTGGACGGCTCCGGGGCTGCCGTCGGCCCGGACGATGGGATCTATTATACGGATAAAGCCGGGGAGATCGTCCTGGAGGGCATCGAACCGGGCACGACAGTCATCGCGCGGGAGATCAAAAGCGTTGAGGGCTATGTTTTGGACGGCACCCCCCAAGATATCAAAATCGTGGGCGGGCGCGTTCAGAATTTGACCTTCTGGAACAAAAAAGCTGGCACTTTGGTGATCCAGAAGAAGGATAAGGTGTCCGGCGCGCTCATTTCCGGCGCCCAGTTCCAGCTCACCTACGCCAACGGCGGCTACGTGGATAATGACAACGGCCACCTGAGCAGCAACGGTCTCTACACCACGGACGATAAAGGCGAAATCCGTATCACCGGGATCACCGGCACCGTGGTTGTCAAGGAAACCAAGCCCGCCCCCGGGTACGTCATCGACCAGTCCACTCAAACCCAAACGGTTACCGTCAACGCCCTGGACACTCAGACTTTGACGTTCCTCAACGAGCCTCTGTGCAGTTTGACGCTCACCAAGCTGGATTCTGTGACGGGCAAGCCCGTGCCCAACACCGAGTTCACCGTGCGGGATGGCAACGGCACAGTTTTGGGCCGCTACACCACCGGCAGGGATGGGACGGTCACCGTCACCGGCCTCGTGCCGGGCACGACGGTGGTCGTCACCGAGACCAAGGTGCCCTCCGGCTACGTCCTCAATTCCACGCCCCAGACCATCATCGTGAAAAACGGCTCCAATGCGGTGAGCAGCGGTGGTGCCACGACAGATCCGGGTGCTGGCACCAATCCGGGCGGCGGCGTCAATGGCGGCAACAATTTGGTGTTCGAGAACGACCCCATCGGTACCTTTGAGCTCATCAAGGTGGACGCGGCGGACAAGACCAAACGCCTGGGCGGCGTCTCGTTTGAAATCAGAAAGATGGACGACGCCTTGGTGGAGACGGTCACTACCGGCAGCGACGGCCGGGTATCCCTCAAGCTGGACGCCGGCGACTACTATGCCCTGGAAATCGAGGCCAAAGAGGGGTACAAGCTGGATTCGGCCCGCCACTATTTCACCATGAAGAACGGCAAAAATACCACCCTGACCGTGACTAACGCAGCGTTCTCCGGCGTCATCCTCCACAAGGTCAATTCCGTCACAAAAGAGGGGATTTATGGGGTAAAGTTCTTGGTTTACGATCAGAACAAAAACCCCATCGGCGAGTACACCACCGACGACAACGGCTACATCTACATCGACGACCTCACCGTGCAGGGCAAGGGCCGGCTGTATATCCGCGAGCTGGAGACCGCCCCCGGGTATGAGCTGGACAAGGAATACAAGACCGTTTATGTGCAGCCCGGAAAAACGGTGGAAATTGAGTGGGAGAACACCCCTATCACAGGTCAGATTCAGATCCGCAAGTATGCCGCCGAGTACAACGAGGTCACCGGCACCGCGGCGGGCGCACCGCTCCAGGGCGCGGTGTATGAGATCAGCGAGGCCCGCAGCGGAAAAGTGGTGGACTACATCACTACCGACGCCCGGGGTGTTGCCGCGAGCAAGCCGCTGCCTTTGGGCCGCTATCTCATCAAAGAGGTGACCGCTCCGCCGTACTGGCAGCTCAGCGGAACGACCTTTGACGAAACCTTGGAATATTCGGGCCAGATCATCAAGCTGTCCGACTATGACAAGCCCTCCAATCTGGGCGTCACCATCACCAAGCGGGGCAATGCCCAGGTGCTGGCGGGCAGTCAGATGCGGTACGACTTTACCGTCGCCAATACCAGCAACGTTCCGCTGGACAACTACTATTGGCACGACCGCATCCCCACCGACGCCACCCGGGCCACGGTGCTGACCACCGGCACCTACAGCGCGCGGCTCAACTACCGGGTGCTGTATAAGACCAATTACCACGACTACCGCGTGCTGGCGTCCAATCTGCTCACCAGCAGCAACTACTCCTTCAGCCTGAACGCCATTCCCACCCAGGCGGGGGAGTATGTCACCGACGTCTATTTTGACTTTGGGCGCATCCCTGTGGGCTTCCAGTCCACCACCAGCCCCACCCTGACGGTGCAGGTGCTGGGCACGGTGGCCAACAACTATCAGATCATCAACCGGGCCGATGTGGGCGGCAAGTACCAGGGCACCTGGCAGACCGCCCAGGCCACCTGGCTCACCATCGTGCGCAGGCTGGGGCCTGTGCCCACCCTGCCTCAGACGGGGTACTAAAACCAACAGCGGGGCGGCTCTTTGAGGGCCGTCCCGCCTGCTTAATGCCTGATAAATTGTGTGTCTGTGGAAGGGATGCCATCTTCATCCGTAATATACCGCTCCACCCGCATATGCAGATCATATTTTTCCCGGAGCTGGGCGATTGTCGCCATCATCGGGGATGCATGGTGCGCGTCAATGGATGCCTGGTCTCTCCAAGCGTCAATCAGCAAAACCGTTTCGGGGTCATCCATGGGGAAGAAATAGCGGTACTGCTCATTCCCACTTTCCTGACGGATCAAATCAGCCGTCCCGCTGCGCTCCATTTCTTCCGCGAATTTGCGGGCGCTCCCATTTGTTCCTGTGTAATACAGGTTCACCACAATGCTCATGCGGGCACTCCTCCACACTTAAAAGGACACGATGAGCTGCATCTTGAACCGTGTCTCGCCGTAGACAGCGTGGGGGATGTCCTTGGGCATCACCAGCGTTTCGCCCTCATTCAGGTGAAACACCTCGCTGCCCACGGTAAAGCGGCCGGTACCCTCCAGCACTGTGACCATGGCATCCCCGCCCGCCGCGTGGGTGGAGATTTCCTCGCTCTGATCGAAGGAAAAGATGGTCATGCTGACATAGTCGTTCTGAACCAGTGTTTTGCTGACCACCTGGCCTTCCTGGTAATCCACCAGCTCTTTCAGCTTCAAACTGGCCTGCTTTTGGATGTTTTTATACATAGCGCACCTCCGTACCCTTTGTGACCTTATCATGCCCCTTCGGACAAATCTAATTAACGTCACACTCCATTTGCCTTGTAACAAAATCGGACAGCGTTCTTTTGAAGGAATCGCTGTCATTCAGCGCCGCAAAAAACCGGTTCACCTGTTCCTTCGGTGCTTCGTCCGGTCTCACGGGCAGATGGACGGACATGAGGAAAGCGGCGGAACGCCCGCCCTCCTGCCGCACCCACGCATTCCCGACCAGCTCGCTGCGGTTCGCGGGGTTCTCGCCGTATTCCACCGCGATGTCCACGATCATTCCGCTGTCAATTTGCAGGGCTGTGGCGGGAAGCCGGAAGGAAAAGGAGCTGAACATGGAGATCTCAGCGTCCTCAATGTCGGGGATACGGGGCTGCTCTGAATGCTCGCTCCGGCTCAACTCCGCCATACGCTCGGCAAATTCCTTTTGTTCTTCTTCATTGGCAGGGCGCACTTCATATTTTCCGCAGTCCGGGCACTGTTCTGTTTCCTCGCTCCTGCTGAAGATGAAGCCGCAGTTGTCACAGGTAAATATCATTTCAATCACCGCTCCTCATTATAGCAGGGGCGGTGCGCTTTGACAAGGACGTGATTTCCATAGAACCTACCTACCCCGCCCTGAACCGCGCCGCGTTCCTCATCGAGCGCACCTGCGTACCCAGGTATTATCCCCCGACCTACTGCGCCGAGGCGGCCCAGTTGCTGGCCATGTTGGAGGCGGCGCAGCAGAAAAGCATCCCGCAGGAACATGGCGGGGATGCCAACGGCAAGCACTAAGGCTTTCTCCGTTTCGGGGCCACGCTGTCATAGCTGAGTTCTATCAGCGGGAAAATCTGTTCATCTGGGACGGTCTCATCCAGCAGCACGGAGATCCAGGAGCTCTTGCTCATATGATAGGCCGGACGAAACCCATCCTGGGCCAGCAGGGAGCCCACCAGCATCGGCCCGCATTTCAAATCCATCACGTCAGTAGTCCCATCGCCGGTCAGGTCAAGGCTTTTCTTCGCCACGTCCATGATGGCGGCGAACCATTTCCGGCTGGCGGGCTGACGGAACACGGCGTAATTGGGGTACCGTGCCCAGAGATGCTCCGGCTCCACCGCATACCTGTCCTGGATGTAATTCATCATGCGCTCCCGCTGGGAAAGCTGTGCCATACAAACACCCCGCTTCATTTCACTGCCCCATTATACCAAACTACCCGCCGCCCTTCAAGGGACGGCATCAAAGGAGAATCCTATGCAAATCAAAGAAACCTTCTGGGGCCGTCTGTGCCCCAAACTTCCCCGCATTTACATCCACACCATGGCGGCGGTGCTGCTGTGCGCCGCCCTTACCGTTCCCGCCGTAGCCGCAACCAATACGGCCGGCAATGATATGTGGACGGTGGCCCAGAACCTCATCGTGGACATCTACAACCACATCGCCGGGATCAGCACCGTTCTGGCCGGCCTCATGTCGGCCATTTCCGTCATCGGAGTGAAGCTGTCCGGCAACCAGCACAAAGCGGACCAGGCGTGGGACTGGCTCAAGCGCATCTGGGTGGCCTGGGCCATCATCAACGGCATCGGCGCCTTCATCGCCTACATCACCCCGCAGTTCTCCGGCTTCAACACCCTGACGCCGTGACGCCATGCTGGAGCTTTTATTTCGCGGCTTCTTCGAGTGGATTTACGGCCTCATCGTAGACATCTGGGGATTCATCGCCGGAGGGCTGCTGGACATTATGGGGTTGGATTTTGCCTACATCCAGTCCCACATCCCCATCATGGACGACATGGCCCGGGTGCTGATGGCGGCGGGATGGGCGCTGCTGCTGGGCAACCTGGTGTTCCAGGCGCTGAAAAGCATGGCGGCGGGCCTGGGCTTTGAGGGCGAGGATCCCAAGCTGCTGTTTGCCCGTACCTTCGTGTTCGCCTTCCTGTTGCTGGCCAGCCCCCAGATCTGCCGCATCGGGCTGGATCTCACCTCCAGCATCATGGATCTGCTGAGCATCCCGGACGCCACTAACGTTTCCCTGGTGGATGAAAGCGTCTTTGGGACGCTCACCGCCTCCTGGCTCATGGCCATCATTTGCAGCGTCATCGTCATGTTCAAGGTATTAGGGCTGCTCATTGAGATCGCCGAGCGGTATGTCATCCTGGCTATGCTGGCCCTCACCGCGCCTCTGGCCTTTGCCATGGGCGGCAGCAAAAACACCGCGTCCATCTTCACCGGCTGGTGCCGGATGTTTGGCTCCATGTGCCTGCTGATGGTCACCAACCTGGTGTGCTTCAAAATGCTGTTTTCCGTGGTGTCCACGGTGCCCTCCGGGCTGGATGTCCTGCCCTGGATGGTGCTCATCTTCGCCATCGTGAAGGTAGCCAAAAAGTCGGACGCCATCATCACCCGCATCGGCTTGAACCCCGCCATCACCGGCGGGCCCGGGCGAACCCTGCTGGGCACAGTGGTGAACACGGCGGTGCGCACGGTGACAAGCCAGGCCACCAAAAGCGTAATGGGCAGCCTCGGCTTTGGGAACGGGGCTTCTGCTTCCAGCACTCGCTCTGGCGGTGGGTTTGGTGGCTTCCGGTTCGGTTCCCGCTTTTCCGCCGGCGGCGGAGGACGGTTCGGCGGCGCCCGGGGCGGGGGACGCTCCAGCGGTGGCCCAGCTTCCGGGAACGGAGCGCAAGGCGGCGAGAGGCCCGGCGGCTCCTTTGGCGGCGGGCGAGGCGGGGGCCGTTTCAGCGGCAGTCAGACTTCCGGGGACAGTTCCCAGAACTTCGGTGGATCGCGTGGCGGCGGCAGGTATACCTACCACAGCACCGGCCAGCAAAGTTCCGCCCAGCAGACCAGCACCCGGCAGGAAAATTCCTCCCAGGCATCCGCCCAGCAGAAACATACCAGCAGCGCCGCGGCGAACACTGCCCGGGGCGGCGGGCGGCCCCAGCAGACCCGGAGAAGCTCTGTGCGGCCCGGAACCGGCCGCCCCCACAGCTATGTGCCGCCCTCCGGCGCTGCCAACACGCCTGCGCCTGGTGCGGCGGGGGCAGGCAGTTCCCAGCGGCCCGGTGCGTCCCATCCCGGCGCGGCAGGAACGGCTCCGAAAGGCACCACGCCGAAGCAGCCCAACAGCCCTCGGCCCGGCGCGGCAGGAACGGGGACGCACTCCCAATCCACCCGATCTACCCATTCCGCGGGCGGCAGCACGGTGAACAGCACCAGCCAGACCTCTACCCAGACCAATGTGACCACGAACGGCGGCAGAGCGGGTGCGTCCGGCGGAAAAGCACCGCCCACCGCGCCCAGACCGCCCCACCCCGGCGGCCCTGCGGCATCCAAGTCCCCGCCAAAGCCGGGCGATACCCGCGCCACCCGCCGGGAAGGTTCGGGCGCTGCCCCGAAAACACCCGGCACTCCGGCGACTTCCGGCGCGTCCCAGGCCGGCGACCCAGGAAGACCGTCCCGCAGTACCCAGCGGCCCGCTGAATCTGCATCCCGGCCCGGCAGGAATGCTCCCCCGTCCACAGCGGCGCCCCCGGCAGGCGGCACCTCTCCCAGCCCGGCCCGGCAGGAAGCACGCAAACCCTCCACTTCCGGGGCTTCCCCGGCGAAAGGCGGCGCGCCCACGATTCGCCCCGGGGTTGCAGGAACCGCGCCCACCGGCAAAGAGGCGGCGGGACAGTCCCAGGCGGCCAAGGCCCGGACGACGCGGGCGAACCCGAACCATCGTCCGCCCAACCGAACAAAAGGAGGGGACCGTCATGGATGAAAAGGAAGGCCGGGGTGGTAAAGCGGCCAAGGCGGCGGCGCATATCGCTGCCGCCCTGGCCACCACTGGGGCCAAGGGTGCGGCCCTCGCCGCCGCCCAGGAGGCAGCCCCTTACCTGATTAAAATAATTGCCGGGGCATTGGCCCTGCTGCTCCTCATCCCCATGCTGGTGTTCACCGCCCTGCCCAACATATTTTTCGGCTATGATAGCTCCACCACGCACGAAATCGTGGATTTTACCACGTCGGCCCACGGGCTGGAGGCGGTCTATCAGAACATTGACCGGAAAAACCAATCCATCATCGACCGGCTGGTGGAGAGCATTCTGCCCAACTTCATGACGGAGGATGTGCCCGATTATGACGATTACACGGTGGAAAAGTCCCTGGGCAATGTGAACCACTATTGGCTCATCGCCATCGGCTCCGTCCGGTACAAGCAGGATCTCAACGTTATGGACGAACCCACCATTGAAAAGCTGCTTTCCGACAAGCTGACCTACACCGCGTCCATCACAGACCGCATTCTGCACATCTCAGTTCGAGATCTGACGCCGGACGCCTACATGGACAAGCTGGGCTTCACCCAGGAGGAAAAGGACTGGGCTGCCCTGCTCTACTCGATGCTGGCGGACGGCCAAAACATCAACCCCGATGGCACAGGCAGCTACACCACCGACTACGGCAATATCGTCTTTTCCAGTGCCGACACCCCCGTGGTCTACTACAACCAGACGGACGCCCGGTGGGGCAATAAGCTCTATGGCCGCACCGGCACCATCGGCTGGGAGGGCTGCGGCCCCACCGCCCTGGCCATGGTGGTGGCGTCCATGACGGACAACAAGGTAACGCCCTATGACGTAGCCCTATGGTCGGCTCAGAACGGCTACCGCTGTGAGGGCAATGGGAGCTACCACAGCCTGATCCCCAACGGCGGCCAGCACTACGGCCTTACCGTTGACAAGATCGGCAAGGACAGCAAAAAGCTGGTGGAGGCACTGGAATCGGGCAAGCTGGTCATCGCCATCATGGCCCCGGGGCACTTCACCACCACCGGCCACTTCATCGTCCTGCGGGGCATCACCGAGGAGGACAACGTGCTGGTGGCCGATCCCGCCAGCGTGAAGCGGAGCAATCAGGAGTGGCCCCTTCGCACCGTCGTCAACGAGGCCGCCGCCCGGGCCGGCGCGGGCGGACCCTTCTGGGTGTTCTCGCGGTAGGCGGCGGATGAAATCAACTGTTTGGAGTGAAGCGTATGGAACATGAAACCAATCTGCGCGCCCTGCGGCACCGGCACGGCGTCTGTCTCACCGAGCTGGCCGACGCCTGCGGGCTGTCCAATCAATACCTCAGCCGGGCGG
>CAJUEG010000076.1 GCA_910584835.1 uncultured Oscillospiraceae bacterium | reverse complement strand
TGGCCCTCATCGCCCCCGCCGACCTCCAGTGCCGGGTGGTGCGCATCGGCACCCGCTATACCGTCAACTGCACCCCCGGCGAAAAGGTCAGCGGCCACCGCCCCTCGGTGGACGCCATGTTTTACTCCATGGCCGAGACGGTGACCTGCAAAATGGTGGGCATCATCATGACCGGCATGGGGCAGGACGGGGCCCACGGCCTGCTGGAAATGCGGAAGAAGGGCGCCTACACCATCGGTCAGGACAAGGAATCCTCCGTGGTCTACGGCATGCCCGGCGTCGCCCAGAATATCGGCGCGGTGATGATTCAAGCCTCCTGCGACAATGTGTCCAACGTCCTGCTGCGGCATTTGAAGAGCCTCGGCTGACCCCCTTTGAAATCCAGGAACTGGAAAAGGAAAAATGCGCCAAAGCGCCGACTTCCGCCCGGAGCCTCCTTTAAAAGGCTTCGGGCGGTTCTGTTTTGCCAAAGAAATTTCCCGCTTTTTCTTATGTTCCCCGCAAGTTGGCCGATATAAATAACAGTAGAAGAGATGCAAAACCTATCGGATGATAAAAAGGATGTGAGTACTGTGCTGACCTCTTCCGGCTACGGCGCAATTACCCCAATTGCCCCCGCCAAGGTCTATCGGACCCGGACCGGGCGCGACAACCGCGCTCAAACGATTCCGGGCAGCAGCAATTATGACAGTGTGACCCTCTCCGCCTCCAATCAGGGCAGCCGTTTCCACATGGGCCTGGTCAGCCGCCTCTCCCAAGAGGTGCGTACCGCCACCACCACCGGCGATATCGCCGCTTTGCGCCAGCAGGTGGCCTCCGGCGAGTACACCCCCGATCCCATGGCCATCGCGGCCCGGATCCTGTTTCTGGGAGAGGGACGGTAAATGGACGCCTCCTATCAAACCTATCTGGAGCTTCTGCGCGAGCTGAGCGGCAGCCTGGAGCGGCTGGCCCAGCTGGCCCAGGATAAGGCTTCCGCCGTCCGCCAGGACGACCTCATCGGCCTGGACGAGGTCCTCAAGCAGGAGCAGGCCATGACCCTCAATCTCCGCGGGCTGGAGCAGCGCCGGCTGAAGCTGGCCTCCCAGCTGGGGCTGAACGGCACGTCTCTGTCCGACCTGCCGGGGCGCTGCCCCCCCGAGCTGGAGCTTCAGGCCGGCCAAATGGTGGAGCAGCTGAATCGGAGCTACTCCGTCTACCGCAGCTGCGCGGACATGGCCCGCAATCTTCTGGAGCTCAACCTCCACCAGATTGAAAAGACTGTCGCCGCCGCCGGCGTGGACCCCGCCAGCCCCGGCGCGGGCTATCAGTCTCCCGGTGTGGAGCCCCCTAAAAATATGAAGACCGATTTTCGCGCTTGACCGCGATTTGTGCTTAAAGGAGTATTGCTATGGGTATGATCGGCACCTTTGATGCCTTCACCACCGCCCGGCTGGGCATCTACGCCGCCCAGCACGGACTGCGTGTGACCGGCAACAACATTTCCAACATCAACACCGCGGGCTACACCCGCCAGCGCATCGACCAGGTGAGCCTGAAAACCGGCGCCAGCGACATGTACCGCTCGGTCTACGACAACCACGTGGGCAACGGCGCTCTGGTCACCGGCATCAACCAGATCCGGGACCCCTATCTGGACATCCGCTACCGCAACACCTCCTCCGATGTGGGATATTATGACACCATGCTGGACGGCCTTCAGCAGATCGCCTCTATTTTGGACGAGGTGGGCAAGGGAGAGAACGACGGCGACGGCCTGCTGTACGCCCAGCTGCTGGAGCTGTCCGATGCCCTGCGCCAGCTGGACGAAAATCCCAACAAGGACAACGACAACCTGACCCGGGCCTCCGCCGAGGCGTTGGCCGCCCTGTTCAACACCTACGCCGGCAAGCTGGAGACCCTGCGCAAGAACACCGAAGAGGGCTTCCAGAAGGATATCGTCTCGGTCAACGAGATCCTCACCAACATCCGGGACCTGAACGAATCCATCCGAGACAACGAGCTCCAAGGCGACAACGCCCTGGAGCTTCGGGACGAGCGCAACCGGCAGATCGACAAGCTGTCCGAGTATATGCACATCCGGGTGGAGTACACCATGGAGGACGCGGGCGCGGGCAAGCAGGTGGAGAAGCTCACCATCCGCCTGGGCAACTCCAACCCGGACCCCGCCGTCACCACCGACAGCTCGGTGCTCATCGACGGCCTGTTCGGCACCCAGGTCTCCGTACCGAAGACGCTGCCCAAAACCAATCCCGCATACGATCCCAATGAGACCAACCAGGCGGCGGTGGAGGCGTTCCGGTACATCAAGCCGGACGGCGGCTTTACCAACGACCCTGCCGAAGCCGAGCAGCTGGACAACGACAACTACATTCTCCATCTGAGCAAGCTGTATGACCGGCGCGGCCGGGAGTGGGAGGGCAGAACCCCCACTTATCAGCAGCTCACGGACGCGGAACTGGTCAAGGATTACGGCATGGTATTGGGCCAGAAGGCTGTATTCAAGTTCGACGTCGGCGCGGCCACCGGCTGGAATGAGGGCGATGTTATTCGGATTGGCGGAAAGGACATCACCATCGGCGCCAACGGCGATATTACCGTAGCCGATATGGCCGATCCCGCAAAGCTGGCCGCCCTGGTGGCCAAAAACCTGAACGGCACCATCGACGGCTACACCATCACCGCCGACGGCGGCTCCGTGGTATACACCGCCACAAAGTCCGGCCTGGTGGATGCCGCCGATAAGCCCGCCGGCCCCACCTTCGACCCCGGCACCGCCACCGGCAACATCACGTTTAATGAGGGAACCACCCCGT
The DNA here is from genome assembly GCA_910584835.1 of uncultured Oscillospiraceae bacterium. Taxonomy (GTDB): domain Bacteria; phylum Bacillota; class Clostridia; order Oscillospirales; family Oscillospiraceae; genus Enterenecus. The sequence goes on along the minus strand of CAJUEG010000076.1, from coordinate 9,034 downwards.
TCTTTGGCGTAGACGCCGTGCCCCCCAAGTTCCCCGACCCGGTTACCACCGACAACGGCGACGGTACCCAAACCATCGTCAGCTTTATGCAGAGCGCCGGCAAGTATTACAAGGTTACTACTCAGGTGGAGCATACCAGCGAGGTCACCCTGGACGACAACGACATCCACGGTTCCCTTCAGGCCACCCGGGAGCTGCTCACCGAGGCCGGCTCGTTCGCCACAAAAGACACTGTAGCCAATGTGGACGAGAACGCCGCCAAAAAGCGGGGCATTCCCTATTACCAGAAAACCCTGGACCTGCTGGCGCAGAAGTTCGCCAAGGAGTATAATAAGCTCAACGAGGGCGTCATGCTTGACCAGGACGGCAATGAGGTGGAGTCCATCACCGGAACCGTGGAGGACCTGAAAAATCTCGGCGTGCGCCTCGACCAGGCCGCCAACACCGACGGCGGGTTTGGCGACGGCTACTATGTCAAAGCCGATGGCACCTATATGGGCACCACGGCCCACTACCCCAACTGCAATCTTGACGCGGCGCAGATCAAACTCACCGATACCGTGGACGAGGCCTACGCCAAGGCGGCGGCCAACGGCGCCGCCGCGGCCACCACCCGGGAGGAAAAAATTGCCGCTCTCAAGGCCTTCATGAGTCAGCATGGCGTCAACAATGACAATGCGGAAAAGGAGACCATCACCCTGGATAAACCCATCCAGATGGGCGGCCCGCTGTTCAGCAACCGCAATGACGGCGACGACACCACCGGCATCACCGCCTCCAATATCTCCGTCTCCCACAGCTGGTCCATCGGTAATGTGCGCGTCGTCCCCAAGTTTGAGGTGCTCTTCAACGGCGATATTGACCACTCCACCCAAAACAAGAACGTGGGTCACATGCTGTCCATGATCGAAAAGTCTCTGGTGTATGATCCCAGGGATCTGGTTCCCGACGCGGTGGGCACCAAGCTGTTTGAAGGTTGCTTTAACGACATGCTCAGCGACGCCTGCACGGTCCAGGGCAATGACCAGCGCGTGCAGAACATCAAGCTGAACACCAGCTACACCTCTCTGATCGACCTGGACACCAGCCGCGAGGGCGTGTCCGGCGTGGACCTGAACGATGAGACCATGAATATGATGCAGTACCAGAAGGCGTATTCCGCCGCCTGCCGTCTGATGACCGCCATCGACGAGGCGATTGACCGCCTGATCAACAACACCGGTCTTGCCGGACGCTGACACAAGGAGGTATTCACAGTATGATTCGAGCCACCACCGGCGGCGTTTTAAAGAGCTATCGCCGCAACCTGATGAATTCCTTCATCAATGTAAACAAATCCCGAGACACCGTACTCTCCCAGCGCAACTTCAACTCCTATGCCGAGGACCCCGTTTCCGCTGCCCGTGCGTTCAAGCTGCGCAAGGCCCGCATGACCGTGGAGAGCCAGTACGCCGTATGCAACGATGTCCATCGGAAGTTCCAGACCGGCTGGAACAGCCTGGAGAGCATCAACAAGCTCATCGACACCGAAAACGGCGAACCCATGAAAACCCTTTCGGGCACCTCTCTCACCATGCTCAACGACCCCACCGGCGACGCCCGGGAGCAGCTCACCAAGGCCCTGGACCAGATTTCCCAGACCATCATCCAGAACCTGAACCAGAAGTACGGCGAGAACTTCATCTTCTCCGGCGCGGACGGCCACAACGTCCCCTTTGAGATCAAGAATGACAAGCTGTACTACCGGGGCGTGCCCGTGGACGCCGCGGTGCCCACTGTGGTGAAGGGCGCCGGAGGCGCCCCCATGGGAATTGATCCCGCCACCGGGCTGGTGGCCGCCAACGGCACCACCTATGTAAAGGACCCGTCCTCCGCTCTCATCAAGCGGAGCGACTTTGACGACATTGTCATCAACGACCCCACCGCCACCCAGCCTCAGATTTTGAAGAAGAACGCTGTTCCGGGGGATCCGCAGCGTTTTAATGAAAAGGGCGAACCGGACGACAACGGCGACTATTACCTCAATCTGGACGAGGCCGAGACCATGACCCAAGAGGAATATGAAACCGCCGTTACTGATGCTAAAAAGCTCAAGTATCTGATGAATGAGAAGCAGCTTGTGGACATTGGCCTGGGCTTCCAGGAGAACGAAAACGGCAAACTCATTGAGAGCAGCGCCTATAACGCCGCCCTCAACGGCCTGACCTTCATCGGCTATGGCCTGGACTCCGACGGCGACCCCAAGAACATCTACTCCCTGGTGCAGAAGATGAAGGAGATCGGCTCGCGGGTGAAGGACGGCCAGGACTGGACCAAGGCGGATTATGACGAGTTTGACGCTTTGGTCAAAAAGCTGGAAAAGGCCTCCTCCGAGTTCAAGACGGAGTTCACCAACATGGGCGCCGGCACCCAGAAGCTGGAAAACAACGTGGAGCTGCTGGAGGACAACTTCTATAACCTTCAGGAACAGTATTCCGACATTGAGGACGTGGACATGGCCGACGCCATCACCTCCTTCATCTGGGCCCAGTACTGCTACAACGCCGCCTTGAAGGTGGGCAACAGCGTGCTGTCCGAGAGCCTGATGGACTATCTGAAATAACGCAGTCTGCGTTTTAGTTGTTCATAGAGAGGAGCGGAAATTGAGATTATGTATCCCCTGATTGAAATCAAAACAGTCCCCATTGAGATCGAGATGAAGGTGTCCCACGCCAAGCTGGAATATACCCGCGGGACCGCCGATTTGGAGATCTCCCGCGGAGACGGCGGGCTGAGCATCAAGAGCAGGCCCATCAAGCTGAACATCGATACCTTCGAGGCCCGCAACTCTGTGGTCCCCACCGCCGTGCGTTCCATCGAACAGTACGCCCAGCAGGGCCAGCAGGCCTCCTACACCGCTACCGCCACCTATGCCCAGCAGGGCCAAATGCTTCTGGAGGCAAAAATCGGACAGGATATGATCACCCAATTTGCATCTGACGCCACTATGAAAAACTACAAGCCCAATGTGGGGATCGAATTCCTTCCCTCCGCCCCTCCCGAGATCAGCTGGGACCCCGGTGAGATGCACATTCGCTATGAAATGGATAAGCTGAACTTTGACTGGCGAATGAACGAGCCCCAGTTCGAGTTCACCCCCGGCGATATCGAGCTGACTGTCAAGCAGCAGCCGGACGTGATCATCAAGTACGTGGGCGGTCCCATCTACGTGCCCCCGTCCTCTGATCCGAATTATACGCCTGTGGACGTAGAGGCATAAAACCCTTTTCGTCCGTCCCGCGCCACCGCGCATGGAGGTTTTTGTGAAGCTGCATACCAAGTATTTTGGCGAGATTGAGTATCTGGAGGAAGATCTCCTCCATTTTACCGCCGGCCCCTTCGGCTTTGAGGAGGAGCGTGAGTTCCTGCTCCTCCCCTTCGAGGGCAGCTCCGGCACCCTGCTGTGCTTTCAGAGCACCCGCACCCCCGCCCTGGCCTTTGTGGCCATGGACCCCTTCGCTCTTCTGCCGGAATACACTCCCGTCCTCCAGCCCCAGGAGCTGGAGGAATTGGGTGTGTCCGACAGCCAGCAGCTGGGCTTTTATGTGCTGTGCGTAGTGAAAAAGCCCGTGTCCGACAGCACCGTCAATCTGAAATGCCCCGTGGCCATTAACCCGGACACCCGGGCTGCCCGGCAGGTTATTTTGGAGTCGGACGTCTACGAAATGCGCCACTCCCTGGCCCAATTCGGCACGGAGGAGGGCGCGCCATGTTGATCCTGCAACGCAAAGCCGGCGAGTCTCTGGTCATCGGTGAGGATATTACCATCCGAATCGTCTCGGTGGACGGCACCCGGGTTCGGTTGGCCATCGCCGCCCCGGACGACGTTCCTATTCTGCGCAGCGAGCTGGTAACCGCCACCGCCGCCAACCGGGATTCCGCCATGGAAGAGGGTACCCCCGCCGATCTTCTGGACCTGCTGGGCGGCGTGCTGGACCATAGGCGGGAGGAGCCTGATTCCCCCGCCAACACCCCTGCACCAACCCCGGTTCCACCGGAGGGAAAGGAGGACTGACCTATGATGGAGTCCATTGCCGGCATGGCCATGGGCATGAGCGCGGCTTCCTTCGCCACCAACTACTCCATGGCCGTCACCAAAAAGATGATGGATTCTCAGGAGTTGGCCGGCCAGGAGCTGATGAAAATGCTCGAGGCCGTTCCTGCCCCCGCCAAAGGCCAGTACATTGACGTGTACGCCTGAACCAGAAAAGCCGGCCTGCGGGCCGGCTTTTTTATATTTATTTTGTGCTTAAGCGCCCCGCCTGGTGGTTATAATCAAGGTATTTCAACCTGTTGCGGAGGCCGCTTCATGAATTTCTCCCAATTTTGCGCCTGTCTCTCCGGCCAGCCCGCCCTGCTGCAGCGGCGGGTGGACGCCTGCGCCGGGCTGGGCCGCAGCTATGAGTTTTCCTCCTGCCAGATGCCCCAGGGCTGCTGCCCCGGGCAGGCTGGTCTGGGCTTCTGGCGGGACGGTACGGACTATCTCCTCTACTTCCGCCCCGCCGTGTCCTACTCCGGCGGCGATCCTCGCCTTCGCCGCTTTTTTTCCCAGGGAAATATCCAGCGCTTTCCCGGCTTTCAGCCCATGGCGGACTGCCTTCGGGCGCTGGGCGATTCCTCCGCCATGCCTGCCTCCTTTCAGGCCCTCAACCAATACCTCCGAGAACGGGTACTGGGGCAGGAGCGGGCGGTGATGGCCGCCGCCTTCAAGCTTTGGGCCCACGTCTGCAAGCGGGAGCCCCTCCGTCCCCTCTCCCTCATCTTTTACGGCCCCACCGGGGTGGGAAAGTCGGAGCTGGGCAAGGCCATCGTCCCCGCCCTCAACCACTGCGCGGGAGAGGAGCGCTACCGCCTGGTGTGGACGGAGCTGAACACCTTCACCCAGGCCCACTCCGCCTATCGCCTCACCGGCGCGCCCCCGGGCTACGTGGGCTACGATGATCCGCCGGTGCTGGAGGCGGTGCGCCGGTGCCCTCACACCGTGTTTATGTTTGACGAGCTGGACAAAGCCCACCCGGAGGTGCTCAAGGTCTTCATGTCCATCCTGGACGAGGGGCGCTGCACCGCCCGGCAGGAGGACAGCCGGGGCAGCCGGGAGCTGGACTTCCGCCGCTGCGTCTTTTTGTTTACCACCAACACGGACCTGTCCGGGGCGCGGCGCCTAGGCTTTGTCCCGGATCGGACGCCTTCCTCCGCACCTGCCCAGGACAGCGCCCTTTCCGGCACACCGTCCGCTTTGGCGCGGCAGCTCTTCCAATCGGACGAGACTGCCCGCCAGGCTCTGGCCCGCTCCGGCGTCCTCCGGGAGATTACCGGCCGCTTCAGCGGCCTGGTGGGCTTCCGGCCTCTGGATGAGGCCGCCCGCGTGGGCATTACCGCAAAACAGATTACCGCCCTGGCCCGGGAGTATGGCTTGAATGTGATTCAGGTCGCCCCCGACCTCGCCCGGGCCCTCACGCCCCAAAACGCCCTCTCCCCCCGCTCTGCCGTGCCCATGCTGGAGGGGGTGCTCTCCCCCATCTTTCTCGCCCATACCCCGTCCGACCAAGGCAGGGAAAATCTCCGGCTGTCCGGCAGTGTGGAGCACATGTGTCTTACCCCCATTTAGGCATAAAAAACCGCTGAGAGAATGTGCTCTCTCAGCGGTTTTTTTACTGTATCCACGGCCCTTTTTTACTTCAAAATTTCAATCTCGTCAGTGCTGGGGTCCTGGCGGTACAGGTGGAGCCCGTCCGTGCTCACCAAATAGCCGCCCATAAACTTGTTGCTGCCGTCAGCCCTGCTGTAGACATTGACGCGGATGCAGGACACATCGTCCACCATTTCCACGCCGTCAATGGGGAACACCACATACTCATCCATGGATTCTCCCGGCAGTCCCAGCTCCGCGGGGGTCATGCTGGCGATACGGTCCTGCGCCCCTTGCTGGCCAATGGGGCGCTGTCCCATCATGCCGCCCGAGGCATCCGGCGGCGGCGCGGTGACCTTGCCCAACACCTCGTCCGCAGTGACCACACATTGGCCCGGGGACCAGGAGATGCGCACCGTAATTACCAAGTCCGGCGTCTCATCCATCGGCTCCGCCGACTCCTCCGGCGGCGGAGACTGGGGCGCCTCAGAGCTCTCCGGCTGCCCGCTCTCCTCCCCCTCCGGCGCGGCGCTCTCGGCGGCTTCCGGCTCCGGCTTGGGCAGGTTCCGGGCCATCAGCACCATTCCCTCCGCGGTGTCGTAGTCCGGCTGCTCCCGCTGGCGCACCAGCTCCTCGTCCACTATATAATACCTGGGGTCTGCGCTCTTGAGCTGATTTACATAGGTCTCCGCCGCCTTACCCGCGTCCACCAGGTCGGTGTAGGTGTAGGTGATGGTCTTGGCCAGCACCGCCTGGGCCGCGAACTCATCCGCCTCCAGCACCATGCCGGGGACCATTTCATCGCCCACCGGCAGCTCAGTGGGCAGTACCGGCGGCTCCGGCTCCACCGACACGGTGGCGTCCGGGTCCTTGTCCGCATTTCTCCCGGGAAGCACAAAGACGAAGATGATGACCGCCGCAGCAATAATCACCACCGCCGGGATAAGCATCAAAATCGGGAACTTCTTCTTTTTTTCCTGCTCCTGGCCGGGCTCGCCTGCCTGCTCCGGCCCGCCCTTTCCCTTTTTAGGCTTTTTTACCTTGGGAGGCTTTTCCTTCTTGGGTTTCTTCTCCTTTGGGACCTTGGGCCCCTTCGCTTTTCCTATCGGCATGGAAACAACACCTCTTGCGTCTACGCTGTCAAATCAGGGAAATGGTCACGCGGTCCTGTGCCTTTACCACGTACTGGAAGCCCCGCTCTACGCCGTTGACCTCCAGGCGCACCGCCCTGTCCAAATGCTCAAAGTCGATGCCGGAATACTCCAGCAGGTCCATCAGGTGGTAAGCTCCCCCGCCCTCCTTGGCCGGAAGGGTCAGCGGCTTCCCGTTCAGGCTGATGCGCGTCTCGCCGCCGGACGGGACAGGTCTGGCCGGCGGCGCATCCGGCCGAGGCGCCGGGGCTGGGGACGCGCTCTCCGGGCGAGGGGCGGGCGGCGTCTGGCGCACAGTGAGCACAACGTCTCCCTGACACAGTTGGGTATCCATAGAGGCCGGGGAATTGTTCACCATCACCTTGCCGTAGAATTCCGGCCCCAGAAGCTCCGCCACAGTGCGGCTGGCCGCTTCCCCGTGCCGCGCAGGTACAAAGTGAATGTGGTCTCCGGCGTGGATGACGGTGGACAGCGCGGCCTCCTCCTCGTTCACCCGCAGCACTGCGGGCACGGCGGGCTCCCCGCGGAACACCAGCCGCTTGCCGTCCAGGGTGACGGTAAGGCTCTTGCCCGTCTTCCCCACCATGTCCCCATAGCCGTAGCCGTTCATCAGCAGAATATCCCGCAGGGTGAGCACCCCGTTGCGGAACAGCTTGGCACTCTGCCCGTTGAGGGTGACCACATAGCTGTCGTTGAGCAATCCAAGCCCCGCCGATATAGCGATACCCAGCGGGGTGGCATATTCCGGCTTCTCCAGCTCCACGCTGTCGGAGAACACGGACAGCGCAAAGTTGTTCCCCGCGATGGCCACCCGCCTGTCGTCCATCTCCAGCTTTTCCGCCACCTTTTCCCGCAGGCCGGTCAGCCGGCTTCCGCCGCCGGCCAGAAACACAGCGGAGGGCGCCGTATCATTGACGCTCAGGATCTGCTTCGCAATGGCGTCGGCCAGCCTGTTCATGGGCTCCTGGATGGCCTGGACCACCTCGGCGGCGGCAATGCGCTCCTCCTGGCCCAGGATGTTCCGGCACCGGATGAGATCATCGCTTTCCCCAATGGCCCGCTTCACCTGCTCGGCGGTTTTGAAATCCACCAGGAAGGCCCGCATAATGGCCTCGGTCACTTCGTCCCCGGCCACGGTGGCCATGGTATAGCCCACCACACTGCCGTCCCGGCACAGGGCAATATCGGTGGTACCCGCGCCAATGTCCACCATAGCCAAGTTCAGCAGACGCAGCTCGGCGGGGATGGCGGCGTTCATGGCTGCGATGGGTTCCAGCGTCATGCTGGACACCTGGAGGCCCGCGGCGCGCATGGCGGCGTAGAGGCTCTCCACCACCTCTCCGGGGAGGAAGGTGGCCACCACATCGGCCTCCATCCGGCGGCCGGTGTGGAATTGCAGGTTATTCATAGGGTAGTTGTCCAGCCGGTACTGGGCCACGGTATAGCCCACCAGGAACATCTGGCGGCGGTCCGCGCCGTCGCTCTGCAGCGCCTCCTCCGCGGCGGACACCGCCCCGGCCTCCAGCGCGCCGATCTGCTCGGCATCAATGGACTGCTCCTCGGGCAGCTCCAGGGTAAAGGACCCCTTCTGGGTGCGCAGGGCCCGCCCTGCGGCAGCCACGCTCACCCGCTCCAGCCGAACTCCCAGGCGGCTCTCCAGCCGTTCCGTCACCGTCCGGGCCAGACTCCCCACCTGCTTGATGTCGTCGATCTGGCCGTCCATCATGGCCCGCTTGCCGTGTTCGGCCATCTCCACGTCCAACATCTTCAGCCGGTCGCCCACCGGCCGGCCTACCACGCCCACCACGCTGCGCGTGCCGATATCCAGGGCGAAGATCAGGTCTTTATCCTGGGCTTTCCATTCTGCCATAGGTCCGCTCCTCTCTTGCTGCGGTATTGCCGGTCATAAAAGCTGCCAGGGGGCGGCATGACTGCCGCCCCCTGGCAGCCTGTTTTATTTTGCCGCTTAATACTTGCTGAACACGCTGGAGACGGAGCTGCCGGGGGTGGACTCATAGCTCTCCTCGTAGGAGGAGGCGGGGGCAGCGCTGTAGGCGGGCTGCGCCTTGGGCATGTAGCCGTCCTGACGCAGCTTGAAGCGGGCCAGCAATTCCTTCATCAGGGCGGCCTGGCTGGACAGCTCCTCGCTGGCGGCGGCGGACTGCTCGCTGGTGGCGGAGTTGGTCTGCACCACGCTGGAGATCTGGTCGATGCC
>CAJUEG010000075.1 GCA_910584835.1 uncultured Oscillospiraceae bacterium | reverse complement strand
GCTGCACCTTGAAAAAGAAAGCGGCGCAAGATAACGGCGGCGCAGCATAGGGCAAATCGGATACGTTCCTTTTGCGCCGAGCCACGCGGCGGGTGCGCCATGACACTTTTCCCCTACGGGGAAAAGCCGAGCGACCAACACCGACGCCGGGAAACAGGCATAGCAGCTTGTAGGCCACGACGCGCAGAATACATAATGATACTCCTGTATCGCCACAGTCCGAGCGTTAAAAGCGTCGCAGGCAATGGGTACAGCTCCGGCAGACCGTCGGAGGGGTGAAACGCCCGTGAGGTTGCTGCTAACAGCCGTCCGATGATAGCCCCTTTTTTGATTCCAACCTTTTAACAGTTTTGAAAGGGGATTATCTATGTGCAATAACGATGTTCCCATTTGGGAAAAGTACACGCTTACCATTGAGGAAGCGTCAAAATATTTCCGTATCGGAGAAAACAAGCTGCGCAAGCTGGCAGAGGAAAACCCTACTTCTGGCTGGGTGATTATGAACGGCAACCGTATTCAGATCAAGCGGAAGCAGTTTGAAAAAATCATCGACACGCTGGACGTAATTTAAGAAAAAGAACGTGCAAAAGGGCCTTGAATATGCTATAATAGATGTAGCATATCAAGGCTCTTTCCGTCTTTGGAAAGGAGCAGCGCACAATGTCAGAAAAAAGACGGGACAGCAAAAATCGCATTTTGCGTTCAGGAGAGAGCCAGAGGAAAGACGGGCGATATGCTTACAAATACACTGATACCTTTGGGAAAGTGCAATTCGTCTATGCTTGGAAGTTAGTGCCTACGGACAAGACCCCAGCCGGAAAACGGGAGGACATATCCCTACGGGAAAAGGAAAAGGAAATCCAGAAAGACCTTGACGACGGGATAGACCCTATCGGCAAAAAAATGACTGTCTGCCAGCTCTACGCGAAGCAGAACCGCCACCGGGGGAATGTGCGGCACAACACCGTTAAAAGCCGCGAACGGCTGATGAAGCTATTGGAGAGCGACCCGCTGGGCGCGTGTCCGATTGAGAGCGTGAAAATGTCCGACGCGAAAGAATGGGCTTTACGCATGAGAGATCGGGGCATAGCCTACCACACAATCAGCAACGACAAGCGTTCTCTGAAAGCTGCCTTTTACACAGCGATACAGGACGATTGCATACGCAAGAATCCGTTTGACTTCCAGTTAAATACCGTTCTGGAAGATACGACGGAGCCAAAGGTACCTCTCACGCCAGCGCAGGAAGAAAGCCTACTGGCCTTTGTGGAGAGCGATAGCGTCTATGAGAAATACTATGACGAGATCGTGATACTGCTGGGGACAGGGCTGCGGATTTCCGAGCTTTGCGGGCTGACCGACGCCGACCTTGACTTTGAGGACAGGACAATCAATGTAGACCACCAGCTTCTTAGGAGCAAGGAAACGGGCTACTACATTGAGAAGCCTAAAACGGGAAGCGGTGTCCGGCAAATCCCCATGAGCGAGAAAGTCTATGAAGCATTGAAGCGTGTGCTTGCCAATCGCAAGGGTGCAAAGGATATAGTCGTGGACGGTTACAGCGGTTTCCTGTTCCTTAACCGGGACGGCAATCCTAAAACGGCACCGAACTACGACACCATGTTCCGGCAGCTTGTGAAGAAGTACAACAAGAGCCATGCGGAAGCCTTGCCAAAGGTAATGACACCGCACACACTCCGGCACACGTTCTGCACCAACTTAGCCAATGCGGGCATGAACCCCAAAGCGTTGCAGTATATCATGGGACACTCCAACATCACCATGACGCTGAACTATTACGCACACGCAACCTACGCTTCCGCAAGGGCTGAAATGGAACGGCTGGCAGCATAGGCAGGACGAGGTTTTACTACTTTCGTACTACCTTTGAGAGCAAAAACCTAAAAACTTTTGAGAGTATATGTGAGCTTCCCCCGATAGCAAAAATGCCGCGAACCCTTGAAAAATCAAGACTTAGCGGCATTTAAGAACTTATAAAGAGATAGTCAGAAATCCTATTGGATTTTCCAAGAAAATTTAACGCAGTATGGCGGGAAAAGACCCGGCCAGGCGGCCGTTTGAGGTTGTGAATACGGGTTCTAAAGGGAATCTTCAAATTTTTCTAAGGGAACCTTTGTTGCCATTTCCCAATTTCACGCTATAATGGGTACAGTCAAGCAAGCTTGCGGCAATCAGCCGCCGCAGAAAGCAGGGGACCGCCATGGAAAACAAACCGCTGAAAATTCTCCTCTGGGCGCTGACCATCGCTATCCTGGGCGGCAGCGTATGGGCGCTGTACGCCACCGGCTTCTTCCAGGCGGCGGGCTCCCAGCAGGCGCTGGGGGAGTATATCGCCCGGTGTTCCCCCTGGTCCCACCTGGCCTATTTCGGGGTGCAGCTGGTGTCCGTCATCGTGGCCCCCATACCCAGCAACCTCACCGCCGCGGCGGGGGCCTACCTGTTCGGGCTGTGGCCCGCCTTTCTGCTCACCTGGGGAGCGGTGACGCTGGGCTCCGCCATCGTGTTCGCCCTGGCCCGGGCCCTGGGCCAGCGGTTCGTCAGCCAGTTTGTCAGCGAAAAGCTGTCCGACAAATACCTGGACGTGATCCGCCGGAAGCGGGACGTGTTCCTGGCCCTGGCCTTCCTCTTCCCCTTCTTCCCCGACGACATCCTGTGTATCCTGGCGGGGCTGACCGACATCTCCTTCAAGCGGTTTTTCCTGCTGGCCCTCATCGCCCGGCCCTGGGGGCTGCTGGTGGCCTGCGCGGTGGGCAGCGCCACCCTGTCCATCCCCTGGTGGGGGATGGCGCTGCTGGGCGCGGGCGGGCTGGCGGTGTTCCTGCTGGCCATGAAGTACGGCGACAGGCTGGAGCAGGCGCTCATTGACCGGCTGAAACGTTAACACGCGCAAGGGGGGCGCCGCAGGCTGCGGCGCCCCCCTTTTCTGCCCGGCGGCCTCAGCCGCCCAGGTACGCTTTTTTCACCGCCTCGTCCCGGAGCAGGTCGGACCCGGCCCCGGTGGCCACAATCTTGCCCGTCTCCAGCACGTAGCCCCGGTCGGCCACGCTGAGGGCCATCTGGGCGTTCTGCTCCACCAGCAGGATGGTGGTGCCCGCCTTGTGAAGCTGGCGGATGATGTCGAAAATCTGCTCCACCAGGATGGGAGCCAGCCCCATGGACGGCTCGTCCAGCATCAGCAGCTTGGGGCCGGACATCAGCCCCCGGCCCATGGCCAGCATCTGCTGCTCGCCGCCGGACAGGGTTCCCGCAACCTGCCTGCGCCGCTCCTTCAGCCGGGGAAACTGCTCGTACACCCGCTCCAGGCTGGGCTCGATGGCGGAGCGGGCCTGGGTATAGGCCCCCATCTCCAGGTTTTCCTCCACCGTCATCTGCTGGAAGATGCGCCGCCCCTCCGGGACGTGGGCCATGCCCAGCTCCACGATCTTGTGGGCGGGGACAGACGCCAGGTTCTTGCCCAAAAACTCAATGGAGCCGGTGCGGGAGCGCAGCAGGCCGCACACCGTATTCAAAATGGTGGACTTGCCCGCGCCGTTGGCCCCGATGAGGGTGACCACCTCGCCGTCGTTGACCTCGAAGGACACCCCTTTGATGGCGTGGATGGCGCCGTAATAGACGTTGATGTCGTTTACCTTCAGCATATCAGCCCGCGCCCCCTTCCTGCTGCTTGCCCAGATAGGCCTCGATCACCGTGGGGTTGGACTGGATCTCCTCCGCCGTCCCCTTGGCGATGATCTGGCCGAAGTTGAGCACGCAGATGCCCTCGCAGATGCCCATGACCAGGTTCATGTCGTGCTCGATGAGCATGATGGCGATCTGGAAGGTGTCCCGGATCTTGACGATGTTCTCCATCAGCTCGGCGGTCTCCGACGGGTTCATGCCCGCCGCCGGCTCGTCCAGCAGCAGCAGGGACGGGTTGGTGGCCAGCGCCCGGACGATCTCCAGCCGCCGCTGGGCGCCGTAGGGCAGGGAGCCGGCCTGGTAATTGGCCATGTGCTCCATGTCAAAAATGGACAGCAGCTCCAGCGCCCGCTCGTGGGCGGCCTTCTCCTGCCGCCAGTACTTGGGCAGGCGGAGGATGCCGGAGACCATGGAGTATTTCTCCTGGTTGTGCAGGCCGATCTTCACGTTGTCCTCCACGGACAGGCTGCTGAACAGCCGGATATTCTGGAAGGTGCGGGCGATGCCCATGCGGTTGATCTGGGCGGGGGTCTTGCCGTGGGTGTCCATGCCGTCCAGCAGGATGGTGCCCCGGGTGGGCTGGTAGACCTTGGTGAGCAGGTTGAACACCGTGGTCTTGCCCGCGCCGTTGGGGCCGATGAGGCCGGCGATCTCGGTGCGGCCCACGGTGATGTTGAACTCGTTGACGGCGGTGAGGCCGCCGAAGTCGATGCCCAGATGGCTGCACTCCAGAATTGGGGTCTTGCCCAGGTCCCGCTCCGGGATGATGGACACGCTGGGCACGGGCACCATTTTGCCCTTTTCAAACACCTTTTTTTCAGCCATTGTCCGCGGCCCCCTTTCGCTTGGGGAGGATGCGGCCCGCCAGGGCCTTGAGCTGGTCGTTGTTGGTGGCCAGCATCACCAGGATGAGCACCACGGCGTACACCAGCATCCGGTAGTCGGCGAATTCCCGCAGCGCCTCGGGCAGGATGTACAGCACGGCGGCGGCGATGATGGAGCCCCACATATTGCCCAGCCCCCCCAGCACCACGTAGACCAGCACCAGGATAGAGGTGTCGAAGCTGAACTTGCTGGCCGCCAGGTTGGAGTAATTGAGGCCGTACAGCGCCCCGGCCGCCCCCGCCAGGGAGGCGGAGGTGACAAAGGCCATCAGCTTGTACTTGGTGACGTTGATGCCCACGCTCTCGGCGGCGATGCGGTTGTCCCGCAGGGCCATGATGGCCCGCCCCGCCCGGCTGCGCACCAGGTTGAGCACGATCACCAGGGTAATCATGATGAGGATGAAGCCCGCAGTGAAGGTGGCGATGGTGGTGGTGCCGGTGGCCCCCTGGGCCCCCTTGATGATGGCCATGCCGTCCGGCTCCAGCCCCAGATCATTGATGGTCAGGCTGCCGCTGACGTTGAAGGCCATGTGCAGCCCCCGGCTGTCATAGCCCACCAGCAGGCAGTTGATGAGCTCCTTGATAATCTCCCCGAAGGCCAGGGTCACGATGGCCAGGTAATCCCCCCGCAGCCGCAGCACGGGGACGCCCACGATGAACCCGGCCGCCGCCGCAAAGACCGCGCCCACCAGGATGGCGACGGCCAGCCGCACCGGGGCGGAGGGGATGGCTCCCTGGAGGCTCTGGGCGGCGATGACGCCGGAGAAGGCCCCCACGCTCATAAAGCCCGCGTGGCCCAGGGACAGCTCGCCCAAAATGCCCACCGTTAAGTTCAGCGACACCGCCATGACGATATAGGCGCAGATGGGCACCAGCATGCCGGTGAGGGAGCGGTTGAGCAGGCCGAACCGTCCCAGCAGCGTGACGGCGATAAAGGCCAGGATGACCCCCAGGTAGGTGGCAAAATCCACCTTGGTGGTCTTTTTCAGCCCGCGGATTTTCTGTGTCAGTTTTCTCATCCCCGCCACCTCACACTTTCTCGGGCACATATTTGCCCAGCAGGCCCGAGGGCTTCACCAGCAGCACGATGATGAGCACGGCAAACAAAATGGCGTTGGCCAGCTGGGTGGAGATGTACGCCTTGGCCAGCGACTCGATGATGCCCAGCAGCACGCCCCCCAAAAAGGCCCCCGGGATGGACCCGATGCCGCCGAACACCGCAGCGGTGAACGCCTTGATGCCGGGCATGGAGCCGGTGGTGGGCATAAGGGAGGTGGTGAAGGAGCACAGCAGCCCCCCCGCCACCGCCGCCAGGGCGGAGCCGATGGCAAAGGTCAGCGAGATGGTGGCGTTGACGTTGATGCCCATGAGCTGGGCCGCCCCCTTGTCCTCCGAGCAGGCCCGCATGGCCTTGCCCAGCTTGGTCCTGCCGGTGAAAAAGGTGAGCAGCGCCATGATGACAATGCACGCCCCCATGGTGAACAGGGAGATGTAGGAGATGGACAGCTGCCCGTCAAACAGCCGCAGGGCGTTGGGCTCCCCCTGGGCGTTGGTGGTGGGGATGAGGGGGGTGTACCCCTTGGGGGAGGCCCCCCAGATGAGCTGGGCGGCGTTTTGCAGAAAGTAGCTCACACCGATGGCGGTGATCAGCACCGCCAGGGAGGTGGCCTGCCGCAGCGGCTTGTAGGCCAGCCCCTCGATGACCACGCCCAGTACGGTGCACGCCGCCATGGCCAGCACCACCGACAGCCAGCCGGGCAGCCCCAGGTAGGACATGGCGCAGAAGGAGACGTAGCCACCCACCATAATGACGTCGCCGTGGGCGAAGTTCAGCATCTTGGCGATGCCGTACACCATGGTATAGCCCAGGGCTATGATGGCGTACACGCTCCCCAGACTGATCCCGCTGATCAGATAGGAAAGGAATTCCATAGACGCACCTCTCTTTTTCTCACATTGACTTTATGCCAGAAACGGGGGCGCGGAACACCGTGCCCCCGTCCCCGTCACAGCCTGGAACAGAAGATATAAAGCTGGAGCATCCCTCAAGGTCAGGGGGTGACGTACACGCCGTCCTTGATGACCACGGCCATGGGGGCCTTGGACACCTCGCCGCTGGCCTTCCAGGTCATGCCCTGGCCGGTGAGGCCGTCCACGGAGATGGTGGTCATGGCCTTGACCAGCGCCTCGCAGATGTCGGCGGCGCTCATGCCGGCGGTGCAGCCGGCGGCCTGGATGGCCTCATAGATGACGTACACCGCGTCGTAGCCATCGGCGGCAAA
This sequence comes from uncultured Oscillospiraceae bacterium, assembly GCA_910584835.1. Classification (GTDB taxonomy): domain Bacteria; phylum Bacillota; class Clostridia; order Oscillospirales; family Oscillospiraceae; genus Enterenecus. The sequence goes on along the minus strand of CAJUEG010000075.1, from coordinate 5,436 downwards.
CTGGTTGGGGGTCTCGCCGTGGAGCTCGTTGTACTTCTTCACAAAGTTCTGGGTGCGCTCGTCCTCCGCGTCGGCGGAGAAGGGGGTGAGCAGCATGACGCCCTCGGCCAGCTTGGTGTCAAAGCCCTCCATGGTCAGGATGCCGTCCATGCCGTCCACGCCGAAGAAGGTGGGGGCGTAGCTCATGGCGGCAGCCTGGGCCAGGATCACGGACGCGGGCTGGTAGTAGATGGGAAGGAACAGCACGTCCGCCCCGGCGTTCTGGGCGCCGGCCAGCTGGACGGAGAAGTCGGTCTGGGTGTCCTTGGTGAAGGTGCCCTGATAGACAATGCTCATACCCTTGGCGTCGGCCTCGGCCACGAAGGTGTCCCGGATGCCCTGGGAGTAGGCGTCGTCGTTCCGGTAAATGACCGCCACCTTGGCGCCGGGAAGATTCTCAGAGATGTAATCGGCGGAGCCGGTTCCCTGGTTGGGGTCGGTGAAGCACACCTGGAACACGTTGTCCTTGCCGTCAATGACGTCCACGGAGGAGCCCGAGGGAGTCAGGGTAAACACCCGGTCCTTAAAGGTCTCGGCGGACACGGCGATGCCGGAGCCGGAGGTGACGCTGCCCACGATGATCTGTGCGCCGTCGTCCAGCAGCTTGTGGTAGGCGTTGACGCCCAGCTCGGGGTCGGCCTGGTCGTCCTCGGCCTGGAGCTCGAACTGGATAGCGCCGCCCAGGGCGTTGATCTCGTCCACGGCGATCTGCGCGCCGTTCATGGCGGCCTTGCCGTAAATGGCGGTGTCGGTGGTCAGCGGGCCGATGCCGCCCAGCTTAAAGGTGCCGCCGGCGGTCTGGCCGCCCTGGTTGTCGTTCTGGGCGGGCTGGCTCTCCTGAGCGCCCTGGCTGGGCGCGCCGGATGCGGGGGTGCCGCCGGTGCTGGAGCAGCCGGCCAGCAGGCTCAGGCACATGGCGCCCGCTAAGAGCCGCGCCGCAAGATTTTTCTTCTTCATTCTGGTTTCCTCCTATATATGAGATATGCCGCAGGTCCTCTAACATCGAAGGGGGCACGATTGCGCCCCCCAGATTGTTGACAATTATATACTTGTCATTTTGAGTTGTCAACCGTAAAAATCGACAAGGACCATCTGGAGAGAAACGCCGTTATATGATATTGTGACGGACATTTGTGCTTAGATCACCAGGCCCCCGTTGGGGGCCACCACCTGTCCGGTGAGGAAGGACGCCTCATCGGAGGCCAAAAAAGCAATGGCTGCCGCGGCCTCCGACGCCGTGCCGACACGTCCCAGGGGGGTCTCCTCCGCCAGGGCCGACAAATCCTCCCCGGTGAGATGGGCGTTCATTTCTGTGTCAATCACCCCTGGCGCCACGCAGTTTACCCGGATATTGGAGGGGCCAAGCTCCTTGGCCAGGGCTTTGGAATAGGCGATCACCGCCCCTTTTGTGGCCGAGTAGGCCGCCTCACAGGAGGCCCCCACCTGCCCCCACATGGAGGACACGGTGACAATGGAGCCGCACTTGCGGGAGAGCATATGGGGCAGCACAGCGCGGCAGCAGTGGTGGACGCCGTCCACATTGACAGCAAATAATCGCCGCCATTGGTCCTCGTCAATTTGACTGATGAGGCCCACGTGAGAGACGCCGGCCGAGCAAATCAAAATGTCAAGTTGACAAAATTTTTCTAACACATTGTCAACCATTTTCCCCACCTGCCGGGGGTCGGCCACATCGGCCCGGACAGCCAGGGCGGGCACGCCCAGCTCCCGAAGCTCTTGCGTCAGCGCCTGGGCCCGGTCCCCGCTTTGGTCATACCCCACCGCCACTCCCCAGCCCCTTTGGGCGAACAGCCGGGCGGCGGCGGCCCCAATTCCCCGGGAGCCGCCGGTAATCAGCGCGTATTTCATAGGTCGTCCTCCTTTGCATTTTGTCTTCCGCTTTGTCCGCAGTGTGTTGTTGTCCAGTATAACACGCGAAAAAAGCCTTGACAAGCCGCCCTCATGCCATTATAATATGCTTGTTCCGCTTCTCGGAGCGGGCTTCATAATTGGACGATTAGCTCAGCTGGTATGAGCATCCGCTTGACGTGCGGGAGGTCACAAGTTCGAGTCTTGTATCGTCCACCAGAAATCCGCTTGAAACCGTTGGTTTCAGGCGGATTTGTTCTGCTTTTCGTCACTTTTTTGCGGCCTTGATTTTTCGCGTTTTGGCCCTGACCACATAAATGACCACAGACAGAAAAAATCTGTCCCCGGCTGGGGGCAGGGGGGATGGCTGAGCTTGCCGGCGGCGCGGGGGCCCTCTACTGATTACAGCGTGGCACATTTTTCCCGATTTTCACACCGCTTTTCTTGTTCCCCGGGCTTTCTTCTGCCCCGCCAGGGCCATGGCCTCCGCCCATTTCCCCTCTGAGGCCAGGCGTTTGGCTTCCGCGATCTCCGTTTTCATTTCTCGGATCAGATCGGCCAGCTTCTCCTCGCATTCGGTTTCGGTGCTGGCGTAGACGCTGCGGGAGTGCTTTTTGCCGTCGGGCCACTTGGGTGAGAATTTTCCTTCCCAGAGATGGTCATTGATCTGCGTCACACAGCCTGTCCCTGATTTGCGGATTTTGCCCCTGTACGGCTCAAACGGGGTCTTTGGGGATGGGCTGGGCGTTTGGGTGGGTAAACCCTCGCCGTGGCCGTCCGGAGGCTCACACTTGCCAATCCCCCGGTCGATTTTTGCCGCCGCGGTCTGCCGCATGGCATCGGTGACATGGGTATAAATATTCAGCGTTGTCTTTGCGGAGACGTGCCCGATGATAGTGGACAAAGTTTTCACATCCATGCCGTTTTCCAGGGCTGTGGTCACGAACAGGTGGCGCAGGTCGTGGAAGCGGACCCTTTTGCATCCCGCGTGTTCCAGAATTGTCTGGAGGCGTTTCCGAACGGTGGCGGGGTCGAGGGGCGAATCCACTTTTACCGGAGAGGGGAACATCCAGCGGGAGTTTACCCCCTGGTGGTACTCCTCCAGCACACCCACCAAAGCGGATGGCAGCACAATGGTGCGTAGGGCGGCTTTCGTCTTGGGCGCGGACACCACCAGCTCACCGCTGGCCCGGTAGACCTGACGTTGGATATGAAGTGCTCCAGCTTCGAAGTCCAGATCGTCCCATTGGAGGGCCAGCACCTCGCCCCGGCGCAGGCCCGTGGCCAGCTCCAGCAGGAACAGCTCGTAGTACCCCTCCTCCTTGGCTTGGATGAGAAACCGCTGCATTTCCTCCCGCGTCAGTAAGTTCATATCTTTGAGAGTCTGTCCGGGGAGTTTGCAGTCGGCGGCGGGATTGATACGGATCAGGCCGTCCGCCACAGCGCAATCCAGCGCGGTCAGGCATCGGGTGTGGCAAGCCCGCACCATGCGGTCTGAGAGGCCATCGCCGTAAACCTGGGTGCGGATTAGACGGCCGTTTTTCTTTATCTGCGCATAAAATTGCTGGAGGTCGTTGGCGGTCAGTCTGGATAGCGGAATTTTCCCCAATGCGGGGATGATATGCCGGTAAATACTGTTTTCATAGTCGAGCTGTGATTTGGGACGCAGCCTGGGTTTGGAATAGTTTTGATACCAAAAATCCAGCCATTCACCGAAGGTCATATCTGGCTGGAGCTTTTCTGTGGCCTGCCCTGAACAGGTTTCCTGTAAGGCTTTCAGCTTGTCCAAACACGCCGTTTTTGTCTTTGCCAGCACGTTTTTGGTAATGGGTAGGTTCTTCTCGTCGTAGCCCACCACCACCCGGCCCTCCCAGCGCCCGTCTTTTCTCAAGTGGACGCTTCCTTCGCCCCGTTTTCTGCGCTTTGCCATGGCTTCAACTCCTTCCCGAAGATGTCCTCCATAAAGTTCCCCACGATGGCCGCGGCCTGTCTCTGCATATCACTGGTGACGTGGGTGTAGGTGTTCAGCGTGAACGCGGCGTCGGTGTGGCCCAGGATGCCGGACAGGGTTTTGGCGTCCACCCCACTGGCCAACGCATGGGTGGCAAAGGTGTGACGCAATGCATGGAACGGGATGCTTTCCGTGATCCCGGCCTCGCGAAGCAGAGATTTCAGCCGTCGATAAGCCGCATCGGGGGAAACGGGCTGCTCCGGCTTGAGAAGATTGGGGAAGATCCACTTGCCGGGAAATGCTTCCTGGCGCGCCCGGAGCATATCCGCCGTACTCTGAGGAAGCAAAATCTTGCGCCGTCCCCGCCCGGTTTTCGTTTCGCCGGTCTCAAACCCGCCGCCCGTCTTTTTGTGCAGGGTGCGGCTGATCTGCAACATACCCGTTTCAGGATCAAAGTCGCGCCACTGGAGGCCGCAGATCTCGCCCCGCCGCAGGCCGGTGGTGAGCTCGGTGTAGAAGAAGTCGTGCCAGAAAGGATCGGCTTTGATGGCCTCCATAAATTTGTCCAGTTCCCTGTCGGTGAGGACGCGCTTGGCCGGGCCGTCCGACCTCGGTAGTGTCAGCCCCTCGGCGGGGTTGCGTGGGATGATGTGGGCTTTCACCGCATCACCCAGCGCCCGGTGGAGCATGGTGTGGATGCGCCGGACAGTGCCGGCGGAGAGGGCGCGGCCATGCTCCGGGTGTTCCCGCACGCACCCCTCCTTCATCAGCTTTGTATACATCCGCTGGATGTCCACCGCGGTGATTGAGTTCATCTTTTTGCTGCCCAGGCGGGGTTTGATATATTGTTCGGTGTACATACGGTAGCCGCTCATGGTACTTTCCCGAAGGCGCGGGGCAGCGTACTCCTCCAGCCAGCGATCCAGCCACTGGGCCAGGGTCATGCGGCTATCCTCGCACAGCTCCACATCCCGGAAGACTTCAATATTTTGGTGGAGCTTGGGCAGAAGGGCTTTCTGCGTGGGTGCGAGGACATACTGGAAGATAGGATCGCCATCCTCCTTGTGTCCCACCACGATGCGGCCCTCCCAGCGGCCGTCCTCCCGCTTGCGCACCATACCGTCGCCGGATGGTCTGCGCTTTGCCATGGTCAGTCACCTCCAGTTCTAATATCACCGTCATTGGTATCCATGCACTCCATCACAATTTTGGCGCCCAGTCGGAAGCCCAGGATAAAGTTTTCCAGGGCGGTGATGCTGTCAATTTCCTGCTGAGATTCGATGAGCCTTGCTAAGACCGCCTGCCCAGTCTCATCGAGCTGCTCCGAGAGCTGGTTTTCAAACCGGGCCACACGGTCTGCCGCCTGCTTCAGCTCCGAATTGGGCGCCATGTCCTGCGTGTTGGGGGTGATGTTGCCGTAGTAGAGATCTTCCAAAGTGTTTCGCATTGCTCTCGCCTCCTGTAGCGACACACCATACCACAGTCTGGCGGGAATATCCATGGCAAACAGAAAGAATTATCAATGTCAACGCCAATCTGAAATTGTAAGAAAACGCCGAAGAAATTTTGTAGTTTTT
>CAJUEG010000074.1 GCA_910584835.1 uncultured Oscillospiraceae bacterium | reverse complement strand
ACTCCGGCCCTGGGCACCATATGCGAGTGTAGCTCATCTGGTAGAGCGCCACCTTGCCAAGGTGGAGGTAGCGAGTTCGAGCCTCGTCACTCGCTCCACGTCGGGGCAAAACCCGCCCCACTCAGGAACCCCGCCTTTCAGGCGGGATTCCTTCGTTCCGCTCCCTTGCCCCTCCTCCCCGCATCGAACCCGCTCCGTTGGGTTTCGATGCGGCGGGGCAATTGTGAAAGGATTTTCCCGCCTGCCGGTTCTAAACGCCGGGCGGGGACAATAGAATAGCAGTGTACGGCGCCATAGCCAAGTGGTAAGGCAAGGGTCTGCAAAATCCTGATGCCCCAGTTCAAATCTGGGTGGCGCCTCCAAATCAAGTGGGCGGGCTACGGCCCGCCCACTTCTCGTTTCCTTTATCCGTTTTGCGGAGCTTTTCCACACAACATCCGGGTGTAGCGCAGCTGGTAGCGCGCTTGGTTCGGGACCAAGAGGCCGTGGGTTCAAATCCCGCCACTCGGACCATGCGGAGTGTCCTTATGGGATTTGAGTTTTCCATGAAGGGCACTCCGCATTTTTATTGTCCAAAACCATATCAAGCGATCCGCTCCGGGGAGTAGCTGACAGCTACTCCCTTTCTCGTTCCCATGGTGATTTCCCCCGCAGGGATTTTCCGGCGATCAGGGACAGAGAAAGCGCCGATACAGTTGTAATAAATCGTGATGTGCTGGGTAGTAACGCCGTCCTGCTTCTCCGCGTGGTATACGTCGATGTGGTCGATCAGCTCCGCCAAGCAGCACTAAAGAGGTAACTATGGGATAAGCCTCCTTTTGCCGGTGCCGGGAATAGAATGGGATATCCAAACCAAGCACAACAGGAGGATGAACGCCTTGGAAATATATGTTGTAAGAAGCGGCGACACTGTTTATCAAATTGCCCGCCGATATTCCACATCAATGGATGACATCATCTTTGCCAATCAGCTGCAAGACCCCAATATGCTGTCAGTGGGTCAGGCGCTTATCATCCCGAACAATGAGGCCCGCCGCACCGTGGGCCGTGGTGATACCCTGCATTCCATTGCACGCAGACATGATGTAAGCCTTCAGCGTCTCATCGCGGCGAATCCTCAGATTGCCAACCCCAGCCGCATATACCCCGGACAGACGGTCGTCATTCCAACCGATGGCCGGCAAATGCGGGAGATCACCGTCAACGGCTACGTAACCGATGCCGCGGACAGCACACTGAACGCCACACTGCCCTACCTGACATTTCTCTCGCCCTTTTCTTATCGTTCCGATATGGCCGGGAACCTGACTCCCACCTTCAGCCTGGACATAACGCTCTCCGGCGGGCACCGCACGGCAAATCTTCTGACGCTCACAAACCTGCTGGAAGCAGGAGGGTTCTCCAGTCAGATCGCCCACGCCATTCTGACCGATCAGACCGTGCAGGATACATTTTTGGAAAACGCAGAGGCATTGCTGCGGCAGGGCGGCTGGTACGGCGTGAATGTGGACTTTGAGTATATCTATCAGTTTGACCGGGAGAGCTACAATCAATTCCTGCGCCGCCTGACAGAGCGGATGCACCGGCTGGGCTGCATTGTGGTGACCGCGCTGGCGCCCAAGCTCTCAGACAGCCAGCAGGGCCTTCTGTACTCAGCCCACGACTATGCCTTCCACGGTAAGACTGTGGACTACGTTGTCCTCATGACCTATGAGTGGGGCTACACATATGGGCCGGCCATGGCGGTGGCGCCCATCAATCAGGTGCGCCGGGTGCTGGACTACGCCACGCAGGTCATGCCGGCGGAACGTATTCTTATGGGCGTGCCCAACTACGGCTATGACTGGACGCTGCCCTTTGTGCAGGGCACGGCGGCACGCTCTCTCTCCAACATTGACGCCGTCACGCTGGCCGGGCAGGTAGGCGCGAGCATCCAGTATGATCAAGCTGCGCAGTCCCCCTTCTTCCGCTACTACGACGGAGACGGCAGACAGCACGAGGTCTGGTTTGAGGACGCCCGCAGCCTCCGGGCCAAGTACGCCCTGGTGAGCGAATACGGCCTTGCCGGCGTCAGCTTCTGGAATTTGAACAACCTTTTCCGCACAAACTTTATCGTGTTAGAGTCCATGTTCCATGTGGAAAAGGTGCTGTGACCACCCATCCAGTCAAAAGAGAGGGCCGGGGCAAAAGCTCCGGTCCTCTCTTTTGTCCCCTGCGTCACTCTCCGGGACCGGGGTATATCACCTTCCTGAGGTTCCAGTTGACCGCCGCCCTCCGGGCGGCCTCCTGGCGCTCGGCCTCGTTTTTATAAGAGAGCTCCGCCGTGCGGGCGCCGCAGTACCCGCACTGGACATACAGGCACCAGCCTCCCTCCTCCTCCATGCTCCCTACGCTGCCGCAGCAGGGGCAGTCCGCCAAGTCGATCTCGTCAAAGTGATCCATCGTCTGTCCTCCTGTCATTTGTTTGTCCGCTCGGTATAATGTATCACAGAAGCTGAAAAAGTACAACGGCGTTTTTCTTCACCCCATCCCTTTCAGGATCTATCCCGTCTTTGACACCGATCTCGCCCGGGACAGCATTGAGAACGACATCCCCGCTGCTGATCCGGAGGACCTTCGGGAAACCCCGCATCTTGGCTCCAGGCGCATAGATGGCTGATTGAATGGACCGTATCTATTTTATCAGTACAGGTCATGCGCAGTGCCCTTACGGGATTTAAGTATCCTTTGAAATTTTGTGAAAATTGACCTTTGCTTTTGAAAAACCAATTTGATAAACTGAACCTTGTCAACTGAATACGGACATTCAACGACACACGCAGTGCATTGCACGTAAGCCTGATCACGGTACGGAAATGCCGCGCGTGTGTCTTTTTTCAAAAGGGCGCACGCGGCAGCGTGCGCCCTTTTTGTCCGCAAATCATTCGATGGAGGTACTTTTTATGCAAGATTCAACCTATCTTGGCACAGAGAAACCAGGGAAGCTGCTGCTGAAATTCGCCATCCCCTGTATTTTCTCGCTCATCATCTCCTGCCTGTACAATATCGTGGACCAGATCTTTGTGGGCAACGGCGTGGGCTATCTGGGCAACGCCGCCACCGGGGTCATCTTCCCCATCACGGTGATCGGCTGGGGCGTGTCGCTGTTTTTCGGGGACGGCGCGGCGGCCTCCCTCAGCATGGCCCTGGGCCGGAACAAAACCGAGGATATCCACCGAATTGTGGGCGGCAGCGTCCTGTGCTCCTTTCTGGGCGGCGCGGCCATTATCCTTGTCAGCTATCTCTGGGGGGACGGCCTGCTGCGGCTCATCGGCGCCACCGACGCCAACCTCGCCCTGGCCCACGACTACGGCTTCATCATCTACGCCATGATGCCCCTGGCCCTGGTGCAGAATACCCTGGCCTCCATCATCCGGGCCGACGGCAGCCCGAAATACGCCATGGGGGCTATGCTGGTGGGAGCGGTTCTGAACATCATCGGCGACCCCGTGGCCATTTTCGTGCTGGATCTGGGCATCCGGGGAGCGGCCTGGGCCACCATTCTGGGCCAGTTCGTCAGCTTCTGCATCTGCGCGGCCTACCTCACCAGGAGCCGCACCTTCCGGGTGTCCCGCGCCAGCTTCCGCCCCGACTTCACCCTGCTGAGGCAGGTCATGGCCCTGGGCGCGTCCAGCTTCCTCACCCAGCTGTCCATCGTGGTGATCACCATCGTGAACAACATCCTGCTGGTGCGGTACGGCGCACTGTCCCCCTATGGCGAGGACATCCCCCTGGCCGCCTTTGTGGTCATCATGAAGCTGTTCCAGATCGTGCTGAACATCGCCATCGGCATCGCCGCCGGGGCCCAGCCCATCGTGGGCTACAACTACGGCGCGAAGAAGTTCGGCCGGGTACGGGAGCTGCTGGGGCTCATAATCAAGTGGACCTGCATCGTCTGCCTCATCTGTACCGTGCTCTTTGAGGCGTTCCCGGTGATGTTCATCCGCATGTTCGGCGCGGACGGCGTGGACCCGGTGCTGTACACCCGGTTCGCGGTGGGCTGCCTGCGCATCTATCTGTCCCTCATCCTGTTCACCTGCGTACAAAAGGTGTGCGCCATCTTTTTGCAGTCCATTGGCCACGCCAAAGCCGCCGCGCCCCTGTCCATCCTGCGGGACGTGCTGCTCATCGTCTTCTCCATCCTCATGCCCATGTTTTTCGGCGTCACCGGCATCTTCTGGGGCGCGCCCATTGCCGACGTGCTGGCCGCCGCCGTCACCGCCGCTGTGATGCTCCGGCTGTGGAAACAGCTCAAGGCGGAGGACGGCGGCGGCGCGGCGGAGCAGGCCGTACTGCGCCCCTCCCGCCCCGGCGTCATCATCACCATCGCCCGGGAACACGGCTCGGCGGGCAAGCGGGTGGGCCAGCTGGTGGCGGAAAAGCTGGGCATCCCCTGCTACTACAAGGAGACGGCGGCCCTGGCCGCCCGGGAGAGCGGTCTGGCCCAGGAATTTATCTCGGGCATCAACTCCGACGAGAACGCCGTGATGCGGGAGCTGTACCTGAGCACCAGCGTGGTCCAGCAGGCTATCGCGGCCCAGGACCGGGCCATCAACCTCATCGCCGACAAGGGCTCCTGCGTCATCGTGGGCCGGGCTGCGGACTATGTGCTGCGAAACCGCGCCAACGTGGTGCGGGTGTTCATCCACGCGCCCCAGGCGTATCGCGTGAAAAAGGTCATGGAAATGTACGGTGATACGGAGCAGGAGGGCAGAAAGAGCATCGCCCGTTCCGATGCTGCCCGGAGCGCCTACTACAAGAGCGTTTCCGGCCGCACGTGGGGCGATCCCCATCAGTACGAGCTGAGCATGGACAGCTCCATCGGGCCGGAGAAAACCGCCGAATTGATCTGCAGCTATATTGGCCAAACGGGATAACGCGCGGCCCCCACATAATTCTCCGCCGGTCTTTTCTAACGCGTCTTTTTGCCGATATAACCTATGGAGTTGTGTGTTCCACTGATTCCATAATTGACGCGGGAGGTTGTAGAAATATGGAAAAGCAGCGGAAAAAAAGGCCGGAAAACGTAGTGGCCGGCGTGGTGGGCGCTTTTTTGGGCACCCTGCTGGGCGTGGTGTGCACCGTGGTCATCGGGCAGCTGGGCTATGTGGCGTCCGTCTCCGGCCTTATCATGGCCGTGGGCGCGCTGAAGGGCTATGAGCTGCTGGGGGGCCGGCTGAGCAAAAAAGGGGCGGCGATCTCCTCCCTTCTCATCCTTGTGATGACCTGGCTGGCCCACCGGCTCACCTGGGCAATTGCCCTGACCTCCGCCGCCGGGCTGGGGGTGTTTGAGAGCTTCCAGGTCATCCCCGAGCTGCTGGAGGCGGGGCTGCTGGAGGGTCCCGCCTACTGGGGCGATCTGGTGATGCTCTATCTGTTCACCCTGCTGGGGGCGGTGCCCACCATCATCGGGGGGCTGCGCAGCGCCGACCTGCCCGACCTGCCCCAGGGGGCGGCGGCATCCGCCCAGGGCGGCGAGCTGCCCGGGCTCACCCTCTACCCCGGCAGCGTGGCCTGGATGCGGCCCCTGCGCCTGAGCGCGGCGGGCGCCATGTTCGTGGGCCTGATCCCGGGGATCGCGCTGCTCCTCACCGGCTTTGCCAACGGCGCCTCCCTCACCTTTACCCTGGCGGCGCTGGGCTGCATTGTGGCCTGCTTTATCATGATGTTTTTCGCCCTGCCCGGCATCCAGCTCTGCTACCGCTCCATGAACCTGATGGTCCGCAGCGGCGGCACCGTGTGGCGGGTCACCCTGCCCATGCTCAATAACGCCGATACATACCGCTTCACCAAGCGGACCGGGGCGTTCCGGGCCATCCGGTGGGAAATCCTCACCGAGGAGGAGCGGGAGCAGCTCAAGGTGTCGGTCCAGCGGGCGGTCGCCCTGCTGACCAGCGGCCAGGTGATGCCCGGCAGCGCCCTGAGCGCGGCGGTGATGCCCCTGCCCAACCTCCGTATTTACAAGGAGACCCGCTGGGCCTGGAAGGGGACCTATTCGGGCCGGGACGGCAGGGAAAAGAAAATCACCATCCCCAAGGCCTACCAGGGCTTTGCCCCCTCCCAGGAGCTGGAGGCCGCCCAGCAGCCCGTCCCCCCTCACTGGGGGCTGCTGGCTGCGGCCGCGGCACTGACGGCGGCGCTGGCGCTGGCCGGCGCGGGGCTGGGCTGGACGCTGGACGGCGGCGGGCGGAAGGACCCCGCCCCCGGCTCCAGCGCCCCCCTGCCCTCCCCCACCCAGACGGCGCAGCCCTCCGCCATCCCCAGTGCGCAGCCCGACCCCCAGTCCCTGTTCCACGTGGGGGAGGAGCTGGGCTACGAGCTCACCGCCGTGGGCTACATCAAGGCCCCGGACGGGATGTTCGGCCAGAGCGGCTCCTATGTGGACGCCCACGTCCCCTACAGCGAGGACCCCTCCTACCTGGAGGACGGCTGCGCCATCCGCTCCGCCGCCCACGGCATGGAGGTGACGGTCAAAATCGCCCAGACCGAGGGGAACGCCGCCGACGTGGTGGACCTGGCCTATGAGCTGATGGTCTCCTCCGGCACGGACTTCTACGAGGACGGCGTACAGGAGACCCACTACTTCGACGAGTACGACATCGCCGTCAAGCAGGTGTCCTATTTTGAGGAGGACCGCACCAAGGTGCGGGTGGCGGTGCTGTACGCCGACTACAAGCAGGACGGCTGCTATCTCTCCGCCGCCATCGTCTACCAGCCTGAGCTCATGGACGAAGACTACCCCGCCCTGCTGTCGGAGCTCAGCGACGCCTACGCGCTGAACCTGCCCGAGATTCCCCCCATGGACGAGGCATAACGCACCCCCATAGAACGCCGCCCTTCCTTATTGGAAGGGCGGCTTCTTTTTCCGCCGCGGGCCGTCTTGAAATACCGCCCAAAAGCTGGTATACTGTGCAATTAAAGGCCGGACGGGCCGGTCCTGCCGCACTCTTTTAAAGCCTGTGCGCGCATTCCTTTAGGCGGTGATTCCATGGTTTTCAGCAGCATCCTGTTTCTTCTGTTCTTTCTGCCCGCCCTGTTTCTCTTCTATTTCTGCCTGCCCCGGCGCTTCCGCGCCTGGCGCAACGGGGTTCTGCTGGTTTTCAGCCTGTTTTTCTACGCCTGCGGCGGCCTCAGCTATCTGCCTGTCCTGCTGTGCTCCATCGCCGTCAACTACCTGTGCGGGCTGCTGGCCGCTCCGGGGCATCCCCGGGCCGTCCGGCGGGCGGCGCTGTGGGCGGCCGTCGTCCTGGGGCTGGGGCTGCTGGGCTGGTTCAAATACGCCGGGTTTCTCTCCGCCAACCTCAGCCGCCTGGGCGTCCGTCTGAACCTGCCCCCCATCGTCCTGCCCATCGGCATCTCCTTTTTCACCTTCCAGGGGCTGAGCTACGTCGTCGACGTGTACCGCGGGGACGCCGGCTGCCAGCGCAACCCCTTCTATGTGGCCCTCTACGTGGCCCTGTTCCCCCAGCTGGTGGCCGGACCCATCGTGCGCTATTCCACCGTGGCCCGGGAGATCACCGGCCGGGAGGAGTCCCTGTCCGAATTCTCCCAGGGAGCGGTGCGGTTCCTGTTCGGGCTGGGCAAAAAGATGCTGCTGGCCAACGCTATGGGCGAGATCGCCGACGCCGTGTTCGCCCAGTCCCCCGCCTCCATGGCCGCCGGTACGGCGTGGGCGGGGGCGGCGGCCTACACCCTTCAGATTTACTTTGACTTCTCCGCCTACTCCGATATGGCCATCGGCCTGGGGCGGATGTTTGGCTTTCACTTCCTGGAAAACTTCAACTACCCCTATATCTCCCAGTCGGTCACCGAGTTCTGGCGGCGGTGGCACATCTCCCTGTCCTCCTGGTTCCGGGATTACGTCTATATCCCCCTGGGGGGAAGCCGCCGCTCCCCCGCCCGGAACATCCTCAATCTGGCCGTGGTATGGCTGCTCACCGGGCTGTGGCACGGGGCGGCGTGGACCTTCGTGCTGTGGGGCGTCTGGTTCTTTCTGCTGCTGGCGGGGGAAAAGCTGCTGTGGGGCCGGGGGCTCGCCCGGCTGCCCCGGTTTTTCCGCCACGCCTACACCCTGCTGGCGGTGATGATAAGCTGGGTGCTGTTCCGCTCCCCCGGCGCCGCCTACGCCGGGGCCTATTTCCAGGCCATGCTGGGCCTGGGCGGGGCGCCGGACGGCCAGGCGGTCTATTACCTCCTCCAATACTGGCCGGAGTGGGCCGCCTGCCTCATCGCCGCCCTGCCGGTGAAGGTCTGGCTGCAGGACAGGCTGCCCGAGGGTGGGACAGGCCCCGCCGCCCTGGCCCGGGTCTGGTGCCCCAAGCTGGCGGCGCTGGCCCTGCTGGCCCTGTCCTACCTCAAACTGGCCACGGGCAGCTTCAACCCCTTCATCTACTTCCAATTCTGAGGAGGCGGTCAGAGTGAAACGAATTGCCGATCTGTTTATGGCCGTCTGCTTCCTGGGCGTCCTGACGGCGGGGCTGGCCGCCGCCCTGCTCCGCCCCTCCCAGGATTTCTCCTACTGGGAAAACCGCATGCTGGCCTCCCTGCCGGAGCCCGCCCCCCAGAGCGTGGGGGACGGCGGCTATTTCACCCAGCTGGAGCGCTATCTGGCCGACCACGCCCCCCTGCGCTCCACCCTGCTCAAGCTTAAAACCCGCGGGGACCTGGCCCTGGGCCGCCCGGTGGTCAACGATGTGGTGATCGCCGGGGACAGCCTGCTCCCCTTTCTGCCCTACATGACCGACGACCAGGCGGACATCGACCGCTGGGCCGGCCTCATGGCGGACAACCTGGCGGACATCAACGCCGCGGTGACGGAGTACGGCGGGTATTTCTGCTATGTGGCGGTGCCCTGCCAGTCCGTCTCCCGGGCGGATGAGTACCCCTGGTACCTCAACAGCGAGGCCCGGCGCAGCCGGATGAAAAGCCGGTCCATGACCCGGGCCATGGAGGAGCGGGGCGTCCCCTTCCTGGACGTGGAGGCCGTTCTGGCCCAGGCGGGGGGCTCCAGGCAGTACGCCGCCCGGGCGGACAACCACTATACCATGCAGGGCGCATTCGAGACCTGCCGTCTGATTCTGGAAAAGGCGGCGGCGGACACCGGCCTTGACTTCCCCATCCTGGGCGCGGACGATTTCCAGCTCGAAATCCTCCCCAACGAATATATCGGCTCCCGGGAGCGCAAGCTGCTCAACCTGGAGCGGCGGGACGAGCAGCTGTCCATCCTGCTGCCCCTCCAGCCCGTCCCCTTCACCCGGGCGGACAACGGCACCCCCGTGGAGCCCAGCGTATACCGCCTGCCCGCCTCCCCGGAGGAGACGGTGGACTACGGCCTCTATATGGGCGGCGACATCGCCCGCACCGTCATCGACACCGGCCGGGACGGGCTGCCCAGCATCCTCATCTACGGGGACAGCTTTACCAACCCGGTGGAGTGCCTGGCCTACCTCAGCTTTGACGAGACCCACTCCCTGGACCTGCGCCACTACCGCGAGATGGGCCTTGTGGACTATATCCGCCAGTTCCGGCCGGAGCTGGTGGTGTGCGTCCGGGACTACGATTTCATGATGGCCATGGACGGCAACGGCGGCGCGGAGTGACCGCCGGGGCGGATCACGCGGAAGGGCGTCCGGCGGCACTGCCGCCGGACGCCCTTCCGCCCATTTTTCATTCTATTTTCCCAGCTCCGCGCCGCGCCGCCAGGCGGCCAGCACCGCGTTCATGGCGGCGGAGCGCAGGCCGCCCCGCTCCAGCTCCGCCACCCCGGCGATGGTGGAGCCGCCGGGGGAGCACACCTCGTCCTTGAGGGCGCCGGGGTGCCTGCCCGTCTCCAGCACCATGGACGCCGCCCCCAGCACCATCTGGGCGGCGTACTCCACCGCCTGGGCCCGGGGCAGGCCGGTCATCACCCCGCCGTCCGCCAGCGCCTCAATAAAGGGGTAGACAAAGGCGGGACCGCACCCGGCCACGGCGGCAAACTGATCCACCAGCTCCTCGGGGATGCGCTCTACGCGCCCTGTGGCGGACAAAATTTCCTCTACGCCCTTGATGTAGGCATCCGCCGCCTCTCCGGCGCACAGGGCGGTCATGCCCTTTCCCACGGCCACGCAGGTGTTGGGCATGATGCGCACCACCGGCACGTAGTAACCGGCCCCCGCCAGATGGGGCCGCATGTCCTTGATCGTCAGCCCCGCCGCCATGGACACCACTACCTTGTCCTCGCCCACCCGGCGGCGGTCCCGGATCTGGGGAGCCAGCTCCTCCAGCAGCGGCCGCATGCCGCCGGGCTTCACCCCCAGGAAGAGGTACTCCGCCGCCCAGACCGCGTCGGCGGCGCTGTCCGCCACGTCGCAGCCCAGCTCCGCCCCCAGCGCCTCCGCTTTGGACGGCGTGCGGTTGAACAGCACCATCTGCTCCGGCCCAATTGACCGGCAAGCCGCCCGGGCCAGCGCCCCGCCCATATTCCCCACGCCGATAAAGGCCGCCTTCTTCATAAAATCCCGCCTTTCAAAACCTTGTTCCAGTAATCAGCCATTATGCAGCTTGCCGATATTATAGCCCGTCCGCCCCCAATCCGCAAGTCGAAATTGACAAGTGGGGAAAATTTCGATAAAATAGGGCGACATCAAATAAGAGGAGGGATCCCCATGGACATCAAAAAGGCCATTGAGGACATTGTGGACAAGATCAAGGGCGACGAGGCCCTGCAAAAGCAGTTCCTCAGCGACCCCGCCGGGGCGCTGAAGAAGCTCACGGGCGTCGACATCCCCACCGATCAGCTGGAGGCGGTGGTGAGCGGCGTCAAGGCCAAGCTCACCGCCGACAACATCGGCGACGCGGTGAAGGGCCTGGGCGGCCTGTTCAAGAAGTGAGAAAAGGGTCCCGACGTGGTTACGGCGGGACCCCTTCGTTTTCCTCCGGCACCCTCATTCCCGGCGCCGGTAAATCATTCTCAGCTCCGCAGCGGGCGCGCCCAGCACGACCTCCTCTTCCGCCCCGTCAAGCCGGAAGCCGTACCGCTCATAAAAGCGCCTGGCCCGCTCGTTGCCCTTCAGCACCCAGACGGCGGTTTCCGGGTAGGCGGAGAGCCGCGCAAGGGCGGCGTTCATCAGCTCATAGCCGACCCTTTTGCCGTGATACTCCCTCAGCACATAGATGGCGAAAATTTCACCGCATTCCGGCAGCGTGCCGTCCCGGTACGCGCCATAGCCCGCAAACCCGATCACCCGGTCCCCGTCCTTGGCGATTATGATATTGTCCGGCCAGCGGCGGGCAATCCCGGCACATTTTTCCAGGGTCACGCCCTCCATATATCCGGCGTCCACCAGCCCCGTATAGGTCTCGTGCCAGGACTTCCAGTGTACATACGCCTTGCCGCCGGTCTCCGCCTCGGTTTCCATCGGCTTGATGGTGAAATTCAAACGGCACACCTCCATCAGTCCGGCCCTATGGGCCTGCCCTCACGCCGAATGTTGTAACGCTCGCGCTGGGCCCATGGCCGGGTCGCTTTCCCTCCGTCTCGGCCAAAACCCGCCCCGCGCCGCGGGGCTGGGCTTTTGGCCTCGCTCCGGTCCAAGCTCCCCTATGGGCCTGCCCTCACGCCAGGCCCTCACGCCAGTGAGCGGTTGATCGCGCACAAAATCGCCCTGAGCGACGCCCGGTTGATGTTGTGGCTCTTGCCCACGCCGAACACGTCCCGGCCGTCCGGGGCCTTCAGGTGGATGTAGCACACCGCCTGGGTGTCCGAGCCGGAGGAGATGGCGTGCTCCTTGTAGTCCACGAACTGGTAGCCCTCGATGTGCCCCTCGGGCAGGTCGTGGAGGGCGTTGAAGAAGGCGTCGATGGGGCCGTTGCCCTCCCCCCGGGCGGCCATGACCTTCCCCCGATAGCCCACCTCGCCGATAAAGACCACCTGGCTGACATCCCCGTGCCGGTTGTCCTCCAGGAAGGAGTGGCGCTCCAGCTGGTAGGTCTTGGGGACGGACAGGTACTCCCGGTCGAAGAGGGCGAAAATCTGGTCCGGCTTCAGCTCCTTGCCCACCCGGTCGGACTCCTTCTGCACCACCGCGCCGAACTCCGCGTGCATGGCCTTGGGCAGGTCGTAGCCGAAGCTCTGCATCATCACAAAGGCCGCGCCCCCCTTGCCCGACTGGGAGTTGATGCGGATGATGGGCTCGTACTGCCGCCCCACGTCGGCGGGGTCGATGGGCAGGTAGGGCACCTCCCACATGTCGGTGCCGCTCTCCTGCATATAGTGCACGCCCTTGTTGATGGCGTCCTGGTGGCTGCCGGAGAAGGCGGTGAACACCAGCTCGCCCACATAGGGCTGCCGCTCCCCCACCTTCATTTTGGTGCACCGCTCATACATGTCCCGAATTTTGTTGATGTCGTGGAAGTCCAGGCGTGGGTCCACCCCCTGGGTCCACATGTTCATGGCCAGGGTGACCATGTCCACGTTGCCGGTGCGCTCGCCGTTGCC
>CAJUEG010000073.1 GCA_910584835.1 uncultured Oscillospiraceae bacterium | reverse complement strand
GGGCCCGGTACGAAGAACTCGCCGCGAGCCCCGCTTTCGCACGGGGGTAGGGGGTTTTTGAAAAATGCCGCCGCGCCCAGACGGCGTTTCTTTTCCCCCAAGCAGATGCGCCGGGCGGGGCCGGGGCGCGGGGAGGTGATACTCCTTGACATTGGGGCAAAAATGTACTATTGTTATTGACGGTAAAAACTGTTGTGGGCAGATTCCGGCATGAGCAGAGGAGACAGGTGGGGGAAGAGGGATGGTAAACGTTGTCATACTGATGGAGTGCCTGGGCATATGTCTTACCTTTGTGGCCCTGATCCTCCTGCTGAACGGGGACGGAGCCCGGGAGCAGAAGCTGCTGATCTTCATCATGTGCGGCTCACTGGTGCAGAACGTGGGCTATTTGCTGGAGCTGACCGCCCCCGCCTTGGAGGCCGCCGTGACGGCGGTGACGGTGGAAAACGTGGGCTCCGCCTTTGTGCCGCTGTGCTACTGCTGGTTCATCTACACCTACTGCTACGCCGCCCCGCCCAAAAAACTGCTGCGCGCCCTTGGGGTCATTAATTTCCTGGTGCTGCCCACGGTGTTTTTCAACTGGAACGGCCTGTTCTACCGGGAATTTGAGTGGCTGTCCACCGCGGACGGCTTCCACTATGTCAGCATCTCCTACGGACCTTTGTACGTGTTGTTCATGTTCACCCGCATCATCATCCCCTATGCGCTTTGCATTTTCACCCTGGTGCGGGCCATCCGGCTGCGCTCGGACCGGGAGGTCAACCGCCAGTACCAGACCATCCTGGTTATCTCCACCCTGCCGGTTATTGTGCTGGTGGCCTATGTGTTTAAGCTGGCCAATGTGTTTGACCTGACGCCGGTGACCCTGGCCATCGCCATGTCCATGGTGGTCATCGTGGTGTGGAGCCGCCGGAATTACGATTTCCGGCACCTGGCGGCGGAAAAGGTGCTGGAGAGCCTGGGGGACGGCGTGATCGCCCTGGACGACCACGACAGGCTGGTCAGCTACAACCGGGCCGCCGCCCACATCTTCGCCAGCCTGCCCGAACATAAGCTGGGGGAGAATATCCGGGTGGTGGAGGACTTCCGGGAGGAGATGCTCAACGAGAACATCCCCTGGAGCTTTTCCATCAACGGGCAGAACTACGAGTGCCACAGCAAGCTGATCGTGGATGAAAACGGCCAGAAGCAGGGCTGCGTCATATTGGTCCTGGACATGACCGACATCAAAGCCTATATCAACGAGATCAAGCGGGTGCGGCAGCAGGCGGAGAAGGCCAACATCGCCAAGAGCGAGTTTTTGGCCAATATGTCCCACGAGATCCGCACGCCCATGAACGCCATTATC
The DNA here is from genome assembly GCA_910584835.1 of uncultured Oscillospiraceae bacterium. GTDB lineage: Bacteria > Bacillota > Clostridia > Oscillospirales > Oscillospiraceae > Enterenecus. Next base: position 11,681 of record CAJUEG010000073.1, on the reverse strand, counting down.
GGCCTGAACGACATCATCATGGAGGAGTGCCGGGATTCCTCCATCTACGCCCACGCCAAGGACGTGCAGTCTGCGGCCAAGAACCTGCTGGCCATCATCAACGACATTTTGGACCTGTCCAAGGTGGAGGCGGGCAGGATGGAGCTGGTGTATACCGACTACCACCTCAAAACCGTGGTGGGCGAGGTGGTGGGTATGATGGATATGGCCGCCTCCAAGCGCGGGCTCATTATGAAGTATGAGTGCGACGACACCCTCCCCTGCCGCTACAACGGAGATGAGGGGCGGATCAAGCAGATCCTGATCAACATCATCAACAACGCCATCAAGTTTACCAAAGAGGGCTATGTGCGCGCCAGCGTTACGGGAGAACCGGGACCCGGCGAAGATGAAGAGCTGATTACATTCCGGGTGGAGGATACCGGCTGCGGCATCCGGGAGGAGGACCTGGAGAAGATATTCGAGGACTTCCGCCAGGTGGACTCCAAACGCAACCGAAGCGTGGAGGGCACCGGGCTGGGGCTGGCCATCGTCAAGCATCTGGTGGAGCTGATGGGGGGCACCATCAATGTGGAGAGCGTCTACGGGGAGGGCACGGTGGTCACCATCACCATCCCCCAGAAGATCGTGGACCGGCGCACCATCGCGGAGGTGCCGGAGGTCTCCCGGTCGGAGCTGGAGCAGGTGGAGGCGTTTACCGCGCCCGGCGTAAAGGTGCTGGTGGTGGACGACAACGTGATCAACCGCAAGGTGGCCCGAGGCTTTTTGAAGAGCTATGCCTTCGACCTGGACGAGGCGGGGAGCGGGCCGGAGGCCATTGAGCTGGTGCGGCAAAACCGCTATGACATCATTTTCATGGACCACATGATGCCCATGATGGACGGCATCGAGGCCGCGGCGATTATCCGGCGGCAGTGCGGCGAGAACGGGACGGCGCCCGCCATGATCGCCCTCACCGCCAACGCCATGGAGGGGATGCGGGAGAAGTTCCTGGACTGCGGCTTCCAGGACTTCATCGCCAAGCCCCTGGACCGGCGGGAGCTGGGCCAGCTGCTGGCCCGCTGGGTGCCGGAGGATCGGCGGCAGGCCGGGGACGGCGGGGAGGCCGGCCTCCCCGCCCTGGACCCGGCGGCCTTTCCCATCAAGGGGATCGACATGGAAACCGCCATGCGCTATTTTACCGGCGACGAGGCGGGCTTCGCCGAGCTGCTGGAGCTGTATTACATGGACGGCCGGCGCAAGACGGGCCTTTTGCGGGAGCTGGTGGATTCCGGCCTCTCCGACCTCCCCCGCTACCGCACGGAGGTGCACGGGCTCAAGAGCGCGGCGGCCAACATCGGGGCCATGGAGGTGTCCGGCCTGGCCAGGGCCCAGGAGAACGCCGCAGCCCAGGGCGACACGGCGTTTATCGTCCAGCAGTTCCCCCGGCTGATGGAGGCCCACGAGGCGCTGCTGGACCAGATCGGGCAGTTCCTGGATGGGCGGCGGCAGAGCGATGCCCAGGGGGAGAAGCTCCCTGTGTCCCCGCAGGAGCTGAGGGAGCAGGTGGGGGCGGCCCTGAACGAGCTCCAGGATTTCCGGTCGAGGGAGTGCGCCGGAATGGTGGAGGCCATGCTGCGCTGCGCGCTGCCACGGGACGTGGAGGACAGCCTGAGGGAAATTCAAGGACAGCTGAAGCTGTATGAGGACGACAATGCCGAAGCGCTTCTGGGCGAGCTTCTGGGCAGGCTTGAAAAGGAGGACGGGTGAACATGATCCAAACCAGCGCAAAGGCCGGCAGAAAACGCATTCTGGCGGTGGATGACGCGGCCACCATTTTGCTGCGGATAACGGATACCCTGGAAAAATATTATGAAGTGATTACGGTGAATTCCGGGGTGCGGGCCCTGCGGTATCTGGAGCGGGTGAAGCCGGACCTGATCCTCCTGGACATTCGGATGACGCCGAAAAACGGCTTTGACACGCTGCGGGATATCCGCGACATGAAGGACCGGGCGGACATCCCGGTGATCATGCTCACCGCCATGGAGGACAAGGACTCTGTGCTGGAGGGCATCACCCTGGGGATCAGCGACTATATTCTGAAGCCGTTCGCCCCCGACGACCTGCTCAACCGCATCCGGCGGGTACTGGAGGGCGAAGAGCAGAACTGCGCGCAGCCGCAGCAGAGCGGAGGGGGCGCCGAAGAATGAATACCGCGATGACCAGAGAGAGGCTGGAGGAGATTCTGGATCAGGCCCTCCAGGACGTGACGGAGCGGACGGCCGGGGTGCGCCTGCACCAGGGGGACCAGCCGCTGGGGGAGGACCTGTGCACGGTGCACATCACCTTTGACAAGGGCTTTTCCACCAGCCTTACCCTGTGCGCCGACACCAGCCTGCTGGCCCGCATGGCGGGCAACTCCTTCCATGAGGAGACGGTGACGCCGGAGGACCTGGAGGAGTTCAGCAAGGAGTACCTCAATGTACTGTGCGGCAAGGTGGCGGGGGCCATGTTCCAGGCCACGCAGGTATCCGCCCATTTCGGCCAGCCCGTGTTTTACCATGGGCGCTATGAGCCGGAGGGACAGGAGGCGCAGTTTGTGCTCACCTATTCCGACGAGCACAGCAAGGGCGCGCAGCTGATTCACCATGTGGCCTGCTCCCAGGGGAGCGGCGCCGCCGGGAGGGAGGAAATCCAATGAGCAAGCGGGTTATGGTGGTGGACGACTCCCGGCTGGTCAGGGTCCAGCTGGAGGACGTTCTGAAGGGCACGGAGTACGAGGTGGCGGCGTACTGCCGCAGCGGGGAGGAGGCCATTGAGCAGTACGGCGTGGTGAAGCCCGACCTTGTGACCATGGACATCATCATGCGGGGGATGGACGGGCTGGACGCGGCGGAGATCATCCTGAAGAACAATCCGGACGCCAGGATCGTGATGATCTCCTCCCTGGCCTACGGCGACACCTTCGAGCGGGCCAAGGCCATCGGCACCAAGGGCTTTGTGGAAAAGCCCTTCCACCAGGAGCAGCTGGTGCGGGTGTTCGGCCAGGCGCTGCTGTGACGCCCGCGCGTCAAGGGCGGCGCGGCATAAAGGAGCCTCTGAATAAACCCGCAAAAACCGCGGACACACTTGTCCAAAGGTTCCTAAGATCAAACCAGAAGAAAAGCGGCCCCTGCCGTCGGCAGGGGCCGCTTTGTCTGTACGCCCGAAGGAGCGGCGGCGATGCCACATCGAAAATCTTTGTTCCGCGTCCGCCCGCTTCGGCGGCTGGCGCGGCCTCGGATTTTTCCGTCAGTTCTGAAGGGCCGCCCCCTCCCGGAGCCGGTATTCCTTGGGGGAGCAGCCGTAGCGCAGGCGGAAGCGGCGGTAAAAATAGCTGCTGTTGTCGTAGCCGATGCAGGCCAGGATGGTTTCGATGGGCAGGGGGGTGTGGGCCAGCAGATAGGTGGCCTGCTGGAGCTTGCGCTGCTGCAAGAGCTCCTTGAAGTTGGAGCCGGTGTATTTTTTCAGCAGGCGGCTCACGGCGTACTCCGGACACCCCAGCTCCCGGGAGAGCTGGGCGAGGGTGCCGTCGGGATAGCGGTCCTCAATGTATTTCAGCGCCGCGAACACCAGGGCCTGCTCGCTCTGGCCCGAACCGCTCTGCCCGATGACGGAGGCGTACATGGACAGGTTGAGGAACAGAAGGCCCATGCTGGTCTCCAGGATGGTGTTGGTACCGCCCCGGTGGTCTATTAAAGTCCAGATCATGCCCTCCAGCAGGTTCTCCACCGGCACCAGCCCCTCCGCCCGGATGTGGAGCCAGCCCGAGCCGTCCGCCGCGCCGGACAGGGTGGCAAGCAGAAAGTCCCGCAGCACATTTTCCCGCTCAATCATGGAGACGGGGCGGGAGAAGAACTGGGGCAGGATGATGAAATTCACCGCCAGGTCCTCCTCCCGGGTGGGGAGGACTTCGTGGGACACGTTCTGGTTGAGAAAGAGCAGGTCCCCCCGGCGCAGGGTGACGGCCTGCCGCCGCCCGGCGTGGTAGACGATGTGGCCGGCGGAGCCGGCGCACTGGTACACCATCTCCACGTAATTGTGCCGGTGGCGGGGGAAGGGGGCAAAGCGGGTGTGGGGGCGGATCTCGATGAGCCGCCCCTTTTCCAGCAGCTTGCGGCTGTCCACCACAAACTCCCGGCAGAAGGTGTACAGGTCCTGGCGGATGCCGTCCCCGCCATCCAGAATGGCCTGCTCCTCCGGGGTGATTTTCCGCAGATAGTCCAGCAGCTCCTGACGCATGGCCCAGCCCCTTTCGCTTATGATGCGCCCATTATAGCACAGCGCAGGCGGGGACTGCAAATAACGTCCGAAAATTTTCAAGCCAGGACCTTTACCCGGCTGAGGGAAAGGGATATACTGGAGAAAACGGACAGGGGGGGACGCTATGGAGAGACGGTTTTTGGCGGTGGACATCGGCGCGTCGTCCGGGCGGCACATTGTGGGCTGGCTTGAGGACGGTGAACTCAAAACAAAGGAGGTCTACCGCTTCCCCAACGGGGTAACCGAGCGGGACGGCCGCCTGACCTGGGATATGGACGCCCTGCTTTCCCACGTGAAGGCGGGCATCGGCAAGGCGCTGGACGAGTTCGGCGCGCTGGACAGCTTTTCCATCGACACCTGGGGGTGCGACTATGTGCTTCTCCGGGGGGAGGAGGAGGTCCGGCCCTGCCACGCCTACCGGGACGGCAGGACGGAGGCGGTAATCCCGGCGGTCCACGATAAAGTCCCCTTTGAGGAGCTGTACGCCCATACCGGGTGCCAGTTCCAGCCCTTCAACACCGTCTACCAGCTCTGCGCCGACAGGCTGGCCGGGCGGCTGGACGGGGTGACGGACTTCCTCATGGTGCCCGAGTACCTGCTGTGGAAGCTCACCGGGGTAAGGGCCAAGGAGTACACCAACGCCACCACCACGGGGCTGGTGAACGCCCGGACCGGGGCGTTCGATTTGGAATTGGCAGTGCGGCTGGGCCTGCCCGCCCATCTGTTCCCCAGGCTGAGCCCGCCGGGGACGGCTGTGGGGGAATACCGGGGCGTCAAAGCCGTGCTGTGCGCCACCCACGACACCGCCTCCGCCGTGGAGGGCATCCTCGCCGTCGCAGACGCCGCTGTCTCCCCGACCCGCAGCGCGGGCCGGCTCGGCCGCTCTGCCGCTCCGGCTCTCCCCACAAGATCGTTCGATCTTGCGGGGGCTCCCCAGCTCTACATCTCCTCCGGCACCTGGTCCCTGCTGGGGGTCAAGACCCCCAAGCCCCTCACGGACGCCGCCAGCATGGCCGCCAACTGGTCCAACGAGGGCGGCGTGGGCTACAACCGCTACCAGAAGAACATCATGGGTATGTGGATGGTGAACCGCCTGCGGGACGAGCTGTGCCCCGGCAAACCTTTCCCGGAGATCGTGGCCGAGGCGGAGGGAAGCGCCTTCGAGGGCACGGTGGACGCCAACGCCCCCTGCTTCCTGGCCCCGGACAGCATGAAAGGGGCCTTTGAGGTTGCGCTGGACGTAAAACCCGAGACCGTGGGCGACTACTTCCGCTGCGCCTGCCGCTCCCTGGCCCTGAGCTACCGGGACGCCATCCGGGAGCTGGAGGAGAACACCGGGAAAACCTATGAAAGGCTGTACATTGTGGGCGGCGGGGCGAAAAACGGGTTCCTCAACCGCCTGACGGAGGAAGCCACGAGCAAAAAAGTCGTCGCCCTGCCCATCGAGGCCACCGCCCTGGGTAATCTGAAAATTCAAATGGAGGCAGTCAGCCCGCAGGACTGACCACAGTTGTTCGCAAGGGCGAATGACGTCCCTTGATGTTTCAAAAATTGCGCGGAGCAGACCGAATCGTTTGAACGCAAATGGAGGTTTTGCTATGTTAGTGGAAACCAAGGCCCGGGTGGGCGTATTCGCCATCGCCCTGGGGGCCTATCTGCCCCAGTTCCCGTCCCTGGTGCCGGAGTTTGAGGGCCAGTACGCCGACTTCAAAAAGACGCTCCCCCACACCGTGGAGCTCATCGACGGCGGCATCGTCACCACCAAGGAGCTGGCCCAGGCGGCCGGGGACAAGTTCCGGGCCGCCGACGTGGACCTGGTGATTTTGCAGCTGCTGACCTACGCCACGTCCTACAATATGCTGCCCGCCGTCCGGGACCTGGACGTGCCGGTGGTGCTGGTCAACCTCCAGAAAAAGCAGGCCCCGGACTACGCCAGCACCGACACCGCCACCTGGCTGGGGCAGCTGTACGCCTGCGGCGCGGTGGGCGAGATGGTGGCCGACCTGGAGCGGGCGGGCAAGCGCCACGCCGTCATCACCGGGGTGGTGGAGGGGGGCGACCCCCACGCCCAGGCGGAGATCGAGGACTGGTGCCGCGCCGCCCAGGTGCGCCGCCGCTTCCGGGACACCAACCTGGCCCAGATCGGGCGGCCCTACCCCGGCATGATGGATCTGTACATCGACGAAACGAACCTGTACCACCGGATGTGGCTGTACACCAAGCAGTTCGACTGGGAGAAGATGTGGGCCATCGCCGACGATATCACCGACGAGGGGGCCATCCGGGCAAAAGCCCGGGACATTCTGGACACCTTTGACATCGAGGGCGGCGGCACAGTCGAGAAGGTCTGGGACATGGCCAAGTACGTGGTGGCCTTTGAGCAGTGGGTCAAGGACGAGCGCATCGGCTTCATCGCCTCCCACTACGACGGCTTCGCCCAGGGCAAGGCGGGCGTGCTGGACAGTATGCTCATTCCCGCCTTCTCCATGCTCATCAAGCAGGGGGTGGCCTGCGCCGTGGAGGGCGACATCAAGGTGGCCATGGCCATGTCCATCCTCAAGACCATCGCCGGCATGGGCCAGCTGTCCGAGATGTACTCCATCGACTTTGACCAGGACATCTGCATCATCGGCCACAGCGGCTCCGGCGACGCGGATATCTCCGCGAAAAAACCCACCATGAAGATCGTCCCCGTGTTCCACGGCAAGACCGGCGGCGGCTATCTGACCCAGTTCTACCCCCACCTGGGCCCGGTCACCTACCTGGGCATCACCCAGGACCGGGACGGCCATTTCAAGTTTGTGGCGGCGGAGGGCGTCAACGAGGACGGACCCATCTTCACCTTCGGCGACACCAATATGCGCACCCGCTTCACCTGCGGCGCGCGGGAGTTCTGCGACCGGTGGAGCGAGGCCGGGCCCACCCACCACATGGCGGCGGCCTCGGGGCGGCACATCGACACCATCTTGAAGGTGGCGAAGATCTTCAACGTGCCTGTGGACATTGTCACGCGGTAAGCGGCATGGCTGGGGCGCACATTGTGCGCCCGCATCATACGCGGCACGGCGGGCGCACGGCTTGCGCCCCTACAGGCCCTGCCCGTTCGTGCGCAAAATCGAAAGGTTGATTGAAATGAAAGACATCATGAACGCCCCCTTCCTGGTGGAGATGGTGCGCACCGCCACCAATATGTACAACCACGGCTGGGACGAGCGCAACGGCGGCAACATCAGCTGGCTGCTGGACGAGGCTGAGGTGGCCCGGTATCTGGACGTGAACGAGGTAATTCGGGTCATCCCCACCGGGTTCGAGGCCCCGGCGCTGGACGGGAAGTACTTCATCGTCACCGGCACGGGCAAGTACTTCAAAAACGTGCAGTATGACCCGGCGGCGAACCTGGGGCTGGTGCGGCTGACGGACGGCGGCAAAACCGCCCAGCTCCTCTGGGGCTTCACCGATGGCGGTAAGTTCACCTCAGAGTTCCCCGCCCACATGATGAGTCACGCCGCCCGGCTGGCCGTGGACCCGGACAACCGCATCGTCATGCACTGCCACCCGGCCAACCTGCTGGCCATGACCTACGTCCACGACCTGGACAGCCGCTCCTTCACCCGCACCCTGTGGCAGATGTGCACCGAGTGCGTGGTGGTGTTCCCCGAGGGGGTGAACGTGCTGCCCTGGATGCTGTGCGGCACCAACGAGATCGGCCAGGCCACGGCGGAGGAGATGAAGACCGCCCGGCTGGTGGTGTGGTCCCAGCACGGCATCTACGGCGCGGGCCGCGACCTGGACGAGACCTTCGGCCTCATCGAGACGGCGGAGAAGGCGGCGGAGATCTACATGAAGATCGCCCACCTGCCGCTGAAAACCACCATCACCGACCAGCAGCTCCACCTGATGGAGGAGCGCTTCAGCATCAAGGCCCGGGAGGGCTGGCTGGACTGAACCTTTTTCTTGAAAGAAAAAGTATCCAAAAAGAACTTTAATTTGCCTTTCAAGCCGTTGTATCTTCAACGCTTCCGCCCGGCAGCGGAAGCATATTCTGCCTGGAAACAGGATGAATTCCCCTTATTTTTGCGGTTCATTTGATTTTATTATAATTTGGGAGGTACACTACCATGGCAGTCAACCGCTTCGTACTCAACGGCATTTCCTACCACGGCAAGGGCGCCATCCAGGAAATCCCCGGCATCGTGTCCGCCAAGGGCTTCCGCAAGGCGTTCATCGCCTCTGACCCGGACCTGGTGAAGTTCGGCATCACCAAGAAGGTCACCGACCTGCTGGACGCCAGCAATATGGCCTATGAGGTCTACTCGGACATCAAGCCCAACCCCACCATTGAGAACGTGAAGTCCGGGGTGGAGGCGTACAAGAAGTCCGGCGCGGACTACATGATCGCCATCGGCGGCGGGTCCTCCATGGACACCGGCAAGGCCATCGGCATCATCATCAACAACCCCGAGTTCGCCGACGTGCGCTCCCTTGAGGGGGTGGCCCCCACCAAGAACCGCACCGTGTTCACCATCGCCGTCCCCACCACCGCCGGCACCGCCGCCGAGGCCACTATCAACTACGTCATCACCGACGTGGAGAAGAAGCGCAAGTTCGTGTGCGTGGACGTGAACGACATCCCCGACATCGCCATCGTGGACCCGGACATGATGTCCACCATGCCCAAGGGGCTCACCGCCGCCACCGGCATGGACGCCCTCACCCACGCCATCGAGGGCTACACCACCGCCGCCGCCTGGGAGCTGGCCGACTGCCTGAACCTGGAGGCCATCAAGCTGATCTCCGCCAACCTGCGCAAGGCGGTGAACAACGACCCAGAGGGCCGGGAGGCCATGGCCCTGGGCCAGTTTGTCACCGGCATGGCCTTCTCCAACGTGGGCCTGGGCATCGCCCACTCCATGGCCCACACCCTGGGCGCGGTGTACGACACCCCCCACGGCGTGGCCTGCGCCATGATGCTGCCCATTGTCATGGAGTTCAACCAGGAGGCCACCGGCGACAAGTTCAAGCACATCGCCGAGGCCATGGGGGTGGACACCACCGGGATGGACCAGGCCGCCTACCGCAGGGCCGCCATCGATGCGGTGCGCCAGCTGTCCGCGGACGTGGGCATCCCCACCAGGCTGGAGGCCATGAAGGAGGAGGACCTGGAGTTCCTGGCCCAGTCCGCCGCCGCCGACGCCTGCGCCCCCGGCAACCCCAAGGCCGCCAGCGTGGACGACTTCAAGGCGCTGTTCCGCAAGATTATGTGAGGCGGAACGCCGCCGGCTTGAGATAACGCGCAGAGAAGCGCCGCCGGACGGCGAAAGCTCGCAGTCCGGCGGCGCTGTATTTGCGAGGGGAAGGGCAAGCCGGTCAGGCGCATATGGTCCCGTTCAGGACGGCCCGTCCACATCCTGTTCCTCCGGCATGTGCTTTTGGAAGGCCCGCTCCGCGAAGAGGGAGTGGGCCAGGGCCAGCAGGCAGGGCAGGCAGCACACCGGGAGGAGCAGCCGGACGCAGATATTTACGCACAGCGCCAGCAGCGCCGCCATGGCCAGGGTGGAGGGGAGATGGGCGAACCAGAACTGAAGGGCGGTCTTGTTCAGCGCCCGGAAGCTGTACTGGAACCGGGAGAGCAGGGGAAACAGCCAGCACAGCATGCCGGCGGGGATGACGAGAAGCACCAGGTAGGCCACCGCCAGCACCAGCATGGGCCTGGAGCCGGACTCCCGGGCCAGGCTGAGGGCGATGTTGTGGCCGAAAAAGAGCAGCAGAAGAGCCGTCCCCCAGGTCAGGGCGCACAGGGCGGCGGACTTGAACTCCCGGCGGAAGGTGCGGAAAAACCGGCCGTAGGGGGAGCCCTCCCCGCCCCGGACGCAGCGGGCGGAGGCGTCGTACAGCGCGGCGCAGGCGGGGCCGATGGTGACCACCGGCAGGGAGCACAAAAACCACAGCAGGCTCAGCCCCACCACGTCCGCCATCTTGTCAAAGCACTGCCAGAAAAAGTTTTCCGGGTTGAAGATCTGGTTCATAGCAGCGTGGGGACCAGTCCGGCCAGCTTGTCCGCCAGCTGGGCGTGGCCGTGCCGGGTCAGGTGCATCCCGTCCACCCGGTTGAATTCGCATTTCGCCGCGTCAAAGTAGTGGGCGCCCACCAGTTGGGCGGTCTGCTCCAGGTACCGGGGCAGCTCCCGGGACTTCTCCACGCAGCCCCTGCCCATGGCGGCGCCGCAGGGGTTGACCTCCATCAGGGGCAGAATGGCGGGGGGACAGACGATGAGAATATTGGGGGCGTGGTCTCCCCAGCAGTCCACGCTCTGGGCCTTGCGCACCAGCCGCTCCATGCCGATGGCGATGCAGGCGGCGTTGGCCCCCAGCCGTTCCTTGGTGTCGTTGGTGCCCAGCATGATGATGAGCAGGTCCACCGCCTCGTGGCTCTTCAGCAGGGAGTAGACGACGCCCAGCGCGTCCATGGATTCGTGGAGGGGATCGGGGAACACGGTGGTGCGGCCGCTCAGCCCCTCCTCGGTGACCAGGTACTCCGGCCCCAGGGCCTTTTGCAGCAGGCAGGTCCAGCGCTCCTCCTCGTTGAAGCGGATGCCGCCGTCGGCGCAGTCGGACGGGTCGGCGCAGTAGCCGTGGGTGTTGGAGTCGCCAATGCAGACAATGTGCTTTTTCATAAAAACTGACCTCCGCTTTCCAAAAAATCTGGTGAGGCTATGATACCATAGGCCGGGGCGGCTGTCACGCCCTTTTGCCGAAAAATAGAAGGAATTTTCAAAAAATATAATTGTTGAAAAATTTTGCCCGAAATGGTACAATGCGGATATGAGCTGTGGAAATCCCACAAGCCGGCGGAAAGGAATCAATTTATTTTGCGCGGGGCGCACAAAGGAAAGGACGGAGATGGGCGATGGACCGGGTAAAAATGGAACAGACCCGCCAATGGGTGCGGGATGAGCTGGACCGCTGCGCCGCCTTCTGGCTGGAGCACGGCATGGACAGGGAGCACGGCGGGGTGTACACCTGCCTGGATCGGAAGGGGGAGATCTACTCCACCGACAAGAGCGTGTGGATGCAGGGCCGGTGCGGCTGGATATTCGCCTTTTTGTGCCACACCTACGGCGTGCGGGAGGAGTGGCTGGCGGCGTCCAAGAGCTGCCTGGACTTCATGGAGGCGCACTGCATCAACCGGGCGGCGGGTGAGCGGATGTATTTCACCGTCACCGGGGACGGCAAACCCCTGCGCCAGCGCCGCTACTGCTTCTCCGAGGCGTTCTACGCCCTGGCCAACGCGGAGTACTACGGCGTCACCGGCGAGAAGGCCTGCCTGGACCGGGCCAGGAGGGCCTATGACCTGTACTGGGACCTGAACCACGGCATGGCCGACCCCACCGGCCTGGG
>CAJUEG010000072.1 GCA_910584835.1 uncultured Oscillospiraceae bacterium | reverse complement strand
CCCATGGCGGCCCGTGTGTCCCAGGACGTGGGCCGGGAGTCCAACCCCAACAACTTCCTGCTGATGCACGCAATGGGCCCCAACGTGGCGGGCGTCATTGGCTCCGCCATTGCGGCGGGCTTCCTGCTGGCCGTGTTCGGCTGATTCCGCATTTCACATAAAAAAGCCCCCGCTTCCTCTCTTGGAAGCGGGGGCTTTTTTATTCACAGAAGGATCGCCCTCGGGGAAGAAGCCCCGCCGATGGCCTGGTACTCCGCCCGGCCCTGGCGAAACAGATCATTTCCCTGGCTGTCGATGGCCACCGTGAGGGGCAGGTCCCGCACCTCCATGCGCTTGACGGACTCGCACCCCAGATCGTCGAAGGCAATGACTTGCGCCGCCTCAATGCATCGGGCGATAAGCGCCCCCGCGCCGCCCACGGCGGCGAAGTAACACGCGCCATTGCGCACGATGGCATCCACAACCTCCCGGCTCCTCTCCCCCTTGCCGATCATGGCCGCCAGGCCCAGGCCCAGCAGCCGGGGGGCAAAGGCGTCCATCCGCCCCGACGTGGTGGGGCCGCAGGCTCCTACCGCCATCCCCTGCTGCCCCGGGGTGGGCCCGGCGTAGTAGATGACCGCTCCTTTCAGCTCAAAGGGCAACGGCTTGTTCTCGTCCAGCAGGGCGAACAGCCGCTTATGGGCGGCGTCCCGGGCGGTGTAGATGGTCCCGGACAGCAGCACCCGCTCACCGGCGCACAGCTCGGGCAGGCGGACGGCCAGCTCATCGGTATGTAACCTCAGCGCGCTCATTCCTGGCCGCCCCGCTCCCTGAGCGCCCGCGCCGCGTCGTCCAGCGCTCCCAGGCTCTCCGAGCCCCGGCTGAGCAGCTGGACCTGCTCCAGCAGGCCGTCCATCCCCTGGCGCAGCGTGTCATACTGGGCCAGCACGCTTTTCAGCCAGTCCCGGGTCTCGCTTCGGATGCGCTCCGCCTCCTCCCGGGCCTGGCTCACCGTGTCCTGGGCCTTGCGGTGGGCGTCCAGCTCCACCGTGGCCACCCGGTCCTTCAGCTGGACGTAGCTGTCCGCCATGGGCTCCAGCTTGCCCACCTGGGCCTGGAGCCGGGACAGCTCCTGCTTGGCCACCGCCAGCTTGGACTCGGTCTGGGACAGCTCCCCCCGCAGCCGGGCCAGCGTCCGGGTGGACTCCTCCAGGCAGGCCCGGGCCTTGGCCTCCTCCGCCGCCGCGCCGCTCTTGGCGTTTTCCGCGCCGGACAGGGCGGCCTCCAGCTGGGCGGCCCTGTCCTCCGCCTGGTCCAGCCGCTCCTGGAGCGCGGCCATATCCTGCCGGTGGGCGGCCGCGGCCTGCTCGATGTACTGCTGCACGTCCTGGCGGTTGAAGCCCCCCAGCGCAGATCGGAATTTCTGAATGACGGCAGTGCTTTCCATATCAGTTCCTTCTTTCTGTCTTGTGCCTCTTTTCCTTTACTTTACCACATTTTATGCCGCCTGACAATCCCAATTCTGCACAGCCCCCCGCCTTTGCGCCCCCGCCCCCAGCCTAAAGAAAAAGCGCCGGGAAAATTTATCAACTTTTATAAATTCGCCCTTCCATCGACGACTTTATTATGATATAATGCCCTAGGTTGAGGCGGCGCTGTCCGCCATGACACTCTATTCCAGAAATGATGTGACGTATCATGACATACGACGCTCTGATCGTGGGCGCGGGCTACGCCGGGGCGGTGGCCGCCCGGCGGCTGGCGGAGGACGGAAACCAAAAGGTGCTGGTGCTGGAGCGCCGCCCCCACGTGGGCGGCAACGCCTACGACTGCCTGGACCAGGCCGGGGTGCTCATCCATCAGTACGGCCCCCACATTTTCCACACCAACGACAAGCGGGTATTCGACTACCTGTCCCGGTTCACCAAATGGCGGCGCTACCAGCACCGGGTCGTCGCCAGTCTGCCCCGGGACAACCCGGAGGCGGTCCCGGCCCGCAGAGATGCGGACGGCCGCCTTTCCTTCCCCGTCCCCTTCAACCTGGACTCCATGGAAGCCGCCTTCGGGGCGGAAGAGGGGGCGCGGCTGGGGGTTAAGCTGCTGGACGCCTACCCCGCCCAGAGCCAGGTGACCATCCTGGAGCTGCGCCGGAACTCCGACCCGGAAATTGCCGCCATCGCCGGCTATGTCTACGAGCACGTGTTCGTACACTACACCATGAAGCAGTGGGGCCAGACCCCCGAGGAGATCGACCCCGCTACCACCGCCCGGGTGCCGGTGCGGCTCAGCCGGGACGACCGCTATTTCATGGACGCCTACCAGGGAATGCCGCTGGAGGGCTACACCCCCATGTTTGAGCGGATGCTGGACCACCCCAACATCACCGTGGAGACGGGGGTGGACGCGCTGGAGCGGCTGGACCTGGCGGACAGCGCCGTCAAGCTGGACGGGGAAGCGTTTTGCGGCCCCGTGATCTACACCGGCCAGGCCGACGAGCTGTTCGGCTTCCGCTTTGGCCCCCTGCCCTACCGCACGCTGGACTTCGGGTTCGAGACCCTTCCCCAGGACTATTTCCAGTCCCATGGCACCGTGAACTACACGGTGGACGGAGATTACACCCGCATCACCGAGTTCAAGCACCTCACCGGCCAGGAAAAGCCCGGCGTCACCACCATCATGAAGGAGTACTCCCGCTCCTACACCGGCGCGGACGGGGAGATCCCCTATTACGCCATCATCAACCCGGACAACAACGCTTTGTACGCAAAGTATAAGGCGGAGGCGGATCAATATCCCAGCCTCCACCTGCTGGGCCGCCTGGCGGAGTACAAGTACTACAACATGGACGCCATCGCCGCCCGGGCGCTGGCACTGGCGGACAGCATGATTTGACCCATCCCGGGAATACTAGACGTTAGATTTGGAGAGAACGAACATGGATAAACTTATCACCTTCGCCGTCCCCTGCTACAACTCTGCGGCCTACATGGACCACTGCGTGGAGACCCTGCTGGCTGCCGGGGAGGACGCGGAGATCATCCTGGTGGACGACGGCTCCACCAAAGACGACACCCCCGCCAAATGCGACCAGTGGGCGGCAAAGCACCCGGACATCATCCGGGCCATCCACCAGGAGAACGGCGGCCACGGCGAGGGGGTCAACCAGGGCATCCGCCATGCCCGGGGCCTGTACTACAAGGTGGTGGACTCGGACGACTGGCTGGACACGGACGCTTTGGCCCGCGTGATGGCCAAGCTGCGGGAGTTCGCCGCCATGCCCGCCCCGGTGGACCTGCTCATCGCCAACTATGTCTATGAGCACGTGGAGGACAACACCCACAAGGTGATGGGGTACAAAAACGTGTTCCCCACCGATCAGATCATCACCTGGGACTCCATCCGCCGCTTCCGCACCTCCCAGTACCTGCTGATGCACTCGGTCATCTACCGCACCCAGCTGCTGCGGGACTGCGGCCTGGAGCTTCCCAAGCACACCTTCTATGTGGACAACATTTTCGTCTACCAACCCCTGCCCTATGTCAAGACGCTGTACTACATGGACCTGGACCTGTACCGCTACTTCATCGGCCGGGCGGACCAGAGCGTCAACGAGTCGGTGATGGCCGGGCGCATCGACCAGCAGGTGCGGGTCACCAGGCACATGATCGACGCCCACGACATCATAGCCCTCAAGGCCATGCAGCCCAAGCTGGGGCGGTATATGCTCAATTACCTGTCCATGATGATGTCCATCTCCTCCATTTTCGCCGTCATCGCGGGCACGCCGGAGGCGCTTGGCCTGCGCACCCAGCTGTGGGAGTACCTGCGCCAAAAGGACGCGGCCCTCTACCGCCGCTGCCGCTACAAGGTGACCAATGTGGGCACCAACATCCCCGGCTACCAGGGGCGGAAGCTGTCGGTTCAGCTCTACCGGGTGGCCCAGAAGATTTACAAATTCAATTGATAAAGGAGAATCCAACATGTCCGTACAGACCATTACCAAGGAAAATTTTGAGGCCGAGGTGCTTCAGTCCGGCAAGCCCGTCCTGGTGGACTTCTGGGCCCCCTGGTGCGGCCCCTGCCGCATGGTGTCCCCCATCGTGGACCAGGTCGCCGAGGAGCGCCCCGACATCGCCGTGGGCAAGGTGAACGTGGACGAGCAGCCCGAGCTGGCCGCCCGGTTCGGCGTCATGAGCATCCCCACCCTTCTGGTGTTCAGGGACGGCCAGATCGCCAACAAGGCGGTGGGGGCCCGCCCCAAGGAGGAACTGCTGTCGCTGCTGGACTGAGAACCCGTATTCACAGCCTCAAACGGCCGCCTGACCAAGAGATGTTCAGATGTGAATACAAGTTCTTCATATAAGGCATTGCAAGGGCCGCTTCGCCGGGCGGCCCTTGCTTTTTTTGAAAAGTCTGCTATACTATGGTCTATTGAGGCCTGCGCCGCATAGAATGGAGCGGCAAACTCAACAGGCCGCACATCAAATAGGAGGTCATCCATCTTGTCCGACGACCCATTCTTACCCAAGCTGATTTTACTGGCCGTCCTCATCCTGGTTAACGCCTTTTTTGCCGCGGCGGAGATCGCCGTCATCTCCCTGTCCGAGGCCAAGCTGCGAAAGCAGGCGGAGGAGGGGGACAAAAAGGCGGAAAAGCTGCTCAAGCTCACCCAGGCTCCGGACAATTTCCTGTCCGCCATCCAGATCGCCATCACTTTGGCGGGCTTCCTGTCCTCCGCCTTTGCCGCCGACAGCTTCTCCGACCCGCTGGTGAACTGGCTGGTGGAAAAGCGGGGGGTCACCGTCCTGGACCCCCACGCCCTCAACAACCTGATGGTGGTGCTCATCACCGTCGTGCTGTCCTACTTCAGCCTGGTGCTGGGGGAGCTGGTCCCCAAGCGCATCGCCATGAAAAAAACGGAGGGGGTGGCCCGGTTTACCGCCGGGGCGGTGTCCGCCGTGGCGGCGGTGTTCCGGCCGGTGATCTGGCTGCTGTCCAAATCCACCAACGGCGTGCTGCGCCTGTTCGGCATCGACCCCAGGGCCGACCAGGAGGACGTCAGCGAGGACGAGATCCGCATGATGGTGGACCTGGGCGAGGAGCGGGGGGCCATTGAGTCCTCCGAAAAGGAGCTCATTGAAAACATCTTCGAGTTCAACAACACCACCGCCGAGGACGTGATGGTCCACCGCACCGACATGGTGATGGTGTGGCTTCAGGACACCGATGAGGACGTGCTTAACACCATCCTCTCCTCCGGGCGGTCCCGCTTCCCCGTATATCAGGAGGACGCGGACGATATTGTCGGCGTCCTCAACACCCGGGACTTTCTGCTCAGCGCCCAGGAGGAGCACCCGAAATCCCTGGCCGAGCTGATGCGGCCCGCCTACTTCGTGCCGGAATCCGTCCGCACCGACGTGCTGTTCCGGGATATGCAGAGCAAAAAGGTACATATGGCCATTGTGGTGGACGAGTACGGCGGCACCTCGGGCCTGGTGACCATGGAGGACCTGCTGGAGGAGATCGTGGGCAACATCTACGACGAGTTCGACCCCCAGGAGGAAAAGGACATTGAAGAGGTGGAGCCCGGCGTATGGCGGGTGTCCGGCTCATGTCCCCTGGAGCAGATCGCCCAGGCCCTGGACATGGAGTTCCCCGAGGAGGAGGAGTCCGACACCCTGGGAGGGCTGGTGTTCGCCCAGCTGTCCGTCATCCCGGAGGACGGCGCCCAGCTGGAGGTGGACGCCTGCGGGCTGCGCATCCGGGTGCGCAGCTTTGCCGAGCGCCGGGTGGAGTGGGCCCTGGTCTCCAGGCTGGAGCCCGTGCCCGAGGAAGAACACACGGTTTAAACAGGAGGCGGAGCGCCGGGCGCTCCGTCTCTTTTCGCCAAACTTCCGCCCCCTGCCTCCCAAAAAAATTGGCAGTTCTTGAAAGCTTTCCCCATTCGTCTTGACATTTCACGTTCTTTGTGTATGATGTGGGTGGAATCAGAAAGGTCAACATTATCGTGCTTTCAAGACTGGAGGAACACAGCATGAGAAAAACAAAAATTATCTGCACCCTTGGCCCCGCCTCCGACAGCGAGGAGGTCATCGAGCAGCTGATCCTGTCCGGCATGGACGCCGCCCGCTTCAACTTCTCCCACGGCACCCACGAGACCCACGGCGCCCTGCTCACCCGGTTCAAGCGGGTGAGGGACAGCCTGGGCCGGCCCGTGGCCACCATTTTGGACACCAAGGGCCCCGAGATCCGCATCCGCTCCTTTGCCTGCGGCCGCATCGAGCTCAGCGACGGCGACCCGTTTACCCTCACCACCCGGGAGGTGGAGGGGGACGCCCGGCAGGTGTCCGTCACCTACGCCAACCTCCACCAGGAGCTCCAGAGCGGATGCCACGTGCTCATCGACGACGGCCTGGTGGACCTGGAGGTGGAGGACATCGACGGCCAGGACATCCGCTGCCGGGTGGTCACCGGCGGCCCCCTGTCCAATCACAAGAGCATCAATATCCCCGGCGTGTCCATCGCCCTGCCCGCCCTCACCGACAAGGACAAGGAGGACCTGCGCTTCGCGGTGGAGAACGACTTCGACTTTGTGGCCGCCTCCTTTGTCCGCCGCTCCTCCGACGTGGCGGAGATCCGCGCCGTGCTGGACAGTTTCGGCGGCCAGGACATCGGCATCATCGCCAAAATTGAGAACCGGGAGGGCGTGGATAACCTGGACGCCATCGCCAACGCCGCCAACGGCGTGATGGTGGCCCGGGGCGACCTGGGGGTGGAGATCCCCGCCTACGAGGTGCCGGTGCTCCAGAAAAAGATGATCAAGTCCGCCATCCACAAGGGCAAGGTGGTCATCACCGCCACCCAGATGCTGGACTCCATGATCCGCAACCCCCGGCCCACCCGCGCGGAGGTGTCCGACGTGGCCAACGCCGTGTTTGACGGCACCAGCTGCGTGATGCTGTCCGGCGAGACCGCCTCCGGCAAGCACCCGGTGGAGGCGCTGCAGACCATGGTGAGCATTGTGGAGGCCGCCGAAGAGGGCATCGACTACTGGAAGCGGTTCCGCAACGGGGTGTTCGACCACACCAGCAACATCTCCGACGCCATCAGCCACACCAGCTGCCTCACCGCCATGGACCTGGGGGCCACCTCCATCCTGGCCGCCACCCAGTCCGGCTACACCGCCCGGATGATCTCCCGATTCCGTCCCGGGTGCGCCGTGGCCGCCCTCACCACCGAGGAGCGGGTGCGCCGCCAGCTGGCCATCTCCTGGGGTGTGGTTCCCTTCCTGTCCGGCAACGTGGACTCCACCGACCGGCTGTTCTCCCTGTGCGTGGACACCGCCAAAAAGGAGGGGCTGGTGCAGCCCGGGGACACGGTGGTCATCACCGCCGGGGTGCCCCTGAGCAGCAGCGGCACCACCAACCTCATCAAGGCACAGGTCGTGAAATGACCGCGGCGGCCCGGGATTTTCCGGGCCGCCGCTTTTTTTCTTGCGGCAGATGGGATTTTGTGTTAAACTACAGGTATTCTATTCGACATGTTGAGGAGGTTTGGCGCCTTGAACATTTTTGACATCATGGGGCCCATCATGGTGGGCCCGTCTTCGTCCCACACCGCCGGGGCGGTCAGGATCGGGTACATAGGACGCAAGCTGCTGGGCTTTCAGCCCGCCCGGGCCGACATCGCCCTCCACGGCTCCTTTGCCGCCACCGGGGCTGGCCACGGCACAGACCGGGCCATCGTGGCCGGCCTGCTGGGCATGGCCCCCGACGACTCCCGCATCCCCTTCAGCTTCCAGCTGGCCAAGGAGGCGGGGCTGGAGGTGAGCGTCCACCCCGTCACCCTGCGGGACGCCCACCCCAACACCGCCCTTATGACCCTCACCGGCTCCCGGGGCCGCACTGTGACAGTGTCCGCCTCCTCTCTGGGGGGCGGGCGCATCCGGGTCAACTCCATCGACGGGCTGGACGCCTCCTTTTCCGGCGATCTGCCCACTCTGGTTATCCGGGGCAGGGACGAGCCGGGCGTCGTGTCCGAGGTGAGCACCTGCCTGGCCCGGAACGGGGCCAACATCGCCACCATGCAGCTCTACCGGGACCGCCGGGGCGGGCTGTCCGTCACGGTCATTGAGTGCGACCAGCCGGTGGACGAGGAAATTCTGGAGGATATCGACCTGCTGGGCGGCGTGGTGCGCTGCATCTATCTGAATTTGGAGGAGGGCTGAATATGTTTGGCTCTGTGCAAGCTCTGCTGTCCGCCTCGGCGGACAAGCCTTTGTGGCAGGCCGTCCTGGACGACGACTGCCAGGACCGCGACGTGCCCGCCGGGAACAGCCTTGACAAAATGGCCGCCCTGTGGCGGGCCATGAAGGAATCCGTGCTGGACTACGACCCCACCCGCCGCTCTCCCTGCGGCCTCTCCGGCGGCCAGGGGGCACAAATGGCCGCCCTGGACCACTCCATCTGCGGCCCTTTCATCCAGGAGGTCATCTCCACCGCCCTGAAGCTGGGGGAGCACAACGCCTGCATGGGCCGCATTGTGGCCGCCCCCACCGCCGGGGCCTGCGGAGTGCTGCCCGCGGTGCTCATCCCCCTCCAGCGCAGGGAACGGCTCACCGATCAGCAGATGGTGGAATGCCTGTATGTCTCCGCCGGCTTTGGCCAGGTCATCGCCACCCGCGCCTCCATCTCCGGGGCGGAGGGGGGCTGTCAGGCGGAGGTGGGCTCCGCCTCCGGCATGGCGGCCGCGGCCCTGGTCCACGCCCGGGGGGGTTCCGCTGAGCAGATGGCCGCCGCCTGCGCCATGGCGCTGCAAAATGTGCTGGGGCTGGTGTGCGACCCGGTGGCCGGGCTGGTGGAGGTCCCCTGCGTCAAGCGCAACGTGATGGGCGCCGTCAACGCCATGTCCTGCGCCGACATGGCCCTGGCGGGGCTGGAGGGCGGCATCCCCTGCGACGAGGTCATTGACGCCATGGCGGCGGTGGGCCGGGCCATGCCCCCCTCCCTGCGGGAAACCGGCGAGGGCGGCCTGGCCGCCACCCCCACCGGGCGGAAGATCGCGGCGGGACATTGAGCGTCCGAGCCGTCGCGAGCAGCGCGGATGGAGCGGAGCGAAAGCAAAAGCCCAAGGCCCATGAAATGGGACTGGGTTTTGCTTGAGTCGGAGCGAAGCCGCGCGTCGCGAACAGGCGAGGCGTGATTCACAGCGTCCGAGCCGTCGCGAGCAGCGCGGATGGAGCGGAGCGAAAGCAAAAGCTCAAGGCCCATGAAATGGGACTAGGTTTTGCTTGAGTCGGAGCGAAGCCGCGCGTCGCGAACAGGCGAGGCGTGATTCACAGCGTCCGAGCCGTCGTGAGCAGCGCGGCAAAGGCATCCGTGGATAAGCCGGACCCGCCGTCAATTGACAGCGGGTCCAGCTTCCGATATGCTTGTTTGAACAGCAATGTACCTCGGTTCACAGCTTTTTCAGGTCGGACATCACCCCGTTGACCATCATCCCCGGCACCCAGCCGGTGATGAAGTCCCTCAGCTGCTCCAGCGTCACCGTCCGGGCCGCGCCCTGCACCGGGTGCTTGGCCAGCATGGGGATGCGTTTTTGGAACACCGCCCGGCTTCTGGGGTCGTCCCACAGCTCCCCCAGTGTGATCTGATTGTTTCGCAAGTCCATATTGTTCACCTCCAGGTACATACTATGCGCCGGAGGGCCCGGTCTGACATCATTTGATTGACAGGACAGGCGGACCGTTAAAGGAAAGGAGCGCAAAATGCCAAAGCGCCGGAAAAAGAAACTGAAAGGTCAGGAATGGCGGCACGTTGAAAACAAAAAGCTGGTTTACACCGTATACTTCATCCTCCGTCTGTCGGTGGTGCTCATGCTGGTGGCCCAATTTTTCAATCGGAACTATGAAAATGTGCTGCTGTGCGTGCTCACCCTGGTCCTGTTTATGCTGCCCTCCGCCTTCGAGCGGCGGCTGCACATCGACCTACCCGATACGCTGGAGGTCATCATCCTTCTGTTCATCTACGCCGCCGAGATTCTGGGCGAGATTCAGTCCTATTACACCAGCTATCCCGGCTGGGACACCATGCTTCACACCATGAACGGTTTTCTCTGCGCCGCCATCGGCTTCGCCCTGGTGGACATACTCAACCGGGAGGAAAAGGTGTCCCTCCACCTGTCTCCCTTCTTTATGGCGGTCACCGCCTTCTGCTTCTCCATGACCATCGGCGTGCTGTGGGAGTTCTTTGAGTTTGCCATGGACCAGTTCGTCCTCTTTGACATGCAGAAGGACACCGTCATCAACACCATCTCCACCGTCAACCTGGACCCCAATCACGGCACCACCGCCGTTATCGTCAAGGGCATTCAGGACGTGATCCTGGTGCTGGACGACGGCACGCAGATGCCCCTGGGACTGGGCGGCTATCTGGACGTGGGCATCATCGACACCATGAAGGACCTGTTCGTCAACTTCATCGGCGCAGTGGTCTTCTCCGTCATCGGTTATTTCTATGTGAAGGGCCGGGGAAAGGGCGGCTTTGCCCGCCGCTTTATCCCCCGCTTCCAGCGCAGACCCGCCGCCCAGCCCCAGGGCGGCAGCGCCCCGGCCCAGTCCGCGCCCAGCCAGGAAAAGCCTGAATAGCCCATTCTCCTCCGGGGCATACTTCCCCTTGTATTCGAAACAACTTGTAGGATACAAGGAGGTAACAACCATGATGAACCAGACCAATCCCAGCATCAAGTGCACCGTGAACAGCTGCACCTATCACAAGGACCAGCACTGCACCCTCAACGAGATCCAGGTGGGCCACTGCCAGAACAGCGTGTGCAAGTGCGGCGAGACCGAGTGCGCGTCCTTCAAGCTGGGCGACCACGGCACCAGCTGCGGCTGCCACTAAGAAGCGCGGAAGCTTCGCAGCGTGACAACATCGCCAGAGAGACGGGAGGGGCTTCAGCCCTTCCCGTTTCTTGATAAAAACAGCATAAAACAGGGCCGAAAACCAGCGGAACTTTGGCTGAGTGTTGAAATTTGCCCGGCTCAAAACTTTTTACATTGACAAACCGGGCGTAAAGCATTATTATAATCTCAATACGCAGAAATATGCGATGAACAGGCCAGTAGTCCCCGCGCGCAAGCCCAGAGAGAAGGCGGCCGGTGCGAGCCTTCGTGAGCGAGGCGGATGAACGTCACCTGTGAGCAGTCCGGCTGAACGGGCAAGTCCAGTAGGCCGGGACGGCAGCCCGCCGTTACCGGGCCTTGAGCGTCCCCAGCCGGGGAAATTTAGGTGGTACCGCGGAGCGTGGCTTCGTCCTAGTTTTGGACGGGCTGTGCTCTTTTTCATTTGCCATAAGGAGGTTCCCAACATGTTGATGCGAGGGTCCCAGATCGTGATGGAGTGCCTGCTGGAGCAGGGCGTAGACACCGTGTTCGGCTATCCCGGCGGTACCATTTTGAACATCTACGACGAGTTTGAGCTCCACGGCTACAACCAGAAAATTCACCACTACCTCACCGCCCACGAGCAGGGCGCCTCCCACGCCGCCGACGGATACGCCCGCTCCACCGGCAAGGTGGGGGTGTGCTTCGCCACCTCCGGCCCCGGGGCCACCAACCTGGTCACCGGCATCGCCACCGCCTACTACGACTCCTCCCCGGTGGTGTTCATCACCTGCAACGTCAGCGAGAACCTCATCGGCAAGGACTCCTTCCAGGAGGTGGATATTACCGGCATCACCATGCCCATCACCAAGTGCAATTTCCTGGTGAAGGACGTGAACGAACTGGCCGACGTGATCCGGGAGGCTTTTGCCATCGCCCGGTCCGGCCGGCCCGGCCCGGTGCTGGTGGACATCGCCAAAAACGTCACCGCCATTGAGGGCGAGTACCAGTACATGCCCGTCCATGAGCACCCCAACCACGGGCGGCTGGCCACCCTGCTGCGCCGGTCCAACCGGGACCTGAAAAACCCCGAGCCCAACCGGGGGGACATCGACAAGCTGCTGGAGCTCATCTCCCAGTCCCAGCGGCCCATGGTGCTGGTGGGGGGCGGCGTCATCCGCTCCAAGGGCGCGGTGCCCGAGTTCCGCAGGTTCATTGAGACGCTGGACGCCCCGGTGGGGTCCACCATCATGGGCGGCGGGGCCTGCCCCGGCAGCCACCCCCTGTTCACCGGCATGGTGGGCATGCACGGCTCCCACGCCTCCAACATGGCCACCGCCGAGTGCGACCTGCTCATCGCCATCGGCTGCCGGTTCTCCGACCGGGTGGCCACCGATCCCCCCTCCTTTGCCAAAAACGCCAAAATCGTCCACATCGACATTGACCGGGCGGAAATCGACAAGAATGTGCAAACCTGCCACCACATCATCGGCGACGCCCGGCGGGTGCTGGAGCTGCTCAACGAGAAGCTGCCCCAGCACGACTACACCGCCTGGAAGGCCCAGGTGTTCGCCCGCAAGGAGCTTCCGCTGAAAAAGGACGACATCCTCCACGCCCATGAGATTCTGGAGACCATCTCCGACCTGACAGACGGCGACGCCATCATCGCCACCGACGTGGGCCAGCACCAGATGTGGTCCTGCCAATATTACCACTTCTCCCGGCCCGGCCAGCTGCTCACCAGCGGCGGCTTCGGCACCATGGGCTTCGGCCTGGGCGCCGCCATGGGGGCCAAGGTGGGCAACCCGGATAAGGTAGTGGTCCACTGCACCGGGGACGGCTGCTTCCGCATGAACTGCCACGAGCTGGCCACCGTGGAGCACTACCACATCCCCATCATCACCGTCATCTTTGACAACCGCACCCTGGGCATGGTCCGCCAGTGGCAGAACCTGATCTATGACAAGCGGTTCTCCCAGACCACCCTGGACCGGGGCCCGGACTTTGTGAAGCTGGCGGAGGCCTACGGCCTGCGCGGCTTCCGGGCCAAAAACCAGGCGGAGTTCGAGGCGGCCTTCCGCCAGGCGCTGGAGGCGGGCTGCGGCTGCGTCATCGACTGTGCCATCGACATCGACGCCATGGTCCATCCCATGGTCAGCGGCGGCACTCCTGTCACCGATTTCCTGCTTCATTAAGGAGGGAGAGAAGCCATGACAACTACCATCAAGCGCCACACCCTGTCGGTGCTGGTGGAGAACGCCGCCGGCGTGCTCAGCCAGGTGTCCC
>CAJUEG010000071.1 GCA_910584835.1 uncultured Oscillospiraceae bacterium | reverse complement strand
CAGGCGATATCGCCGCCGGCAAATCCACGTTCTCCAAACTATTGTCCGCGAGATACGGAGCCGCCGCATTTCAAAAGGACGCTGTAAAAGAGGTTCTGAGCGACCGGATCGGTTTTCACACCCGCGAGGAAAACAAAACCCTCTCCTACGCTGCCGTAGACATGATGTGCCACATTTTTTCCCAGACCGCGCCCACGGGCGCCGATATGATCCTGGAGGCGAATTTTCACTCCCATGAACTGGAGGCCCTCCACTCCGCCGCCGGAAATAGCCGGTATGACGTGCTGACCATCCTGCTGCGGGGGGACCCGGACGTCTTACACCAGAGGTACCTGCACCGCATGAATCACGAAAACCGCCATCCCGCCCATCTGGCCGCCGCGCTGCATGAGAAGGACGCATTTATAAAGGCGGCGGAATTCATTCGCTCGGAGCGGGTGCCCGGAAAAACCCTGGCGGTGGACGCCACGGACTTTTCCTACCAGGATGATCCCACAATTTTGAGCCGCATCGACGCCTTTATGAAGGGGTAGGCCCCGTCTATGCCCGGCGCGCCCGCAGCGCCTCCCGCCCCACCTCCCCCCGCTCCCACAGCAGGGCCAGCACCTGTCCGGCGCAGTCCGGGGGCAGCTCTACCCCGTCGGCCCCCAGCTCCAGCCCGTTCAGCGAGCCGCCCTCGTACAGCTCCACGCTCCGCCCCCAGCGGCCCCCACCGGGGCCAAAGGCCGCCGTCACGTCCGCCCCCGCCGCCGGCGGCGTCACCGGCAGGCCGAACTTTGCCTGGAGGTACCGGGCGTAGTCCTCACCCTCCGGGGCGTCGATGAGCAGGCCCCGCACCCGGGGGCACAGCCGCTCCGCCGCCCCCTCCAGCTCGGGGCACAGCCGGGGGGCGGACAGGGCCACCCGCCCCCGGGCGGGTGGGACGCCCTCCGCCTCCAGCGCCCCCAGGGCCAGCACGTCGGCGCACCCCCGCCAAAAGGGCAGCGGGTCCACCGGGCGCAGCAGGGTGAGCCGGTCCCGGTAGGGGAAGTCCGCGCTCAGCACCACCCGCCCCGCCCCGGCCCGCACCAGCGCCCGCTCCGCCCGGGCCAGCCTCCGCCGCAGCCGCCAGGGGGCCAGCCCCTCCGGCGCGTATACCGCCGCCCGCACCGCCGTGAGCGGCCCCAGCCTGTCCTCCGACAGCCGGAGGCGGCCCTTTCCCTCTGCCAGCACCAGCCGGCCCACCATACCCATCACCTCACCCACACCTATGCGCCCCCCGGCCCAAACATTCCCTCCCCGCCGCCCGGGTATTTTTGGAAAGCCTCCCTTGCCGGTTGACATGCCTGGGGGAAACCGATATAATATAAAGATGATTCCGTCCGCGCAGAGATGGGCGAGACCCTTGACTATGACATGGAGATGCGGGCCCATGATACGATTGATCGACGTACATAAAGAATATGACAACGGCACCAAGGCCCTGCGGGGGATCAACCTGCGCATTGAGGACGGGGAATTCGTATTCCTGGTGGGCCCGTCCGGCTCGGGCAAGTCCACCATCGTCAAGCTGCTTACCGCGGAGGTCACCGCCTCTCACGGCCGGGTCATCGTCAACGGCTATAACCTGAACAACATCCGCCGCTGGCAGATTCCCCACATGCGGCGCACCCTGGGCGTCATTTTCCAGGACTTCCGGCTCATTGAGAAAAAGACGGTGCAGGGCAACCTGGAGTTCGCCATGCGCACCGTGGGGGCCAGCGGCCGGGAGATGCGCAAGCGCATCCCCTACGTGCTGGAGCTGGTGGGCCTGGACGGCAAGGAGGACGCCTTTCCCAACGAGATGAGCGGCGGCGAGCAGCAGCGGGTGGCCATCGCCAGGGCGCTGGTGAACAACCCCAGCATGATCATCGCCGACGAGCCCACCGGCAACCTGGACCCCCGGCGCTCTTTGGAGATCATGACCCTGCTGGAGCGGATCAACACCATGGGCACCACCATGCTGGTGGTCACCCACGAGCGGGATCTGGTCAACCGCTTTTCCAAGCGGGTGGTGGCCATCAAGGACGGCGAGATGATACGGGACGGTCAGGGAGGCTACTACAGAGCATGAGAAAATTCAACTTGGGCTATTTCATCAAAGAGGGCTTTGTGAGCATCTTCTCCCACGGCCTGATGTCTTTCGCCGCGGTGTGCATGATCGTGGCCTGCCTCATCATTATGGGCTCCTTCTCCCTGCTGGCCGTCAATGTGGACAAACAGCTCAAGCAGCTGGAGGAGGAAAACGAGTTCCTGGTCTACGTGGACGAGTCCTTCTCCCAGCAGCAGATCCAGCAGCTCATGGAGCGGGTGCGCCAGGTGGACAACGTGGCCCAGGTGGACTTCATCTCCGCGGACGAGGCCAAGGCCAAGTTCCTGGAGGGCCGGGAGCACCAGGGGCTGTACGCCAGCCTGCCCGACGGGGTGATCCGGGACCGGCTGTCCGTCCACGTGGCCGATCTGGAGCGGTTCACCGAGACGGTGGACGCGGTGCGGGCCCTGCCCGGGGTGGCCAACTACCGGGCGGAGAGCAAGGTGGCCGAGGGCTTTGTCACCGTGCGCAACGCCGTCACCGCCCTGGCCTATGTGCTCATCGGCATCCTGGCGGCGGTGTCGCTGTTCATCATCTCCAACACCACCAGGCTGGCCGCCTTCTCCCGCCGGGAGGAGATCGCCATCATGAAGATGTGCGGCGCCACCGACGGCTTCATCCGCTGGCCCTTCATCGTGGAGGGGCTGATCCTGGGCCTCATGGGGGCGGTATCCGCCTTCTTCCTCCAGTGGGGGGTGTACGCCGCCGTCAGCAAGGCGCTGGCGGAGAGCGGGGCCACCGCCCTGTTCACCCTGCTGGACTTCCGGGATATCTGGGGCCAGGTGCTCCGGGTGTTCCTGCTGGCCGGTTCCATCATCGGCGCGCTGGGCTCCAGCTTCGCCATCCGCAAGTTCCTTCACGTCTGATCCGCCCATGAGGAGGCCGCTATGAAAAAAAAGACCCAGCGCATCATCGTCATCGTGCTGGCGGCGGTGCTGCTTTTGTCCCTGGTGGCGTCCGCCCTGGCCGTCATCGCCTACGCCGACGTCACCAAACAGGACATCCAAAACATCAAGGACGACCTGAGCGACATCCAGGCCCAGAAGAAGGAGGTCCAGGAGAAGCTGGCCTCCATCCGCAGCGACCTGTCCAAGGCCAAGGAGCAGGTGGAGCTGATCCAGGGGCAGGTGGTGCTCACCGAGGAGGAGATCAACGCCAGCCAGGCCCTGCTGGACCAGTACGACCTCCAGATCGGGCAGAAGGAGGAGGAGATCAGGGCGCTGGAGCAGCAGGAGGAGGAGCAGTACCAGGAGTTCTACCGCCAGGTGCGGTGGATGGAGGAGACAGGGAGCACATCCTACCTGTCCATCCTGTTTGAGGCGTCCAGCTTCTCCGAGATGCTGGACTACGCCATGCTCATCACCGACATCATGGACTACTCCAACCGCATCATCGACCAGCTCAACGCCACCCAGGCCCAGCTGGGCGCCGCCCGGGATGACCTGGCCGCGGACCGGGCGGACCAGGCCGAGGTGCAGCAGGAGCTGGAGAACAAAAAGCTGGAGCTGGAGGACCAGCGCGCCCAGGCCCAGACCCTGCTCAGCCAGATTGCCGCCTCGGAGAGCGAGTACGCCGCCGAGGCCAAGGAGCTGGCGGACAGCGAAGCCAAGATCAACAAGGAGCTGAAGGACGCCGAGGCGAAATACGCCGCCCAGCTGGCCGCCCTGGCCGCCCAGAACAACGTGAACATGACCAGCGGCGACTGGTACTGGCCTCTGCCGGGGCGGTATAAGATCTCCTCTCTCTTCGGCAACCGGGCCGATCCCTTCACCGGCAAGCGGGACAACCACACCGGCACCGACATACCCGCCCCCGGCGGCACCCCCATCTACGCCGCCAAGGACGGGGTGGTCACCACGGTGAACCAAAACAGGTATGCCTCCTCCTACGGCTACTACTGCATCATCAGCCACGGCAGCGGCTACGCCACCCTGTATGCCCATCAGAATCAGGTACCTATCGTCCGGGAGGGCCAGACCGTGCAGAAGGGCCAGATCATCGGCTACGTGGGCTCCACGGGCCGCTCCACCGGCAACCACCTCCACTTCGAGCTGCGGGTGAACGGCGTGCGCAACGACGTGCTGCGCCTCTACCCCGGCATGACCTTCACCTCCCCCGGCGGGGCTAAGATCAGCGGCGGCTGACGCGGGGCCAAATCCCCTCTGCGGGGGACCCCGGTCCAAAAGCATAAACCCAGGGGCGCGGGGAAAACCCGCGTCCCTGTCCTATTTTCGGCAGGGAGGTTTTGAATCATGGAAGAGCAAACGGTATACACCCGCAGACGGCACGGCTGGCGGCTGGCGGGCTGGGTCAAGATTCTCATCACGGTGGTGCTCACCCTGGCTGTTTCCGCCGGGGTGTGGTGCCTGCTGCTGGGAAAGAGCGGCCTTGCCCTGGTGCAGACCTATCTGCTGGCCCGGTTCGCCTTTGTGGAGGCGGATGCCGATCTGGGCCGGGCCGTGGACGCGGGTCTGGACGCCTTTGTGGACGGCCTGGGCGACCGCTGGTCCTATTACCTGGACCGGGAGCGCTACCAGGCCACCAACGAGCGCCGGGCCAACAACTACGTGGGGGTGGGTATCACCGTCACCTATGAGCGGGAGGAGGGCCTTCTGGTCCAGTCGGTGATCCGGGACGGCCCCGCGGACAAGGCGGGGGTGCTCCCCGGCGACGTCATCACCGCCGTGGACGGCCGGTCCATCGCCGGGGACGCCCGGGAGGAGGGTTCCGACCTCATCCGCGGGGAGTCCGGCACTAAGGTCACCCTGACCCTGCTCGGCCCGGATGGGGCCGCCCGGGAGGCCGTGTGCACCCGCGCCACCGTCCACAGCCCCTCTGCCAGCGGGAAAATGCTGGAGGGAAACGTGGGCTATGTGAAGCTGGACAACTTCTATTCCGGCTCCGCCGGCAGCTTCCAGCAGGAGGTGGACGCCCTGGTGGAGCAGGGCGCCCAGGCCCTGGTGGTGGACGTGCGCGGCAATCCCGGCGGGTACATCGTGGAGCTGGAGCGGATCTTGGACTACCTGCTGCCCGAGGGGCCGGTGTTCACCCATAAGCCCCGGTGGTGGTTTGAGTCGGTGACCCGGTCGGACGCCGGCTGCGTGGACCTGCCCATGGCGGTTCTGGTGAACAAGGACAGCTATTCCGCCGCCGAGCTGCTGGCCGCCCAGCTCCGGGAGAGCGCGGGCGCCCCCATCGCAGGGGAGCTCACCTCCGGCAAGGGCTACTCCCAGATCACCTTCCCCCTCATCAATGGCGGCGGGGTGGGGCTGTCCACCGCCGCCTACTGCACCGGCAGCGGCCACTCCCTCATTGGCGAGGGCCTCACCCCCGACGCGGAGCTGTCCCTCCCCGAGGGCGCAGTCCTGGGCGGCGAGGACGACGTACAGCTCCAGGCTGCCCTTGACCTGCTGGCC
Organism: uncultured Oscillospiraceae bacterium; assembly: GCA_910584835.1. GTDB lineage: Bacteria > Bacillota > Clostridia > Oscillospirales > Oscillospiraceae > Enterenecus. The sequence continues at coordinate 7,775 of CAJUEG010000071.1, read as the reverse complement.
GCAAACGCCGGCTAAAGCAAAAAGCCCGCTGCCGTTGACACGGCGGCGGGCTTTTTCGATAAACTGACGCCGCAGGGCTCCGGGCCGGACGTCCCGTCACCTGCGCAGGAATATGACCCCCAGGGTGTTGGGGCCGCAGTGGCACGAGATGGTGCAGCCCGCCACGGCGGTAATCACCTCCCGGAAGCCGAACTGGCGCACCATGTCGCACACATTCTCCGGGATGCCGGGGTCGCAGCGGGTATAGGTGACGATCACCCGGTCCAGGTCCACGTCCTTGCCGGACAGCTGATCCAGCACATAGTCGGGCAGCACCTTGTCAAAGGCCCCCCGGTACTTTTTGCCCACCGTCATCCTGCCGTCGGACAGCACGATGCAGGGCTTCAGCTTCAGCAGGTTGGCCCCCAGGGCCACCACCGACGAGCACCGGCCGCCCTTGGCCAGGTAGTCCAGCTTGTCCACCACAAAGGTGGTGTCCACCCGGCTGATCATGCCGTCCAGCATCTTCAAAATATCCTCGATGCCGTCCCCCCGCTGGGCGGCCTCCGCCGCCTTGAGGGCCAGCAATCCCTGGCCGGTGGTCAGGTTGCGGGAGTCCACCACATATACGTTGGGGTAGTCCTCCGCCGCCACCAGGGCGTTCTGGTAGCAGCAGGAGAACTCGCTGCCGATGGTGATGTGGAGCACGCTGTCGTACCGGGGCGAGAGCTGGGCAAACAGCTCCTGGTAGTCGGCGATGTTGACGGCGGAGGTGGAGGGCAGCTGCCCGCCTCCCTCCACGTGCCGGAAGATATCCTCGGGGGCGGCGTCCACGCCGTCCCGGTAGGTGCCCCCGCCGAAAGAGACGTACAGGGGGACCATAGTGATCTGATAGCGCTCCAGCAGCCCGGCGGGCAGGTCACAGGTGCTGGTGGCGGTGATTTTGATGGACATACCAAAACCTCCCATTTGCGGTTAATTGCACGGATTCCCAACCAATGCAGGGGGTAGAACCGGGACGATTATACCAGACGCCGCCTGGAATTGCAAGCGGAGAACGGCCGCCTCAGAGATAACCGTACTTTTTCCGCTTCCCCGCCAGAAAGGCCAGCGTCACCGCCACCGCCATCACCTCCGCCGCCACGATGGACCACCAGATGCCGTCCAGCCCCCACAGACAGGAGAACAGGACAACCGCGGCGCATTGAAACACCAGGGTGCGCAGAAAGGAGATCAGGGCGGAGGTCAGCCCGTCGTTGAGGGCGGTGAAAAAGGAGGAGCCGAAGATGGCCAGCCCGGAGAACAGGAAGGAGATGGAGAAAATGGAAAAGGCGTGGGCGGTCATGTCCAGCAGCCCCTGGTCGTACCCCACAAAGAGGACGGCCAGCGGCCTGCCCAGCCCCTCCCCCGCCAGGCACATCACGACGGAGAAGCTGCCGATGAGCACCGCGCTGCGCCGCAAAAGGCCCTTGAGCTCCTCCCGGCCGCCGGCGCCATAGTGGTAGCCCACCACCGGCGCCACCCCCACGGAGTAGCCAATGAAAATGGCCTGGAAAATCATGCTCACGTACATCAGAACCCCGTAGGCGGCCACGCCGTCCTCCCCCGCCTTGGCCATGAGCTGGGCATTATAGAGCATGGACACCACCGACGCGGAGATATTGCTCATCAGCTCGGAGGCGCCGTTGGTGCAGGCCTTGAGCAGCGCCCCGCCGTCAAGCCGGCAGCGCCCCAGCCGCAGCAGGCTGGAATTCTCCCGGCCAAAGTAGGCCAGCGGGATCGCGCCGCCCACCAGCTGGCTGATAGTGGTGGCCGCCGCCGCGCCCTCCAGCCCCCAGCGGAAGGCCCCCACAAACAGCGCGTCCAGCACCATATTCGTCACCCCCGCCGCCACCGTGACGGCCAGCCCCAGCTTGGGCTTTTCCGCCGTGACGAACAGGCACTGGAACTCCATCTGGAGGATGTAAAAAGGCAGGGCCAGCAGGATGATCCGCCCGTAGGTCACGCTGTCCTCCAAAAGCTGCCCCTGCGCCCCCAGCCCGGCGGCAATGGCGGGCATGAGCGCAAACCCCGCCGCCGCCAGCACCACGCCGCTCCCGGCCGCAGCATAGACCAGCAGGGAGAACACCTCGTTGGCCCGCTTCTTATTCCCCTCCCCCAGGGTCTTGGCGATGAGGGCGCTGCCGCCGGTGCCGAACATGAACCCGGCGCAGCCCAGGATGATCAGCACAGGCATGATGAAGTTTACCGCCGCGAAGGGGGTCTTCCCGGCGAAATTGGACACGAAAAACCCATCCACCACCCCGTAGATGGAGGCGAATACCAGCATGACGATGGACGGAAAGGTAAAGCGCAGCAGGCGCTTGTAATCAAAGTGATCGGATAACTGTATCATAGCCTTCTTTTGAACTCCTATTCTGTGTGTATGTGCAGGTTTTTGATTTCGCTGCGAAAGGCGGTCAGGTATTTCTCCGTCAGCGCCAGGTACTGCTCCACTTCCTGCGCCGGCCAGCCGTCAAAGATGGCGTTTTCCACCGCAATGAGCCGCAGGGCGGTGCGCTCCGCCAGCGCCCTGCCCGCCTCGGTCAGGCACACGTCCTTGCTCTTCGCCCCCACGGGCTCCACAAAGGCCAGCCCCTCTCCCTCCAGCTTGCGCAGGGCGGAATTGACCGTCTGCTTGCTCAGCCCGCTGCTGCGGCACACGTCCCGCAGGGAGCAGCGAAAACCGCTGCCGCGGTCGCACACCGCATATAAAATCCGCATCGCGCTGTCCGACAGCCCCAGCCGCAGCGCCGCCTCGTGATAGGCCGCGTCGGTCTCCCCCATCAGGTAGTTGAACCGCCTCAGCTCTTTTGAACGATTGCCCATACCGCACCTCCGTCAATCGTACGAAATCGTACCTGGCATTATAGTACGAAGTCATACCATTGTCAATACCTTTTTAGGGGGCCGGTGATTCCATCACCGGCCCCCTAAGCGCCGTTCAGGCCAGCCCCAGCAGCCGCGCCGCCGCCGTCACCGCAAAGCACAGCCCCAGCCCCAGCGCCGTGGGCAGGGCGATGGCCAGCGCCGTCCACTTCACGCTTCCCGTCTCCTTGTAGACGGTGAGGCAGGTGGTGGAGCAGGGCCAGTGGAACAGGGAAAACAGCATGGCGCACACCGCCGTCAGCCAGGTCCAGCCCTGCTGGGCGAGCAGCTGGCCCAGGGCGGCCAGGCTGTCAAACTCCACCAGGCTGCCCGCGGACAGGTAGGCCATGAGCATCACCGGCAGGACGATCTCGTTGGCGGGCCAGCCCAGGATGAAGGCCATGAGGATTACCCCGTCCAGACCGAACCACCGGGCAAAGGGGTCCAGAAAACCGGTGCAGTGGGCCAGCAGGGAGGCGTCCCCCGCCGTGACGTTGGCCATCAGCCAGATCACCGCCCCCGCCGGGGCGGCCACCGCCACCGCCCGGCCCAGCACAAACAGGGTGCGGTCCAGCACCGAGCGGACGATCACCTCCCCCACCCGCGGCCTGCGGAAGGGGGGCAGCTCCAGGGCAAAGGAGGACGGCATGCCCTGGAGCACCGTGGCCGACAGCAGCCGGGAGCAGCCCAGCGTCCCCGCCACCCCCAGCACCAGCGTGGCCAGCAGCAGCGCGGCCCCCTCCAGCGAGGCCAGCACCCCGGTCCGGCCCCCCACAAAAAAGATGGTGATGAGGGCGATGAGGGTGGGGAATTTGCCGTTGCAGGGCACCAGGGATGCGGTCAGGATGGCGATGAGCCGCTCCCGGGGGCTGTCAATGATGCGGCAGCCGGTGACCCCGCAGGCATTACAGCCCATCGACATGCATATAGACTATATGATTTTGCTCCCGGCGGCAAGAGAGGGACCGGAGGGCTATCCGCCCTCCGGTCCTCTGTTCTCCGCCTCCCTGTTCTCCGCCTCCCTGTTCTCCGCCTCCCCGGCCAGCTGCGCGAAATGGACGATCAGCCGCCTGGCCAGATCGGGCAGCCGGTCCGCCCCCTCCGCGCAGCCGCTCATATCCTCCCGCTCGGAGCCGTCCGCCAGAATGTTCCGCACCGCCGCGCCCTCCCGTCTGTCCCTGTCCATGCCCATCCCCCCTGTCCATGGGTATGCGCCGCCGCGCCCTCCCATGCCGTCCGAAAATGGTTGCAAAAAACGGCCGTCCATGCTATGATGGTTCTGCGCGGTCCTGACCGCTCCCGGCAAGCCGGCCTATCCTCCGGCCGCCGCAGTCCGTCCAAGACAGAAAGAAGGAATCCGCGTTGAGAATTTGGAAAATCAGCTCCGGCGTGCTGTCCACCGCCCTGAGCCTGTTCGTTGTCTGCCAGGCCTTTTGGGGCGGGGCGCTGAACCTTTTGGCCGGGAACGCCCCCTCCGGCGGCGCCGGGCTGGTGGTGGCCGCCACGCTGCTGGCCGGCGGCATCATCTCCATCGTCACCAGCGGCGGCAGCCTGGGCGCCGACATCGCCATGATCACCCTGTACGGTTTGGGCGCGCTGGTGGGCTTCACCATGTCGGGCCGCTACGCCGATTTGATGATCTGGGCGCTGTGGTGCTTCCTGTGCGCCGTGCTGGCCCTGGTGGACTTCGTGGTGGCCTACAATCAGGACGACAATATTTACGAGGACTACTCCACCCATGTCCCTCCCTCCGGCCCCCCCACCCTGCGCGCCGTGGTCATGGAGCCCAACCAGAAAAAGCGGGAGGCCGCCATCGACTCCCTGCCCGAAAAGGAGGCCAAGAGCTACCTCAAGCAGCTGGTCACCGCCTTCCTCAACCGGGAACCGATCAAACCCCCCGGCATTGACGACGGTCCCCCCGCGGGGCAGACCGTCCTGACCGTTGTGCTCACCCTTGTGGGCCTGGCCGCCTTCGGCCTGATCGTCTTTTTCTCCGTCCGGGGCCTGCTGCTCGCCGGCGGTGACCTGGAGTCCGGGCCCTCTCCCTCCCCCAGCGCCGCGGCGTCGGAGGAGCCTTCCCCCAGCGTCCAGCCTACCGCCGCCCCTTCCGCCGGGCCCTCCGGCGATCTGGGCGACTACTTCGTGGAGATCAAGAGCGCCGTCCTCACCGCCGATTACGGCGGGAGTCCGGCCATCCTCATCACCTACTCCTGGACCAACAACAGCCAAGAGACCACCAACGCCCTGACCGTCTTTATCGAACGGGCCTTCCAGGACGGAGTCCAGCTGGATTCCGCCACCATTTTGTCCACCAACCCCCAGTACTCCGCCGGCACCGCCCTGCGGGACGTGCGCCCCGGCGCCTCCACCGACGTCCAGCGCGCCTACCTGATTTCGGACAGCGGCTCCCCCGTGGAGTTCGAGGTCTTTGAATTTATGGGCGACGATGAGAACGCGGTGTCCATGACCTTTGACCCGGCCAGCCTCCCCGCCGTGGAGTGAGGGGCCGCCGGCCAGCCAGCCAAAGAGATCCCCGCCGGGCGCGCCCCGCGGGAGCAGCAGGGGAGAACGGCCCGCCGCCGTTCTCCCCTCTCATATTCCGATGCGGGAGGGAGCTCTATGGAGGCGCGGCCTATGACGGTGGCGGGCTATGCCCGGGTGTCCACCGAAAACCAGCTGGAAAACTACTCCATCGAGGAGCAGGCCGGGCGGCTGCGGGCGTTCTGCGCCGCCAAGGGCTGGGCGCTGGGGGAGCTGTATGTGGACGGCGGCTACTCCGGCGGCAATACCGACCGCCCCGCCCTGCAGCGGATGCTCTCCCACATCCGGCGGGGGGGCGTGGACGCCGTGGTGGTCTGCAAGCTGGACCGGCTCTCCCGCTCCCAGAAGGACACCATGACCCTCATTGAGGACGAGCTGCTGGCCCATGGCGTTGACTTCGTGTCCATCAGCGAGAACTTCGACACCTCCACCCCCTTTGGCCGGGCCATGATCGGCATTCTGTCCGTGTTCGCCCAGCTGGAGAAGGACCAGATCACCGAGCGCTTCACCATGGGCCGTATCGGCCGCAGCCGGGCGGGGTACTACCACGGCGGCTCCCGCCCCCCCACCGGGTACGACTACCGGGACGGGCTCTTGCAGGTGAACGAGTACGAGGCCATCCAGGTGCGGGAGGCCTTCGCCCTGTTCCTGGCGGGAAAATCGGTCAACGCCGTCAGCCGGGAGCTGTCCGCCCGCTACGCCGCCGGCTGGACCCCCGCCAAGGTGCTGGGCGTGCTGAAAAACACCGTCTACACCGGCAAGGTCCACTTCCGCAAACAGGATTACGACGGCCTCCACCAGCCCCTGGTCAGCGCCCAGGACTTTCAGGCCGCCGCCCGGCTGCTGGGGCCCGGCTCCCGGCGGGAGGCAGCCAAGACCGCCCCCCAGAGGTCCCCCTTCCGGGCGGGGTACTTTTTGAGCGGGCTGGTCTGGTGCGCCCGGTGCGGCGCGCGCTACAGCGCCGGGCACGGCTGCTACCGCTGCTACTCCCGCTCCAAGTGCTCCCCGAAATTTGTCCGGGACCCAAGCTGTAAAAACCGCAGCTGGCCCATTGAGGAGCTGGACGCGGTGGTTCTGCGGCAGCTGGAGGCGCTCCTCCGGCCTGCGCTTTTGTGGGACGTTCTCCGCCCGGCGGACGTCCCGCCGGCGCCCGGGAGCGGTCCCGCCGCCCTCCAAAAACGGCTGGGCGAGATCGACGCCCAGACCGGCAGGCTCATCGAGCTCTACCAGGTGGGCTCCCTGCCCAGGGAGGAGGTGGAGCGGCGGGCCGCCGCGCTGCGTACCGAGAGGGACCGGCTCCGGGCCCAGCTGGACGCGCCCTCCCCCGCCCCGCCCCCGGAGGGGCCGGACGCCGCCGCCCGGCGCTTCTGGGCGGGCTTTGCCGCCGGAGGTATGGACAGCCGCCGGGCGCTGGCCGCCTCCCTGGTGGAGCGGGTGGAGGTGGACGGGGAGGCGGTGACCATCCGCTGGCGGCTGTAGCGGCCCGCTGCCCCCTTGCGCCTGGGCGCTTTCCCCATCCTGCCGGCTGCCCCGGAAGCGCCCGCGCGCAAACTCATATCCGCCATGCACATGGTCAGGCACTGCTTCCCGCAGGCCCGGCATTTCTGGAAGGCGTGGTCCATCACAAAGGCCACCCGGGGCAGGTATCCCAGGTCCTCCAGCAGGGTAAACAGGGGGAAGAAAATGGCCATGGGAGGCAGCATCACCGCCACCACCCAGGCGGTGACCCGGTACACCCCGTCCAGCACAACGCCGGACAGCCAGGCCGGGGCCGGGGCCATCCAGCCCTCCAGCGCCTCCCCCAGCCGGGCGAACAGGGCGGTAAGCAGGGCCGAGGGGCCGTTGGCCCCCGCCACCGTCAGCCACACCACCAGCCCGAACAGCAGCAGCATCAGGGGGATGCCGGTGCTCTTGGAGGTGAGCAGGCGGTCCAGCCGCCGCTGGCGGCGCAGGCGGTCCGCCCGCTCTCCCCGCACCACCTGGGCGGCGTACCGCTCGGCCAGGGTGACCCGTTCCCCAGGTTCCCGCCGGGAGGCGGCGGGGGCGTCCTCCACCACCAGCCGGGCGATGGCGGCCTTCAGTTCATCCAGCCCCTTCTGCCGCCCGGCGGCGGTACCCACCACGGGCACGCCCAGCCGCCGGGACAGGGCGGGCAGGTCCACCTCCACCCCCAGCCGCTCGGCCTCGTCCAGCAGGTTGACGCACACCAGCACCTTCCCCGTCAGCTCCAGCACCTGGAGCACCAGGATCAGGTTGCGCTCCAGGCAGGTGGCGTCGCACACCACCACCACGGCGTCCGCCTGGCCGCTCTCGATGTAGTCCCGGGCCACCGCCTCCTCCTGGGAGTG
>CAJUEG010000070.1 GCA_910584835.1 uncultured Oscillospiraceae bacterium | reverse complement strand
ACATGTTCATGGCCAGGGTGACCATGTCCACGTTGCCGGTGCGCTCGCCGTTGCCGAAGAGGGTGGCCTCCACCCGCTCGGCCCCCGCCAGCAGGCCCAGCTCGGTGGTGGCCACGCCGGTGCCCCGGTCGTTGTGGGGGTGGAGGGAGATAACCGCCCGCTCCCGGCCGGGGAGCTTGCGGATGAAGTACTCCATCATGTCGGCAAACTGGTTGGGCAGGCAGTTCTCCACGGTGGTGGGCAGGTTGAGGATCACCTTGTTCTCCTCAGTGGCGTGGAGGTGGTCCAGCACCGCCGCGCAGATCTCCACGGCGTAGTCCATCTCCGTCCCCATGAACGACTCCGGGGAGTATTCATAGCGGAGATTCATACCGGAGGCGATCACCGGCTGGGCCATCTGGTAGATGAGGTCCGCAGCGTCGGTGGCGATTTTGGTGATGCCGTCGGTGTCCATGTGGAACACCACCTTCCGCTGGAGGGTGGAGGTGGAGTTATAGAAGTGCAGAATGACGTTTTTGGCGCCCCGGATGGCCTCAAAGGTCTTTTTGATGAGGTGCTCCCGGGCCTGGACCAGCACCTGGATGGTCACGTCGTCCGGGATGTGGCCCCCCTCGATGAGCTCCCGGCAGATCTCGTACTCTGTCTCCGAAGCGGAGGGGAAACCGATCTCGATCTCCTTCACGCCGATATCGACGAGGGTGTGGAAAAACTCCAGCTTTTCCTTCAGGTTCATGGGATCAATGAGGGCCTGGTTGCCGTCCCGCAGGTCCACCGAGCACCACACCGGGGCCTTGGTGATGGTACGATCCGGCCAGGTGCGGCCCTCGATGGGCTGGGGGGTGAAGGGAATGTACTTCTCAAATCCGGGCTTCAAATTCATGGCTGCTTCCTCCTTTGGATTTTCCGGGGGATAAAGAAAACGCCCCCGACAATGACGTCAGGGGCGAAATAATCCTGTCACGCTGCGCCTGCTCACAACGCACGGCTTCGCGCTTCTATTCCGCGGTACCACCCTAATTCCGCGCACGGTCACCCAGTGCGCGCTCCTGGCCTCCAGCAAGGCCATGACCTGTAACGGGGTCTCCCGTCCAATCCTACTCATGGTTCAGATTGGCGGCTCCGGGGCCAGTATCCACGCGGCTCCCCGCGCCGGTTCGCACCATCCACCGGCTCTCTGAGCGGGGGATGGGCCGCGTCTTGTTCCCATCCACGCCTTTTGCTTGGGAAGTATTATACCGTGGCGGCGGGGGGATTGTCAAGGGGCAGTTTCCGGCGTCCCGTTAAAATACGCCTCGCCGTCGGCGTACTCCTCCTCCAGCGTCCCCCACAGGACCCTGGCCCGCTCCCTGCTGCCCGCCCTGCCGTCGTCATAGCCGGTATATGTGCACGTCCGCGTAGTAGCCGCCAGCGTCTCGCCCCCGTCCGGGGATACCACGGTCCGCACGGTGGTCACCGTGCACCGCACGTAGTCGCCGCCGGCAAAAGCCCGCCCCAGGTACTCGGTCTCATAGGTGGACGTGTCGCGGATCACGGCGGCCTCCCCCCGCCAGACGGAGCCAGGCTGTTCCACCGCCTCCCCCTCCTGGCCATAGCGCTGAGCCAGCGCCTCCGTCAGATCCGCGTTCACCGATCCCCCGGCCTCCGCATCAAACAGGGGCAACCTCTTTTTCCCCGTTTTCCAGCGGGATAATTTTTACCTGGAGCACAATGGCCGACAAGAGAATGGCGCCCAGCACGCCCAACGCGATATAACCGCCCTTTTTCATCCTTGACGCCTCCGCATCAGTGTAAACAAATGATACCACATTTCTTTTGCCGCCGCAAGCGGCCCCGTCATCTCCCTCTTGACAAGAGCCCTTTTCGCCGCTATAATCCACATTGTTCAAAATAGAACAAAAAGGAGGGCCGCCATGGCCATGGATTTTTTGGAAAGCGCGCTGCTCCTCAAGAGCCTGTATGACCAGGCCCTCGACCCGGTGGCCCAGCGGTGGCAGCTCACCCGGATGGAGCTGGACCTGCTGCTCTTCCTCCACAACAACCCGGAGCGGGCCACGGCGGCGGAGGCGGTCCGCCTGCGCCAGTGGACCAAGTCCCACGTGTCGGCGGCGGCCCACTCCCTCAGGACCCGGGGGCTGCTGTCCGCCCAGCACCCCCAGGGCAACCGCAAAACCCTGCTGCTCACCCCCCTGCCCGCCGCCCGGCTCGTTCTCCAGGAGGGACGGGAGGCCCAGCGATCCTTCTTCCAAGCCATGCGCCGGGGCTTCACCCCGGAAGAGGAGCGGGCACTGGAGGCCATCTCGGAAAAAATCACCCGGAACATCCGGGACGCCATCAAAAAGTGAGGTCTTTTTTGTGTTTACCTTTATCATCTGTTTTCTGGCCGGTATCGGCGCCGGGCTTGGCACCGGCTTCGCGGGCATGAGCGCCGCCGCCGTCATCAGCCCCATGCTCATCACCTTTCTCCACATGGAGCCCTATGCGGCGGTGGGCATCGCCCTGGCCAGCGATGTGCTGGCCAGCGCCGTGTCCGCCTACACCTACGGCAAAAACAAGAATTTGGACGTGAAAAACGGCCTGGTGATGATGGTCACGGTGCTGTGCTTCACCCTGGTGGGCAGCTGGGTGTCCAGCCTGGTGCCCGCCTCCACTATGGGGGGCTTCTCCACCTGGATGACCCTGCTGCTGGGCATCAAATTCATCGTCAAGCCGGTGATGACCACCAAGGAGTCCATGGCGGCGGTGGACCCCAAAAAGCGGGTGATTCAATCCGTCCTGTGCGGGATGCTCATCGGCTTCATCTGCGGCTTCGTGGGGGCCGGGGGCGGGATGATGATGCTGCTCATTCTTACCTCCGTGCTGGGGTACGAGCTGAAAACCGCCGTGGGCACCAGCGTGTTCATCATGGCCTTCACCGCCTTCACCGGTGCCGCCGGCCACTTTGTCATCGGCGGCGCGCCCGATCCCACGGTGCTCGTCCTGTGTGTGCTGTCCACCCTGCTGTGGGCCCGCGTCGCCGCACGGTTTGCCAACAAGGCCAGCCCCATCGTCCTCAACCGGGCCACCGGCGTGGTGCTGACGGTGCTGGGGGCGGCGATTCTGCTTGTAAATTATCTGACCTGACTCCCAGCTCCAAAACACACAGGCCGGCAGGGGAAATCCCCCTGCCGGCCTCCCTTTTTATTTCAAATCAGCTCCGGGTCACTCCTCGTCCTCAATGAGCCCGTAGCCGCCGTCGTTGCGCTTATACACCACGGCAAACGCGCCGCCGTCCTCCACCTTGAATGCGTAGAAGCTGTGGCCAAGCAGGTTCATCTGAAGGATGGCCTCGTCCACCGTCATGGGCTTGATGGGGAACTTCTTCGTCCGCACAACCTGGAATTCGTCCTCCTCCACGTCAGGCACAAAGGAGGTCTCCTCCGCGGGCTCGGCGGGGGTGAACGCCCCGGTGCGCAGCCGCTTCTCCAAGCGGGTCTTGTGCTTGCGCAGCTGGCGCTCCATGGAAGTGACCGCCGCGTCCACCGACGCGAACATGTCGGAGGTGCTCTCCGCCACCCGCAGAATGGTTGGACCGGACCGAATGGTGAGCTCCACCTTGTTCCGGTCCTTCTCCACAGAGTAGACCAGATTGGCCTCCGCCTCGGTCTTGAAGTAACGGTCCAGCTTGCCTACCTTCTTCTCGGCGTAGTTGTGCAGGGACTTGGGCAGGTTGACCTTCTTGTCTGTAAACGTAAACTTCATGTGCTCAGCTCCTTTCGGTTGGGAGGAATTCCCTCCCGTGTTTGTATTATAGCACAATTGCACAAGAATAGGCAATTCTTTTTTTGTCTCTTTTTACTCTTCGGGGCGGGAAATTTGTCACCCGGGAGGATTGGACAGGCACGGCGGCGGCGGGGGGCGCATAGCCGTGGTTGGGGGCCTCTCCCCTGGGGCCGCCCGCAAATCACACGGAAGAGGGGAGATCAAACATGAAGGAATTGCTGGCCAACCGGCTGGCCCGGCTGCTGTGCGTCAAATCCCTGGTGACGCTGGCGCTGACGTGCGTGTTCGCCGTGCTGTCCCTGCGGGGCCAGGTCAGCCGGGACTTTATGACGATTTACACCGTCATCATCGCCTTCTACTTCGGCTCACAGCTGGAGCGGACGGCACAGAAAGGAACTGGCGCCGGATGAAGCTGCTGAAGTGTATCCTCACCGAAAACAACTGCTATAAAACCAGGCGCACCATCAAGCCCGCGGGCGTGATGGTCCACTCCACCGGGGCAAACAACCCCGCCCTGCGGCGGTACGTCCAACCCGTCTCCTCCACCCCCGGCCGGGAGGGGCTGCTCTCCGCCCTGGGTGAAAACAAAAACGGCAATCACTGGAACCGCCCTGGCCTGGACGTGTGCGTCCACGGCTTCATCGGGCGGCTGGCCGACGGCTCGGTGGCGGCGGTGCAGACCCTGCCCTGGAACCACCGGGGCTGGCACGCGGGCACCGGGACCAGCGGCAGAAGCGCCAACGACACCCACATCTCCTTTGAGATGTGCGAGGACAGCCTGGACGACCCCGCGTATTTCAGGCAGGCCTACCGCGCCGCCGTGGAGCTCACCGCCATGCTGTGCCGGGACTACGGCCTGGACCCGCTGGCGGACGGGGTGGTGATCTGCCACCAGGACGGCTACCGCCGGGGGGTGGCGTCCAACCACGGGGATATCTACAATTGGTTCCCCCGGTTCGGCTTTGATATGGGCGATTTCCGGGCCGATGTGGCCAAGGCCATGGATGGAGAGGAGGAGGACGAGATGGTGTATTACAAGACCCTGGCCGACGTGCCGGAGTATTACCGGGACGCCGTGGCCAAGGCGGTGGACAAGGGCGCGCTCAACGGCACCGGCAGCGGCCAGCTGAACGTGTCCGAGGACCTGTGCCGTACGCTGACGGTGCTGGACCGGCTGGGACAGCTGGGTCCGACCGCCGCCGATTAAATTTGGGCGCGAAAAGACGGGTCCTCGTTCCCCCGCCCCCTCGGGCGGGAACCGTGCGACCCGTTTTTGACAAGCTCAAGCCGTCCCCCATACCGGGGGACGGCTTATCTTTTATCCCAACAGCTCCCGCAGAGCCCGGCGTACCGCCTGGGGATCGGCCCTGCCCTTCAGTTCCCGCATCGCCTGGCCCACCAGGAAGCCAAACGCCTTCTCCCTGCCTCCCCGGCAGTCCGCCACAGGCCGGGGGTTGGCCTCCAGCACCCGGGCGCAGGCCTCCCGCACCAGGCCGCCGTCGCTCACCTGCTCCAGCCCGTGGGCTTTGATATAGGCATCCACATCGCCGTCCCCGTCGAAAACCGCCTCAAATACCCCGACGGCGGTGTTGCGGTTCAGCCTGCCCTCCCCCACCAGGGCGATGAGCCGGGCCAGAGCAGGGGGCGTAAGCCTCATATCCTTGGGCTCCAGCCCGCGGGCGGACAGCGCCCCCAGCACCTCCCCCATGATCCAGTTGGCCCCCTGCTTGGGGGGCGTGCCCAGCGCAACCAGCCCCTCGAAAAACGCCGCCAGGGCTTTGTCGGAGGTGATCATCCGGCAGTCGTACTCGGGCAGGCCGTAGTCCGCCCGGTACCGGGCCCGCTTTTCTTCCGCCAGCTCGGGCCGGGCGGAGCGCAGGCCCTCCAGATACTCCTCCGACAGCTCGATGGGAGGGATGTCCGGCTCGGGAAAATAGCGGTAGTCCCGGGCGTCCTCCTTGGAACGCATGGCGCAGGAGACGTTCTTGCTCTCGTCCCAGCGGCGGGTCTCCTGAACCACCCGCCCGCCCTCTTCCATCAGCCCAATCTGCCGTTTGGCCTCATAGCCGACAGCCCGGGCGATGGCCTTGAAGGAGCTGAGGTTTTTCATCTCCGTCCGGGTGCCCAGCTGTGCGCTTCCCAGGGGCCGCACCGACAGGTTCACATCGCACCGCAGGGACCCCTCCTGCATTTTGCAGTCGGACACCCCCAGGTATTGCAGCGTCTCCTTCAGCTTTTCCAGGTAGGCGATCACCTGGTCCGCCGCGCGGAAATCCGGCTCGGTGACGATCTCAATGAGGGGCACCCCGCAGCGGTTGTAGTCGCACCGGGTCACGCCGGTCCGGGGGTCGTGGACCAGCTTGCCCGCGTCCTCCTCCATGTGGAGTTCGTGGATACGGATTGTCCTGTCCCCGGCGTCCGTATGGATGGACACGGCCCCGCTTCGGGCGATGGGAAGATAGAGCTGGGAAATCTGGTAGGCCTTTGGCAGGTCGGGGTAGAAGTAGTTTTTCCGGTCAAATCTGCTGTGCCGGGCGATGGAACAGTTCAGGGCCAGCCCGGCCTTGACGGCGAATTCCAGCACCCTTTTGTTGAGCACGGGCAGCGTCCCCGGCATGCCGGTGCACACCGGGCAGCAGTGGGTGTTGGGCGCGCCGCCGAACTCGGTGGTGCAGCCGCAGAAAATTTTCGTCCTGGTGGCCAGCTCCACGTGGGTCTCCAGGCCGATGACGGTTTCCCAGGTCATGCCGGTTCGCCTCCCTTCGGCCTCCGTCTGTGGTAATCCGTGTCCAGCTGGAACGCGTGGGCCGCGTTCAGCAGCCTTCCCTCCCCGAAGCGGGGCGCGATGAGCTGAGCCCCGATGGGCAGCCCCTTCCCGTCAAACCCGCAGGGCATGGACAGCGCCGGCAGCCCCGCCAGGTTGACGGGCACGGTGTAGACGTCGCCGAGGTACATCTTCAGCGGGTCGGGCAGGCTCTCTCCCAGCCTGGGGGCGGTGGAGGGGGTCACGGGGGTGAGGAGCAGGTCACACTGCCGGAACGCCTGGTCAAAGGCGTCCTTGATGACCGCCTTCACCTGCAGCGCCTTTTTGTAGTAGGCGTCGTAGTAGCCGGAGGACAGCACAAACGTCCCCAGCAGAATCCGCCGCTTCACCTCCGCGCCGAAGCCCTGGGTGCGGGTCTTGCGGTAGAGGTCCGCCAGGCCGTCGTACTCCGCCGCCCGCCAGCCGTATTTCACCCCGTCGAACCGGGACAGGTTGGAGGACGCCTCGGCGCAGGCGATGATATAGTAGGCGGGCACGGCGTACTCCAGCACCGGGAAGGACAGCTCCACAATCTCCGCCCCCCGGTCTTTCAGCACCCCGGCGGCGCGCAGGACGGCGGCCTTGACCTCCCCGTCCGGCCCCTCCCCGAAGCACTCCCCGGGCAGGCCGATTTTCATGCCCCGGATATCGCCGGTCAGCCCGCTGAGCAGGTTCCCATACCGCCCGTCCAGGCTGGTGCCGTCCCTGGGGTCCCGGCCCATGAGCGCGTCCAGCACGGCGGCGCAGTCCGCCGCGTCCCGGCACAAAGGGCCGATCTGGTCCAGGGAGGAGGCGTGGGCGATGAGCCCGTACCGGCTCACTGTCCCGTAGGTGGGCTTCACGCCGGTGACGCCGCAGTGGGCGGCGGGCTGGCGGATGGAGCCGCCGGTGTCCGAGCCGGCGGCGTACCAGCCCATACCCGCCGCCACCGCCGCCGCCGCGCCCCCGGAGGAACCCCCCGGTGCCCGCTCCAGGTCCCAGGGGTTTTTCACCGGGCCGTAGAAGGAGGTCTCCGAGGTGGAGCCCATGGCGAACTCGTCCATGTTCAGCTTGCCCAGGGACACCGCCCCCGCCCGCTCCAGCCGTTCCGCCGCCGTGGCGTCGTAGGGGGGCGCGAACTCCCCCAGGATTTTGGATGCGCAGGTGGTCTTGACCCCTTTTGTACAGATGTTGTCCTTGAGGGCCATGGGCACGCCGCAGAGGGGGCTCTGTGCGTCCTTTACCCCGGCCTGGAGCTTGTCCGCCCGGTCCAGCGCCCGCTCCCCGGTGACGGTGATAAAGGCGTTCAGCGCCCCGCCCCGGGCGGCGACGGCGTCCAGCGCCGCCTGGACGGCCTCCTTGACGGACACTTCTCCTCTTTTGATGGCCGCGCCCAGCTCCAGGGCGGACAGCTCGCTCAATATCATATTTTTGTTCCCCTCATCTTCAAATCACGTTCGTTGCCGTGTGAAAACTGTCCGATACCTGCCGTGTTGGCGGCGAATTAAAGTTCTTTTTGCTTACTTTTCCTTTCAAGAAAAAGTAAGTCACTCCACGGCCTTGGGCGCCAAAAACGCCTCCGGGTCCCCTGCGGACGACCCGGCCAGCAGCTCCTCCCGGTTCTGCGAGGGGATCACCTCGTCCTCCCGCAGCACGTTTTTGATTGGGAACACCTGGCTCTCCGGCTCCACACCCCGGGTGTCCAGCCGGTTCAGCACATCCATATAGGCCACGATCCGCTCCAGTTCGGCGGTCACAGCCCGCTTTTCCTCCGGCGCAAGCTCCAGCTGGGACAGTCCGGCGATATAGTCCACCAGTTCCATGCCGATCACGTCAAATTCCTCCCGCTTTGTTTTTCCTGCATATAAAAAGCCCCGGACCGTACAAAAATACAGTCCGGGACGGAATTACCAAAATTCCAAGGAGCCTCTCTCCCCGGCAGCGCGGGGACGGGCGGGCGGCCATGCCCCGTCCTTGGAGGCTCATACCGCCGGATCGGAAGCGCCGCGCCGCCGATCCGGGGCGGGCTCTCTGCCGGCGGTCCCTTCCCCGTCCGACGCCGCGAGGGGCGGTCTTCGCCAACGCCTTCGTGATTTTCACGTGTTTTTCATTTGTCGAGGGAATCATACACTGTTTTTTCCCGGTTGTCAACGGGAACTTCTCCAAAGCCGCCGTAGCTTTTCCCCAAAAAATATGATATAATATTTGGGAAGAGGACAAACGGGAGGGATGGGCCCATGAAAAACTGGGAAGAATTGCACCGCCGCTGTATGAGCTGCCAGAAATGCGCCCTGGCGGACACCCGCACCAACGTGGTGTTTGGCAGGGGGCCGAAGGACGCCCGGGTCATGTTCATCGGCGAGGGCCCCGGCGAAAACGAGGACCTCCAGGGGGAACCCTTTGTGGGCCGGGGCGGCCAGCTGCTGGACGAGATGCTCTCCCTCATCGGCCTGAGCCGGGAAAAGAATTTTTACATCACCAACATCGTCAAATGCCGCCCGCCCAAGAACCGCGATCCGCTGAACACCGAGCAGGACGCCTGCATCGGTTATCTGTGGGACCAGATGGAGCTGCTCCATCCCCGGATTGTGGTGTGCCTGGGCCGCATCTCCGCCATGCGCCTGATCAAGCCGGACTACAAGATCACCCGGGAGCATGGGCAGTGGGCGGAGAAGGACGGCGTGTTCTACACCGCCATCTACCACCCCGCCGCCCTGCTCCGGGACCCCGTCAAGAAGCCGGACACCTTCGCCGACCTGCGGGCCATCCGGGCCAAAATCCGAGAGATCTGCCCGGAGGTCTATGAAGTCTGAGGCTCCGCGCTGTCCAGGAGGTTCATAACAGAGACCTCAAAGGCAGTCCGCTCCACCTGCTCCCCGTCGATGATTTTATGGTATTTCCGGCTCTGCAGCCGGCCCTCCAGCCGCAGCCGGTCCCCCACGTCCAGCGCGCCGCAGTGGACGGCCAGGGAGCCCCAGGCGATGCAGGGCAGGTAATCCGCCCGGCCGTAGGGCCGGTTGACGGCCAGCAGCAGGTCGCAGATCTCCCGTCCCAGCGGCGTGCGCCGGAGGGTGGGCTTTCGGCACAGCGCCCCGCCCAGGATCAGCCGGTTCTCCCCTCCCTCCAGCGGCGAGGGCTGGGCGTTCCGGGACAGCACCGTGATGACCAGCTTGCTCCCTGTCCCCGTGCGGTTGTTGTAGGAGCGCACCTCCCCCTCCACGCTCACCCACTCCCCCGGCGCCCACAGCGCCGGGTCCGGGTCGCCGGTCACCACGTTCAGCACGTCATCCACCCCGCTCAGCCGGGGTACCCGCAGGGGGACCAGGTAGTAATCCACACCGTGGTTCCGATGGGAGGGGGCGGGGCTGCCCGCCGCCTGTCCCCGCAGCACGATTTTGTTTTCTCCCCTGTACTCGTCCATGTAATCACGCTCCGTATGTCAATTGCCATCCTGCCTTGACTATATGAGAGGGGAACGCCAAGTATGCCCCTTTCTCCAGCCAGGCGCGCCAAGTATGCCCATTGACAACGGGGCGGTGAACGGTATAATATAGGGAGAACCCAGCCGAAGGAGGGCTAAGGATGGAACTGGAACTGACGCGCAAGCAGCTTCGGCGGCTGCTGGACATGGTGTATATCGGCAACTGGATTTTGAACTCCACCCGGGGAGAGGACCGCTTCAAGGACTACGACGAGGTGGAGAGCCTGCTCTTTGCCCGGGCCGCCCAGGAGGGCATGCCCTCCCTGGCCGAGACCTATCAGGGAGAGGTGATTCCCTCCCGCGCCTTTGCCGAGGGGGGCATCCACGAGGCCATCATGGAGTATGAGAACAACGTCTTCTTTGAGATCCTGGCGGAGGACCTGGCCCGGCGTGACATGGACGATGTTCCCATCGATGAGACCAACTATGATGAGCTGGCCCAGCGCATCGACGCCTACATCGATGAATTTGAGGCCCACGGCACCGACAATATCACCGTGGACTGCTGACGGCCGGAAGGCCGCGGGCGCCAGCCTGCCCTCCGGCCTGCCAAAAAGCGGCCTGTCTGGAAAAAACCAGACAGGCCGCTTTTCACCACGGCGGGGATCGGGGGTTTGTTTTCTACCCTTTCGCGCGCCGGCGCAGGAATTTGAACTGGGTCTCGGAGCACACCATGGCCAGGAAAATGACGCAGAAGCCCAGGTACATCAGCGGCGTGGGCTCCTCCGCCCCAAAGGCCACCGAGAACAGCACCCCGAAGGGGGCCTCCAGGGAGAGCAGCAGGGCCGCCGACGAGGGGTCGGTATACTTCTGCCCCACGTTCTGGAACAGCAGGGCCACGGCGGTGCACCCCACTCCCAGGTACAGCAGCACCCACCAGGCAAAGGGGGTGAGGGGCTGGGTGGGGAAGCCGCGGGTGAAGAGCATGCCCACCCCGCACATGACGGCCATAGCGGCAAACTGCATGGTGGTAAGCAGGAAAACGTCCCGCCCGGGGGAGAGCTTGGCCACCGCCACAATGTGGCAGGCCAGAAAGAAGGCCGCCACAAGGGTGAGGCAGTCCCCCAGCGCCAGGGTGATCCCCCCGTCCCAGGACACCAGCCCGATGCCCGTCACCGACATCAGGGCGGCCAGCACGTTCCAGCGGGTGGGGCGCCTGCGGTCCACGATCCAGTAGAGGAAGGGGACGATCACGCAGTAGGAGGCGGTAAAGAAGGCGTTCTTCCCCGGGGTGGTGCCGATCAGCCCAAAGAGCTGGGTGATATACGCCGTCCCCAGCAGCAGGCCCAGTATGCCTCCCTGCCACACATAGCCCCAGTCCATGTTCCGCCACTGCCGCCAAAACACCACCGCCAGCAGCACCGCCCCCAGGGCAAACCGGAAGGCCAGCATGAACATGGGGTCCACATCATCCACCGCATCCTTCACCAGGAAGAAAGACGAGCCCCAGATCAGGGTGGCGGTCACAATCATGGGCTTTGCCAATTTTTTCAGCGTGGTCTCGTTCATAAAAAGTTCAGCTCCCAGTTTTCAAATGGCCGAAATGGCGGTATAATGACAGAAAGAGGTATAGAAAGGGGTGGGGCCATGCTGGCCCGGCGCTTTTTTGAGGGGGATACGGTGGAGGCCGCCCGCTCGCTGGTGGGCAAATATCTGGTGCGGCAGTATGACGGCCTGACACTGTGCGCCCGCATCACCGAAACCGAGGCCTATGTGGGCCGGATGGACAAGGCATGCCACGCCTATGGCTACCGCAGGACGGAGCGGACAAAGACCCTCTACGCCCCGCCGGGCACGGCCTACGTGTACCTGATCTACGGCATGCACTGCTGCCTCAACTTCGTCACCGAGCCCGAGGGGGAGCCGGCGGCGGTGCTCATCCGGGGGCTGGCCCCCCGGCATAACCAGGATATCATAGCAGAAAACCGCTTCCATTGCAAGTGCGCGGACATGAGCGCCTACCAGAAAAAGAACTTTCTCAACGGCCCCGGCAAGGTGTGCGCCGGGATGAACATCGACCGGCGGCTCAACGGCCTGCCCTGGGGGTCGGAGGAGCTCTTCCTCTGCGGGCGCCTGGAGGAGGTCGGCCTGCCCACCCCGGCCGGGGACCTGGCCCCGCCGGACGTCAAGACCGGCAAGCGCATCGGCATCGACTACGCCCAGGAGGCCGTCGATTTCCCCTGGCGGTTCTACCTGTGAGGGACCGCCTTGACGGCAGGGTGGTTTTTTGGTAAAATCATCAGGCAACAGCCCAAAAATCAAAAGAAAGCCAACACTTTTGGAGGTCACGCCATGCGCGGCAACACCCTTTACATCGTCGTCCCCTGCTACAACGAGGAGGAGGTCCTCCCCGAGACTGCCCGGCGGCTGGGGGACAAGCTGAAAGCCCTGATGAACGCCGGCAAAATCAGCCCCCAAAGCCGGGTCCTCTTTGTCAACGACGGCTCCAGGGACCAGACCTGGGCGGTCATCACCCGCCTGCACCGGGAAAATCCCCTGCTGTGCGGAGTAAACCTGTCCCGGAACCGGGGGCACCAGAACGCCCTGCTGGCGGGGCTGATGGCCGCCAGGGACCGGGCGGACCTGGTCATCTCCATGGACGCCGACCTCCAGGACGACGTGGACGCGGCGGACGCCATGGTGGACAAGTACCTGGCCGGGGCGGACATCGTGTACGGCGTGCGCTCCTCCCGCAAAACGGACACCTTTTTCAAGCGCACCACCGCCGAGGCCTTCTACCGCCTGATGGACCTGCTGGGGGCGGAGACGGTGTTCAACCACGCCGACTACCGCCTCATGTCCCGCCGGGCGCTGGAGGGGCTCAGCCAGTTTAAGGAGGTCAATCTGTTCCTCCGGGGCATCGTGCCCATGATCGGCTACCCCACCGACACGGTGGAGTACGAGCGCGGGGAGCGGTTTGCCGGCCAGAGCAAGTACCCGCTGAAAAAAATGGTGTCCTTCGCCCTGGAGGGGGTCACGTCCCTGTCGGTGCGCCCCCTGCGGATGATCACCGGGCTGGGCTTCCTGGTTTTCTTCATCTCCCTCATCATGATCGTCTACAACGTGGTCCGCTGGGCCACGGGGAACACCGTGGCGGGCTGGGCCAGCCTGGCCTGCTCGGTGTGGTTCATCGGGGGGCTTATCCTGCTGTCCCTGGGGGTCATCGGGGAGTATCTGGGCAAGCTCTATCTGGAGAGCAAGGGCCGGCCCCGCTTCCTCATCCAGGAGCGGCTGGGGCTGGAGGATGAAAACAAGGGCTGATCTTTGACAGATTGTTAAACCTTTCTAAATATTGGGCAAAGTCCCTTGCAATTTTCCGCCGCCCGGCATACAATAGGGCCAGTGGATCGGAGGGGCGGACAAGGCCCTTCCAGTGAGGCGGCGAACACCGCGCCGCTGGGCGGCGGCCCACACAAATTTCATCAGGAGGTAATTCCCATGAGCATTGATTTTGAGAGCCTGAAGGACAAAGCGGTGGTCGCGGCCCAGACCGGCGTGACCAAGGCAAAGGAGCTCACCGAGACCGGCATCGCCAAGGCCAAGGAGCTGGCGGACACCGCCGGGGCCAGGGCCAAGGAGCTGACCGAGATCGGCAAGCTGAAGGTGAACAACTCCGCCGAGCAGGAGGCCATCCGCAAGGCCTACTCCGAGCTGGGCAAGCTGTACTA
>CAJUEG010000069.1 GCA_910584835.1 uncultured Oscillospiraceae bacterium | reverse complement strand
CCAGGGCGGTGGCGATGGCAAAGCCGATGCCATAAGACGCGCCGGTGACCAGCGCTACTTTTCCGTTGAGTGAAAAGCTGTCCATTTGATAAAATCCTCCTGGATAAAATTTTGAAACCGTCCAATCTGCCCTATGGCTGTTTTCCCGGATTACTCGCCGCAGGACTCCTTGAGGGGGTTCACCCGATCAGCCATCATGGACCTCAGCGCGTTCTGGAAATGCCACATATCGTTGCCCAGAATGAGCATGTTGTAGCCGTCGGCAATGGCGGCCTCGATGTTCTCTTTGGTGGGGGGGATGGCGGGGCCCAGCCGGCCGATGCCCTTGGGCGCGGCCTTCTCCACCAGAACCTTGAACGCGTCGTGGACCTCCTCGCTCATGGCATAGCCCACCTTGAGGTTCCGGGAGACGGCATAGTCCACCGGGCCGAAGTTTACCGCGTCGACCCCCGGCACCGACAGGATCTCGTCGATGTTCTCGGTGAACTCGAAGTCCTCGTCCATGGGAATGACCAGGGTGTCCCGGTTCTGCCGGGCCATATACTCGTTCCAGTCGAAGTCGCGGTAGCCAAACCCGGCGGCCCGCACGTTGCTCTCGCCGCCCCGGCGGCCCATGGGGGAGAACTTGGCGGCCTCCACACACCGGCGGGTCATCTCGGCGGTCTTGCAATGGGGGATGACCACCCCGTCGGCCCCCCATTCCAGCACTTTACGGATGGCCACCTCATCGTCATCGGCCATGCGGACCAGCACGGCGATGTCGTGGAGCCTGGCGGCCATGATCTGCTTCTCAAAGTCCTCGCTGAGGACGTGGTTGGTGTGCTCCAGGTCCAGGTAGATGAAGTCCAGCCCGGACATGGCAATGGTTTCGATGACGCAGGTGGCCCCGGTGAAGCAGGCCATGCCAAAGACGGGGCGCACCGCCATTTTTTCTTTCAATGTCATATAGACGCAATCTCCTTTTCAAAAAACCCTACAGAAAGGACGGCAGCCACTGGGAAACGGGCTCCACAAAGGTCACCAGGAGCAGCACGACCAGGTTGCAGACCAGGAAGGGCGCGGAGGACTTGAACACGTCCATGATGGGCATATTGCTGATCTTGCTCCCCACGTTGAGGCACATGCCCACCGGCGGCGTGACCAGGCCGATGGCCAGGCCCACCACCAGGATCATGCCAAAGGTGATCTCATTCATCCCCAGCTGGGACATGACCGGCATAAGGATAGGTGCAATGAGCATGATGCAGGGCACCACGTCCAGGAAGGTGCCCAGGACCAGAACCAGGATGTCAAAGAGGATGAAGATGATCCAGCTGGGGATGTTGGACCCCAGAATGAAGTTGGCGATGGCGGTGGGGACCTGATTGATGGCCAGGATGTAGGTGAACACGTTGGTGAAGCCGCCGATGATCATGATCGTGGCGGTCATGATGGCCGTCTTTTTCAGGGAGGCAACGATGTGTTTCCATTTGAGGTCCCGGTACAGGAAACCCACCACGACGGCGTACACCACGGCGACGGCGGCGCTCTCGCTGGCGGTGACCACGCCCCTGGTGGTGAACACCAGGATCATCAGCGGCATCGCCAGAGCGACCAGGCCGTCAAAGATCACCTTTCCCACGCCCGCGGTGACCTTGGCCTCGATCTTGTGATAGCCCCGCTTTTCCGAGACGGCCCACACGAAGGCCAGCTGGAACAGGCCGATAAGCAGGCCCGGGATGACGCCGCCCATGAAGAGCTTGCCCACCGAAACGCCGGACACCATGGCAAACATCAGCATGGGGATGGAGGGGGGAATAATCATGCCCACGGTGGAGGAGGCCACCGTGACGCCGGTGGAGAACTCTTTGGAATAGCCCTGCTCCACCATATCCGGGATCAGCATGGAGCCCAGGGCGGAGGTATCCGCCACAGAGGAGCCGGTGATCCCGCCGAAAATCATGGAGGCGACCACGTTCACCTCGCCCAGGCCGCCCCGGAAGGGCTTGCAGATCAGGAGGGCAAAGTTGACCAGCCGCTTTGTGAGTCCGCCGTGGTTCATCAGCTCGCCGGCCAGCATGAACAGCGGCATGGCGATCAGGATGTAGGAGTTCAGTCCCGCAAAGACCCGCTGGGGCACAAGCATCAGAAAGTCTGGGTTGGACGCAAAAAAGCTGATGATTCCCGCGCCGCCCAAGGCGTATCCGATGGGGACGCCGATCAGGATGAAGACGATCAGCGCCACAAAAAGGATGATTAGATTCATACTTGTTCCTCCGGAAGCTTGTCATCCGTGCTGTAACCGCCGTCGGCGCTCTCGATTTTCACAAACAGGCCCAGAATATCCACGACCGAGTAAAAAACCGTCAGCGCGAGGGTGATAGGCACAGCAATGTAATAGACTTTCATGGGAAGATGGGAGTTCTGGGAGAGCAGGTCGCCCACCTCGGCGATCCACTTGCAGGAATACACGAACATGGTCGAACAGACAAAGATGATGGAGCCATCGATCAGGATGGTGGAAACCTTCCGCCTGGCCTCGCTCTTTCCCACGATCTTGTCGGCCAGGAAGCCAATAGAGATATGCTGCTTTTCCCGGATGGCGATGGCGGAGCCGAACAGGGTGGTGAAGATAAAGGACATGGTGAGGAATTCCTCGAGCATGGCATAGGACAGCCCAAAGAAATAACGCAGGACAACGGTCACGCTGATGCCCACGGCCAGAAACCCCACCAGAACGACCAGGATAAACGAGATCACCTTATCCAGAGCCTTGATAACTTTATTCATTTTCTGCACCTTTCCTGTTCCAAAACAGCCTGACCGGGGTCAGGCTGTTTTGGAACATCAAATCGGATTACTTGCCTTCCGCCAGGGACTTGACCAGATCCAGCTCCTCCTGAGTGAAGTACTTCAGCTCGTTGACAAAGTGGTCATACACCGGGGCGCAGGCGTCGATAAAGGCCTGCCGCTCCTCATCGGTGGGGGTATAGACGTCGCAGCCGGCGTCCCTCATCTCCTGCAGGCGGGCCTCCGCGTTTTCAAGGGCCAGCTTGTTCTCGGTCTCCACAAAGAGCCAGGCGCCGTCGGTGAGGATCTGCTGATACTCGGCGGGCAGGTCGTTGAAGAACTTGGCGTTCATGGTCATGACCTCGGGATGATACTGGTAGTTCACGTAGAGGATATAGGGCTGGACCTCGTGGAGCTTCTGGTCATAGATGGTGGCGACCGGGTTCTCCTGACCGTCCACAGTGCCGTTTTTCAGGGCCATGTAGACGTCGGCCAGAGGCATGGAAATGTAGTTGGCGCCCAGGGTCTGCATGCAGTATGTAATGGCCTCGATAGAGGGCGTGCGCAGCTTCAGGCCCTTCATGTCGTCGGGGGTGACGATGCGGCGCTTGGAGTTGGTAATCTGGCGGGCGCCGCCGTCGCCGATGGCCAGGACCTTCAGGCCGTTGGCTTCGGCGTCCTCGGAAATGATGCTGAGCACCTGCTCGTCCTTGGCGGCGCGCATGAGGGCCTCCTGGTTGTCAAAGAAGAAGGGCATCAGGAACAGATTCAGCTTGACGGAAATGGTGTCGAAGGGGCCGCCCACGAAGGCCTCCAGGGTGCCCATTCTCATGGATTCCTGCATTTCAGGCTCGGAACCCAGCACTCCGGCGGGGTGCAGCTCAATCTGGACCTTGCCGTTGGTCTTCTCCTCCACGTATTTCTCAAACTCCAGCAGGGCGGTATGCCGGGGGTGGGCGGTGCTCATGGTGTGCCCCAGGTTGATGGTGTAGGTCTGCCCGTCATCGACGGGCTCGGCGGCCTTGCTCTCCGCGGGCTCGGCAGCCTGAGACTGGGCGGGGGCTTGGGACTGCTGAGTCTGGCCGCTGCTGCAGGCGGCCAGCAGACCCAGCATCATAACGCCGGCCAGGATGAGCGAGAGAAGCTTCTTGACTTTCATTATTTGGTTCCTCCATTCATTTTGCTGCCGCGCCGCGGCAGGTTTTTGATGTATACATATTGTCCGGCAGGAAAGCAGTCCGTTTGGAAACAGTCACCGCCAGGAAGCCAATTTTCGCTGGAAATGCGGGCCTGAGCGGTATCTGTACCAAGCAAAACGGTCTTTTCAAAAGGAACAATCTTGTATACATCAGCTTGCCATCATAATAGCAGATTGCCTCAGCTGGTGTCAAGGGAAAATCCCATGTGTTTTTGTACAAAATATACAACGAGCATTTGTGCACAAGGGATAAACAGGGTGGAATTTTTCTCTGGCTCTTGACGGAGAAAACGGGATAGATTATACTTGTATACAAAAATGAGATACTGGGAAAAAAGGAGGCTTTCTCAATGGAGAGCCGCAACGAGATCATTTATCGGGAGTTGGAAACGGACATCGTGAATCTGAAGCTGCGCCCGGGGGATATGCTCAGTGAACACTCGCTGTGCGATCGGTTCCAGGTCTCCCGTACGCCCATACGAAGCGTCCTCCAACGCCTCCAAGGGGCAGGTCTGGTGGAGATTATCCCCCGCAAGGGCACCTGTGTCACCCGTATACGCTACCATATCGTCAATCAGATCATCTATCTGCGTATTGCGGTAGAATCGGCGGTTATTCGAGATTTCATCGACATATGCAAGCCTAAGGATTTGATCAGGGTGCATCATTTCCTGGCCTTGATGGAGGAAGAGCTGAAGAGCTACCAAAGTGGGAACCCTCCCGATCCCGTCTACTTTTATGCCACCGACAAGGCCATGCACGAAGTCTGGTACAAGGTCACACAGAAAGCCTATCTATGGGAGTATATCTACTCGGCCAAGGCGGATTATCACCGCTTTTGTATGCTGGATATGCAGGGCGGCTACAGTTACGGAGGGGTTTCCGAGGAACACCGGGCCTTGGTCCGGGCCATTGAGGAAAAGGAAAAGGATTCCGTTGAGGACTTGGTGCGCAACCATTTTGAGCGCGGGGTGCGCAGGATTGGAGAGCGTGTCTATACCGATTTGAGGGAGTATTTCGATCCGCAAAGCTTGGAGATTTGAAGCAAGGATGCGGATTCTATAAAGCGGGATGACCGTTCCATGGTATACGGAGCAGGATTTGTGTGGGTACCGCTTGTATTTTTCTACCCGCTATGGTGCACTAAGTTCAAACAAACAGCGCATTATAGGGGAAGGAGGATGCCCTGTGCCGACAAATCAGGAAGTGGAAAAGATTGTTGAGGAGCTGTGCGGCAGCGTAACATCTTTGTTCCCTCAAAATAAGATCGAAGCCATCCTGTTTGGCTCCTATGCCAGAGGCGACGCGGAGCCGGGGTCAGATATTGATGTGCTGATCCTTGTGGACGCATTGCCGTTTTGCCGCAATGTCGAGCGGGAAGGGATGCCATGTGTCTGGTGCCAGATAGTGATTTCGCCGTGGCAAGCCACTTTATCATCAGAAAAGCACCGAAAACAATTGTTTTCGGTGCTTTTCCCTGTTTTCCGGCGCACTTTTAAAAAGCGGTTTTTTGCGGGAAATCGGTTGGACAGCAATTTGGACAACGAGCTATCGGAAAAGCGTTGGCAACACTGGAGAAAGTATGTTATCAACGGCTACCATCACCTCAAGGAGAGAGGCGGAAAAATCATCGCTTGTGGTTGTTTAGGCCAATTTCCATGCAGTTTTTCAACAAGAGATTGTCAAGACAGTCTCTTGTTAAGTCGGCTGCAAGTCCTCTGTCTCAAGCTGTCGAAATCTGCTTGCACACAGGCAAAAAATTGCTATAATTAAGTAAAATAGGATTGGTCTATGCTGCGTAATCCGTAATACGTAAAATCAGCTGGAAAGAAGGACATGACGACATGGGAACAGGATATCTCGCCCACCTTGCCCAGGACGGCAGAAGCCAAACAGTTGCAGAACATCTGAAGGGAACGGCTGACCTGTGCGCCGCATTTGCCGACTCTTTTGGCGCGGAGGAGCAGGGCCGGCTGGCGGGACTGGCCCATGATTTAGGGAAATACTCCGATGCATTTCAGCGCCGGCTTCAAGGGAGCGCGAAGCGTGTGGATCACGCCACAGCCGGAGCCGCAGAATGCTGCAAGCGAGGTCAGATCTGCGCTGCGTTTGCCGTGGCGGGGCACCATGGCGGGCTTCCCGACGGCGGAGGGAAGGGGGATCACCAGGATGAGCCCACCTTTTGCGGCCGCATGAGGAAGGCCGCTCTTGGAAAACTGGAGCCCTGCGAGGCCTGGCAGGGGGAGCTCAAGCTGCCCTCGGCCTCCCTCCCGGCATTTTCCAACCCGCCGGAGGAGATGTTTTTCACTCGGATGCTCTATTCCTGCCTGGTGGATGCGGATTTCCTGGACACGGAGACTTTTATGGCGGGGGTGGAACAGGAACGGGGCGGCGGAAATCGGATGGAGGATCTGGAGAAAAAGCTTCAATCCCACATCTCCGGCTGGTTTCCGCCTCAAAACGAACTGAACCGGGAGCGATGCGCCGTGCTGCGGCGCTGCCTGGATCAAGGCGCAGCACAAGAGCCCGGCCTGTTTACCCTCACCATCCCCACCGGGGGCGGCAAAACAGTGGCCTCCCTGGCTTTTGCCCTGCGCCATGCCTGCACACACGGCCTGCGCCGGGTGATCTATGTGATCCCCTATACCTCCATCATCGAGCAAAACGCCCAGGTTTTCCGGGATATTCTGGGAGATAACAACGTGCTGGAACACCACTCCGGGGTCCTGTACGATATTGAGGATGAGGCCAGGCCGGACAATGCCCGCCTGGCCCGGGCCACTGAAAACTGGGATATGCCGGTGGTGGTGACCACGGCTGTACAGTTTTTTGAGTCCCTCTTTGGCCGTCGGTCCTCCCAGTGCCGCAAGCTGCACAATCTGGCCCAAAGCGTCATTATTTTCGACGAGGCGCAGATGCTGCCCATCCCATACCTGCGCCCCTGCGTCTTTGCCATTGCCCAGCTGGTGAAGGGTTACGGAACTTCCGCCGTGCTTTGTACCGCCACCCAGCCCGCTTTGGACGGGATTTTCAAGGAGTTTCTGCCGGAGCGGCCCCCTGTGGAGCTGTGTCCGCCAGAGGTGTTTTACCGGGAGGTTTTTCAGCGTGTCACCTTCCGCCGGGAGGGAAGGCTGTCCCGGGAGGCCGTGGCGGAGCAGCTAAGCCAGCAGAAGCAGGCCCTTTGTATCGTGAACAGCCGGAAAAGCGCCCAGCGGATATACGGTCTTCTGGACAAGGACGGCGCGTTCCATCTGTCCACCCTGATGTACCCCGCCCATCGCAAGGCGGCGCTGGAACAAATCCGAACGCGGCTGAAGGACGGCCTGCCCTGCCGGGTGGTGTCCACTTCGTTGATTGAGGCCGGGGTAGACGTGGATTTCCCCGCCGTATTCCGGGAGGAGGCGGGGCTGGACTCCATTCTCCAGGCGGCGGGCCGGTGTAACCGGGAGGGAAAGCGCCCTGCCGGGGAGAGCGTCGTCACCATATTCCAGGGCGAAACTCCCCCGCCGTCCCTGTTTGAAATTCCAGTGGCCGCAGGGCGGCAGGCCCTGAACCTCTGCGGCCGGCCGGACAGCCCGGAGGCCATTCGCCGCTACTTCCAGGAGCTGCTGGATCTGAAGGGGCCCCGGGCGTTGGATCAGAAGGACATCCTCACAGTGATGGAGCGGGATTTCATGCCCTTTCGGAACGTTGCGGAGCGGTTCCGCCTGATTGACAGCGAGACAAAAACCGTATATATCCCCTTGGGGGAAGGGGCGGAGCTGGTCCGGCGGCTCCGCTCCGGCGAGCGCAGCAGGCCGCTGTTCCGGGCACTGGGCCAGTACGGCGTATCCATCTACCCACAGCACTTTGAAGCCCTGAACTTGGCGGGAGATTTGGACGTACTGGAGGATGGCAGCGCGGTTCTGGCCAACCTGGCGCTGTATGACGGCGATATGGGACTGTCGCTGGCGGCGGATGCCGGGAAATTTCTGTCGATTTAGATAGAATTTTGCAAACAGCCCTGTTTATCGGACAAAACATATGATATGCTTATCAAAAATGAGAAAGGAGTGAACGCTGTGCCAATTTCATTGGAGGTCTGGGGAGACTACGCCTGCTTTACCCGTCCGGAAATGAAGACCGAGCGGGTCAGCTATGATGTGATGACACCTTCCGCTGCACGGGGACTTCTGGAAAGCATTTACTGGCACCCTGGCCTGCGCTGGGTCATCGACCGCATCTGGGTCTGCGCCCCTATCCGCTTTGCCAACCTGCGCCGCAACGAGGTGAAGTCCACCGCCAGCGCCCGGTCAGCCCGGACGGTGATGGAACGGGGAAAGGGCGACCTGTACATCGCGGCTTCCCAGGACATCCAGCAGCGGGCCGCCCTGCTGCTGCGGGATGTGCGCTATGTCATCGACGCCCATTTTGAGCTCACAGACCAGGCGGCGGCCAGCGACAACGCCGGGAAGTTTCAGGATATCACCAAGCGGCGGATCAGGCGGGGGCAGTTTTACAGCCAGCCCTATTTGGGCTGCCGGGAGTTCCCCGCGCACTTCAAAGCGAGCGAAGGCCCGCCGCCCTGTCCGGAGGAGCTGAACGGGGTGCGGGATCTGGGGTATATGCTCTGGGATCTGGACTACTCTGACTCGGAAAATATTACCCCTCTCTTTTTCCGGGCGACGCTTCGGGACGGCGTGCTGGAGGTCCCCACCCGGGACAGCGGGGAGGTGATCGGATGATCCTGCAGGCGCTTGTGGAGCATTACGAAGATCTGGCGGCCCAGGGGAAGCTGCCCCGTCCCGGATGGAGCGATGCCAATATCTCGTATGCACTGTACATCGACAACGCCGGAGAGCTGGAGCAGGCGGCCTCTCTCAAGGAGGAGCAGGAGCGGGGAAACAAGAAGGTATGGGTCCCGCAGCTCATGTCCCTTCCCGCAGCGGTCAAGCGCTCCAGCGGGGTTGCCTCCAACTTTTTGTGGGATAACTCCAGCTACATTCTGGGAATCGATGAGAAGGGAAAACCCCAGCGGAGTTTGGAGTGCTTTGCCGCCTGCAAGGCGCTGCACCACCGCCTTCTGGACGGCGTGGACAGCCCGGCGGCCCGGGCGGTGCTGGCCTTTTTTGACCGCTGGAACCCGGAAAGGGCCAGGGAGCACCCAGCCCTGGCGGACAAGCTGGAGGATATCCTTGCGGGCGCAAACCTGGTCTTTCGATGCCGCGGCGGCTTCCCTCAGGATGATCCCATGATCCGGGACGCTTGGCAAGCCCACTACGACGCGGCGGGAGACGGCCCGGAGCTGGTCTGCCTTGTCACCGGGAAAAAGGGCCCGGCGGAGATGGTTCATCCCTCCATCAAAGGCGTTGCCGGGGCCCAGTCCAGCGGCGCGGCGCTGGTTTCCTTCAACGCTGACGCTTTCTGCTCCTACGGACGTACGCAGAACCTCAACGCCCCCACCAGCAAATACGCCGCCTTTGCCTACACCAGCGCGCTGAACCATCTGCTGGCGGATCGGGATCATGCGGGAAGGATCGGCGACACCACGGTGCTGTTTTGGGCGTCAGGCGGGCAGAAGGCCTATCAAAGCGCCTGGGCGGCCTGCTTCTTCGGCGCTCCCACGGCCTATACTGTCTCAGACCTGCAAAAAATGATGCTGGATCTGTGCCTGGGAAAGCCCGTCGTCTTTGACGAGACACAACTAGATCCCAGCACCACCTTTTACGTCCTGGGGCTGTCCCCCAACGCCGCCCGGCTGTCCGTGCGGTTCTTCCTGAGAAATTCCTTCGGGAACTTTATCCAAAACATTCAGGCCCACCAGCAGCGGCTGGAGATCGTCAGGCCCTCCTTTGACAAATTTGAGACGATTCCCCCCTGGAAGCTGCTGGACGAGACGGTAAACCAGAATTCCCGGGACAAGTCCCCTGCCCCCGGTCTGGCCGGCGAAACCATGCGTGCCATTTTGAGTGATACGCCCTACCCTGCTACGCTTCTCAATGGCGTCTCCCTGCGCATCCGTGCGGAACGAGAGATCACCAGGGGCCGGGCCGCCATTTTGAAGGCGTATTATTTAAAAAATCCCCATCCTGATCTACCAAAGGAGGTCTTGACTGTGTCCCTGAATCAGGACAGCACCAGCATCCCCTACAATTTAGGCCGGCTTTTCTCTGTGCTGGAGGCCATCCAATCCTCCGCCAGCCCCGGCGTCAATACCACCATCAAGGACAAATATTTCAACTCCGCGTCGGCCACCCCCAGCCGAGTATTCCCATCCCTGATCAATCTGGCACAAAAGCACCTGCGAAAGCTGGACAAGGGACTGGGTATCTCCTACAGCAAACAGCTGACTGAGCTGGCCGCCAAGCTGGGCGAGGAATTCCCCGACCGCATGACCCTGCCCCAGCAGGGGGCGTTCCAGCTGGGATACTACCATCAGACGCAGGCCCGCTATCAGAAAAAGGAGGAGAACAAAAATGCCTGAGCCCATCAAAAACCGTTACGAGTTTGTCATTCTGTTCGACGTGGAAAACGGAAACCCCAACGGCGACCCCGACGCGGGCAATATGCCCCGGGTGGACCCGGAGACAGGCCTGGGGCTGGTCACCGATGTGTGCCTGAAGCGGAAGATCCGCAGCTATGTGGAGACGGTCAAGGAGGGCTCCGCCGGCTACCGCATTTACATCAAAGACGGGGTGCCCCTGAACCGCAGCGACGCCGAAGCCTATAAAGAGCTGGGGGTCACGGAAAAGGATGTGAAGGAGAAGAAAAAAGCCGATCCCGCCCTGGACGAGAAAATCCGGGACTGGATGTGCGCCAACTTCTTCGATATTCGGACGTTTGGCGCCGTGATGACCACCTTTGTCAAAGCGGCGCTGAACTGCGGTCAGATTCGGGGGCCGGTGCAGCTGGGCTTTGCCCGCAGCGTGGAGCCGGTGATGCCCCAGGAGGTGACCATCACCCGCGTGGCCATCACCACCGAGGCCGACGCGGAGAAAAAGGGGACTGAAATGGGGCGCAAGTACATCATCCCCTACGGCCTCTACCGCTGCGAGGGCTATGTCTCCGCCAATCTGGCCCGCAAGACCACCGGCTTCTCCCAGGAGGATCTGGAGCTGCTGTGGCAGGCGATCCTCAATATGTTTGAACATGACCACTCCGCCGCCCGGGGCAAGATGGCGGTGCGGGAGCTGATTGTTTTTCAGCACGACAGTGAGCTGGGCTGCGCCCCGGCCTGGAAGCTCTTTGAATCGGTGAAGGTGGAGCGGGCAGACAAGGATGATCCCGCCCCCGCCCGCTCCTATGGGGATTACCGGGTTACGGTGGATGAGTCCGTCCTGCCGGCCGGCGTCACCTGCCGGCGCATGGGATGAGCTGGCCCGAGGAGGATTGGCTCCAGCTGTCCGGCTTGCAGCACTTCGCCTTCTGCCGCCGCCAGTGGGCGCTGATCCACATTGAGAACCAGTGGGCCGAAAATTACCGCACGGCAGACGGCCATCTCATGCACGAACGCGTCCACGACCAGGAATTCCGGGAAAGCCGGGGCGACCGGCTGACCGTCAGGGGGCTGGCCATCCACTCGGCGGAGCTGGGTGTGTCCGGGCAATGCGACGCGGTGGAGTTTTTTAAAAATCCCGCCGGGGTTCCCCTGCGGGGGCGAGATGGGCTGTGGCTGGCCTACCCGGTGGAGTACAAGCGGGGCAAGCCCAAGGAACACAGCGCGGACGAGCTCCAGCTGTGCGCCCAGGCCATGTGCTTAGAGGAAATGCTCTGCTGTTCCGTCCCGGAAGGGGCGCTCTACTATGGGGAGCCCCGCCGCCGGACGGTGGTCTCTTTTGCGCCTGAACTGCGGGGGCAGGTCCGGGACAGTCTGTCAGAGATGCATGAGCTGTATCAAAGGCGCTATACCCCCAAGGTCAGGCCCTCCAAGGTGTGCAGCGCCTGCTCCCTCAAGGATTTGTGCCTGCCCAAGCTGATGAGTCGCAAGAAGGTTATGGACTACCTGGCCGCCAACCTGGAGGAGTTGCAATGAAACATCTGCTCAATACCCTCTATATTCTCTCAGAGGATATTTACCTGTCTTTAGATGGGGAAAATGTGGTGGCGAACCGGGACAAGCAAGCCGTTGCCCGCTATCCCCTGCATACCCTGCAGAATATTATTACCTTCTCTTATGCCGGGGCGTCCCCTGCTCTGATGGGAGCCTGCGCTCAGCGTCAGATCGGTCTGGCCTTCTGCACCCCCAGGGGAAGATTCCTGGCCCGGGTTTGCGGAGAGGGAAACGGAAACGTCCTGCTTCGCCGAACACAGTACCGCACCGCCGATGACTCTGCCCAATGCTGTCAAATCAGCCGTACCATGATCTTCGGCAAGCTGTTCAACGCCCGCTGGAGCATAGAGCGCACCCGCCGGGATCATGGCCTGCGGTTGGACAGCGAAAAACTTGCCGCCGCGTCACAGCAGATTTACAGGCTGCTTCCTCAGGTCAAAGAGGCGGCGTCGCCGGAAGAGCTGCGGGGACTGGAGGGAGTTGGGGCTTCCGCCTATTTCGGCGTGTTCAACGAGATGATTTTAGTCGATCAAGACACATTTTTCTTCCATGGACGCAGCCGCCGCCCGCCGCTGGACGCCGTCAACGCCATGCTCTCCTTTGCCTACAGCCTCCTGGCCCACGACTGCGCTTCGGCGCTGGAAAGTGTGGGACTGGACTCCTATGTAGGATTTCTGCACCGGGACCGCCCGGGACGGGCCTCCCTGGCCCTGGACCTGATGGAGGAGCTTCGCCCCTGCATGGCGGATCGTTTCGTACTTACCCTTATCAACACACACCAGGTCAACCCATCAGATTTTCTGTATATGGAGAGCGGTGCTGTGCTGCTGACTGACGATGGCCGGAAGGCCTTTTTGAAAAATTGGCAGGAAAAAAAGAAGGAAACGCTAACCCACCCCTACTTGGGGGAAAAGCTCCCATGGGGAATGATCCCCTATATCCAGGCGCTTCTGCTGACACGGTATCTCCGGGGTGATCTGGACGCCTACCCACCGTTTTTATGGAAGTGATCGGATGCTGGTTTTAATTACCTATGATGTGAACACCGAGGATGCGGCCGGCCGCAAACGTCTGCGGCAAATCGCAAAACAATGCGTCAACTATGGCCAACGGGTGCAGAATTCTGTTTTTGAGTGTCTATTGGATGCTGCTCAATGCCGAATGCTGCAGGCAAAACTTTGTAAGATCATGGATTTGGAAAAGGACAGCCTGCGCTTTTACTACTTGGGCAACCGCTATGAAAACAAGGTCGAGCATTTTGGGGCTAAGGCGTCTTATGACCCGCAGGACGTCTTGATGCTTTAGGTGCGAAGCGCAAGCGCACAGGAAATCTCCGCGGTTTCGCACCAGAGTTTGCGGCGTTTTCTGCAAGCAGGTGGCCCTATTTTTGGAAAACAGCGGGAGCCTGGAGGGAATATTTGTAAGAATTGTCTGATTGTTGTAAAAACAGCTTGAAATTTTGGCTGTTTTTGCTGTCGCCCCCCTCGCGGGGGGCGTGGATTGAAATGTCCATCAGCTTGCCCACGCTCAAGCGTTCGCTCCGTCGCCCCCCTCGCGGGGGGCGTGGATTGAAATGCCCCCTTCGGCGGCTTCGCCCCGGCCCCCGGCTGTCGCCCCCCTCGCGGGGGGCGTGGATTGAAATACAACCGCCCTGCTCCTGCTTCGGGCCGTGCAGCTGTCGCCCCCCTCGCGGGGGGCGTGGATTGAAATTTCTCAATAACATCC
>CAJUEG010000068.1 GCA_910584835.1 uncultured Oscillospiraceae bacterium | reverse complement strand
GGCGAACTTGTCCCGGCTGCCCTTCTCCCCCTGCTTGATCTCGTCGTAGATGATGGACATGACCAGCTTCTGGGTGTCCCGGTCGGGGGACACCGCCTCCATGCCCAGATTGGCGCACTCCCTGTGGTACAGGCCCATTTGAATGGTGCCGTCGGTGCCCAGGATGCCGGGGCGCTTTTTCCCCTGGGCGGCCAGGGCCTTGGCGGTCTCCCGCAGCATGTGGATGATGGGCACGCCGATCTCCCCCTGAAGCCGGTCCGCGAAGTAGTGGGAGGTGTTGCAGGGGATGGCCAGCGCCGTACAGCCGCAGCCCTCCAGCAGCCTGGCGTCCTTGAGCAGCCGCCGGTACAGCCCCTCGGTGTCCCCGGACAGGATGGCCGCGGTTCGGTCGGGTATGCCGGTGTCGGACAGGATGACGGCGGGCAGATGGTCCTGGTCCCGGGCGGCGTCGGTGCGGTCCAGCACAAACTGGTAAAATACCTGGGTGGCCTGGGGCCCCATACCGCCTAAAACGCCTAATTTTGCTTCTTGCTTCATATGTGCATCCATACCCTCCGTTCAACATACAGCTCCGCGGCCGGGCGGCAGCGGACCGGTTTTTACCCGGAACGCCGGCGAATTAAAAGGTTTCTTTCCAGAAAAAAGAGCTCAGTTTTCCTTTGGCTTGACGCAGTATTTGCTGAAGCGGACCCAGCAGCCGATGTGGTTTTTCCAGATGCGCCAGATGCGCTTGGCGGTATAATCCGGGCGGTACTCCATGGAGTGGTGGTCCGCCCCCGCCTTGAACAGGGCCCGCATCTCGTCGTGGTAGCGCCGGGGGATATACCGGTAGGCCAGTGAGCGGGGGATCATCCGCCAGATGGAGCGGTTGCTGGTGACAGTGGGGGGCATGTCCCGCCCCTCGATGAGGTCGCCCACCAGGTACTGGGCGATGTTGTGGCCGGAGCCGGTGACGTAGTAATTGCTGCGCCCCTGCCGGGTGTTGATCTCAAAGGCCTTGTACCTGCCGTCCCGGCGGTCAAACTTGATATCGAAGTTGGAGAAGCCCACATAGCCCAGGTCCTCCAGCATCCCGCGGATCTTGTCGCACAGCCCCCGGTCGTGCTCAGTGATGATGACGGCGTGGTTGCCGATGCCGTGGGGGGAGTGCTCCTCCAGCAGCACGTGGCCCAGGCACATCAGCTTTACCCGGCCCCGCTGGTCGGAGTAGTTGGTGAGCACCCGCATATAGGTGTCGTCGCCGGGGATGAACTCCTGGAGGATCATCTTACCCGGATAGCCCGCGGCGTACACCTCGTCCAGGGCGGCAAGCAGCTCCTCCCGGCTCTGGCAGATATACACCTTTTTCAGCTCCCGGTGGCCGGTGGCCCAGTAGGCCACGCCGTCCGCGGGCTTTGCCACGTAGGGGGCCCCCCAGGGCAGCTCGAAATCATGGCCCATGTCCCCCGAGTAGACGAAGGTGGCCGGGTGGTCGATGCCGTATTTGTCGCACAGGGCGTAGAACTGCTCCTTGTCGGTGAGCTTGTCCAGCAGCTCCCCGCTGATATAGTTGCACGTTACGTTGGGGGGAAAACGATCCTTCAGGTGGGCGGCCAGCTTGACGTAGCTGTCTCCGCAGCCGATGACCAGCACCGTCTTATCGGGACACTCCGCAGCCACGCTTTTCACGTTTTGCAGAAATACGTCCGCGTCCTCATTTTCCAGGCAGGGGCGGTAGTCGATGATGGCGCTGTAGGCGCAGGGAAAGGTGGCGGCGAACTTGCCGAAGGCGATGCTCTTCACCCCATACGCCTCGTGGAAGGCCCGGGCCACGCTGTACACATTGATATCGCCGCCGAACAGCAGGGGTTGGAAAGAAATATCAGGCACTTGAAATCAGGCTCCTTTTATAATAAACGGCCAAACGGTCCATCACTGAGGCGCGGAGCAATCGGCCTGCCCCGGCCCAATGACCGGACACCGGCGGCAGCGCAGCTGGAAGCACCAGCGCCGAAAGCCGCGGGCGCCGGGATGGCCCATATCATTTTCGTATAGGGCTCCTTATGGGGCACATAGGGGTGATCAGGTCTCGCCTTCTGCTCGGCCGGCGCTGGACGGTCCCCACCGGGGACCAGCGCCCCTATGCGCGCTCTTTGGTTGCTTTCTCTCGCGTGAGAGAAAGCAACCCCCCGGAGGGCCCCCTCCGCTGGCGCGGAGTTTATCCCCCCGCGCGGCGGACCAGGAACACGCCGGGAATCTGGGACAGCTTGTTGATGACCCCCGTCAGCTCCCTCTGGTCCTGGACGTACAGCTCCAGGTTGATGATGGCGTAGCCGTCGGGCTGGCTGCGGGCGGCCAGGGTATTCAGCTTGGCCTTCTGGGCGGACAGGGCCATGGCCACATCCAGGGCCAGGCCGTCCCGGTCCTTGGCGGAGATCTCCAGGGAGGTGCGGAAGGTGGACTCGCCCGTCTCCGCCCAGGACACCTTGACCCACCGGCCCTCCTCCTCTGGCTTGCGGCGCGCGGGGTCGGCGTTGGGGCAGTCCCTGCGGTGGATGGACACGCCGTAGCCCTTGGTGATGAAGCCCACCACCGGGTCGCCGGGCACGGGAGTGCAGCACTTGGAGAACTTCACCATGCAGTTGTCCAGGCCCTCCACAATGATGCCGCCGACGGAGTGGCGGTGCTGCGGGGCGGCGGAGGTTTTGGCGGTGGAGGGGTAGACGGTCTCGCCGGAGGAGACGGCGGCCTGCATGGCCTCCTGTTCGGCCCGCTGGCGCTCCAGCCGGCCCAGGCGGGTCATCTCCTCCTTCATGCGGCCCGCCGCCTTCTGGGCGGACAGCCCGCCGTAGCCGATGGCGGCGTACAGCTCGTCCAGCGAACCGAACCGCACCCGCTTGAGCAGGGTGTCCAGCAGGTCGGGGGTGGCGGTGATGGCGGCCAGGGTCAGCCCCAGGTGCTTCAGCTCCGACTCGAACATGGAGCGGCCGGTGGCGATGTTCTCCTCCCGGCGCTCCTTTTTGAACCACTGGCGGATCTTGTTGCGGGCCTCGTTGGATTTGCAGATCTTCATCCAGTCCCGGCTGGGCCCCCGGGCGGATTTGGAGGTGATGATCTCCACGATGTCGCCGTTTTTCAGCGGCGTCTCGAAGGTGACGATGCGCCCGTTCACCCGCGCCCCGGTCATGGAGTTGCCCACGGCGGAGTGGATGGAGTAGGCAAAGTCGATGGGGGTGGCCCCGGCGGGCAGGCTCTTCACGTCCCCGTTGGGGGTGAACACAAACACCTCGTCGGAGAACATATCCACCCGGAGGGTGCGCACAAACTCGTCCGGGTCGGCGTCCTGCTGGCTCTCCAGCAGCTTGCGCACCCACTCGAACTCCCGCTCGGTGCCCAGCTTCTCGTTGGCCATGCCCTCCTTGTACTTCCAGTGGGCGGCCACGCCGTACTCCGCCGTCTGGTGCATCTGCCAGGTGCGGATCTGCACCTCAAAGGGGATGCCCTCCCGGCCCACCACGGTGGTGTGCAGCGACTGGTAGCCGTTGGGCTTGGGGGTGCCGATATAGTCCTTAAAGCGGCCCAGCACCGGCTTGAACATGTCGTGGATACAGCCCAGGACATTGTAGCAGGCGGGTATGTCCTCCACAATCACCCGGAAGGCGTACAGGTCGAAAATCTCGTTTAGGGTCTTGCTCTGGGTGTACATTTTGCGGTAGATGGAGTAGATGTGCTTGAGCCGCCCGTATACCCGGCACTTCACGCCCTCTTCGGACAGCCGCTGCTCAATGTGGGCCTGCATGTTGTCCACAAATCCGGCGTGGAGGGTGGTGATGTTGGCCAGCTCCTCCTTCACATCGTGATAGCCCACCGGGTCCAGGTACTCCAGGGCCAGGTCCTCCAGCTCCCACTTCAGCTTCTGCATGCCCAGGCGGTGGGCGATGGGGGCGTATACCTCCATGGTCTCCAGGGCCTTCTCCTTCTGCTTGGCGTCGGACTGGTACTGGAGTGTGCGCATATTGTGCAGCCGGTCGCACAGCTTGATGAGGATGACCCGCACGTCCTTGGCCATGGCCATGAACATCTTGCGCAGGTTCTCCATCTGCTCGTCCTCCCGGGAGGTGTACTGCATCCGGGTCAGCTTGGTGACGCCCTCCACCAGGTCGGCGACCTGGGGGGAGAACAGGCGGGCGATGTCGTCGTGGGTGGAGTCGGTGTCCTCAATGCAGTCGTGGAGCAGGGCGGCGATGATGGAGTCCTGATCCAGCTCCAGCTCGTTGACGATCTCGGCCACGGCGATGGGATGGATGATATAGGGCTCCCCGCTTTTGCGCAACTGGGGGCCGTGGTGGTCGTTGGCGTATTCAAAAGCCGCGCGGATGCGCTCCACGTCCGCCGCCGGGTTGGCGGCGAGGATATTGCGCTCTAACGCTTCGTATCTTTCATGGACCAGGTCCATAGTGAACGCCTCCTTTGGGGCGGTGATTGATTTAGGATCCGTATTCGGGCCCGTCCTCTTCCAGAAATTCCCGCAGCTGGCGCATCAGCGCCGCCTGTTCCAAGTCCACCTTGCTCTGTGGACGGCACAGCCAGAGCCGGTTCTCCTCCAGGCGGATCAGCCCCCGGTCCCCCATCACGTGGAGGCACACCAGGGTGCGGCCGTAGGAGCAGCGGCCGTCGGGCAGGCGGGCGGCCTGACGCAGCAGGGAGGGCCCGGCCTCCATCCAGCCGCCGGTGCAGTTGTGCTCCAAAAAACGCCACAGCCGGGCAAAGTCCTGCCGGGAGGGGAAGAGAAGCCCGGCCTCCCACGGGGACAGCCCTCCCCCCTCCCGCAGCCGCTGGAACAGCTCCTGCTCCAGCTGAGCCCGGGCGGGGGCGGGGCGCAGGTCGCACAGCTGGAGCTGCACGGTGCGGGTCCCGCGGAACTCGTTGATCTGCGGGGTGAAGAGAACGTCCAGCCGGTCCCCCGGGGCCACGCCGCAGGCGGCGGCGTTGGCGGAAAAGAAGATGGCGTCCAGCACCACGCCGTCCCGGCGCAGTTTCATTTTCAGGTGCCGCCCGGCGCCCACATCGCAGCAGGAGGCCACGGCGGCTCCCCGCAGCAAAAATACCGGCTTGGGGTTGCCCGTGCCGAAGGGCTCCAGCTGGGACAGAGATTCCACCTGGGGGGCGGTGAGCTGGGAACAGCGGCCGATCTCCGCGTCCACGTCAATGGCCGCCTCCATGGGCGCGCCGCCGGTGCGCAGCTCCACCAGGCGGCACACCGCCGCCCGGAAGGCGGGGATGTTTTCCTCCAGGATGGTAAAGCCCGCCGCCATCTCGTGGCCGCCGAAGCCCTCCAGCAGGGGGGCGCACTGCTCCAGGGCGGCAAAGAGGTTGAACCCGCCGAAGGAACGGCACGAACCCTTGCCCTGGCCGTGCTCCAGGCAGATCATAAAGGCGGGGCAGGAATATTTCTCCGCCAGCCGGGAGGCCACGATGCCCACCACCCCCTGGTGCCAGCCCTCCCCCGCCAGCACAATGGCCGGGGCGGCCAGCTGGGGCTGGGCCTCCAGCAGGGCGGCGCACTCGTCGTAAATGGACAGCTCAATGGCCTGCCTCTCCCGGTTGAGGCGGCACAGGGTGTGGGCCAGAGCCTCCCCCCGCTCCTCGTCCCGGGTGAGCAGCAGCTCCAGGGCCACCATGGCCTGCTCCATGCGCCCGGCGGCGTTGATCCGGGGGGCCAGGCCGTAGCCGATGGTGACGGCGGTGGGAACGGCGCCGGGCTCCAGCCCCGCTTCCCGCAGCAGGGCGCGCAGGCCGGGGCGCCGGGTGCAAGAGAGCAGCTCCAGCCCCTGGCGGACCAGGGCGCGGTTTTCGTCGGTCAGGCGCATCACGTCGGCCACGGTGCCGATGGCGGCCAGCTCGCCGAAGCGGCGGAACACCGCCTCCCGTTCCTCCGGCGGGACCAGGGCCTGGGCGGTTTTGAGGGCGACTCCCACCCCCGCCAGCTCGGGGAAGGGATAGGAGCAGCCGTCCTGCCGGGGGTTTACCACCGCGGCGGCGGCGGGGAGCTTGTCCTTGCAGTGGTGGTGGTCGGTGACCACCACGTCCACCCCCAGGGAGCGGGCGAACTCCACCTCGCGTACGGCGGTGATGCCGCAGTCCACGGTGACAATGAGCTTTACGCCCTGCCCGGCCAGCCGGGTGATGGCGCCGGGGTTGAGGCCGTAGCCCTCCTCGGTGCGGTCGGGAATATAGCTGACCACGTCGCCGCCCAGCCAGGCCAGCGCCTCGGTGAGCAGGCAGGTGGCGGTGATGCCGTCCACATCGTAGTCGCCGTAGACGCAGACGCGCTCCCCGCCGCCGATGGCTGCGCGGATGCGCTGCGCCGCTTTGTCCATGTCCTTGAGAAGAAAGGGGTCGTGGAAGCGTTCGGAGCCGCAGGACAGGAACCGGGCGGCCTCCTCCGGCCCGTCAATCCCCCGGGCGGCCAGCACCGCCGCGCACAGGGAGGACAGGCCGCCCTGTTCCAGCGCGCGGCGTGCCGGCCCGCTGCCTGGGCGGCGCACATTCCACTGCTGATATTTCATGTCCGCCCCCCTTTCAAGGCGCAGCCGGACCACAGCACGGCCGGCGGCAATGTTAATTTAACAATCTATTATATCAAATTGAGCGGGTGATTTCAACAGGGAAAACACGCTCCGCGCCCCGGGACGCCCGCCGGCATTGGGCGCCGCCGATTAAGCCCGGGCGCACGGGACCGTCCCAAAGCGCAGCTTGACCGCCCAGGTTTGTCCTGGGCGGTCAAGCCGAGGGCCAGCCAAACCCCGTGCCGTTAGACGATGATCTCATAGCCTGGAGTTCGACCGGCGATTTTAAGGACCCCCTGAATAAATGCGGCTGCGGCGCAATGGGATCGAAGCAGTTCCGGCTTTGGCTGTCGGCGGACACGATCAGCGGCCCGAACTCCTTCATTTCCCGTACCACTGCATGCTTATTACAGAGGGATCGGATACCTCCCGGTAAAGCAGCCGTCACAGAAGCCGCAGACGGCATCAGGGGCAATCTGCCCCAGCGCCTCCAGGCTCAGATAGCCCAGGCTGTCTGCCCCAATCAGTTCGCGGATTTCCTCAATGGAGTGTTGGCAGGCGATGAGATGCTCCTGATCCGGGATATCGGTGCCAAAATAGCAGGGGGCAACAAAGGGCGGCGCGGATACCCGCATATGGACTTCCTTGGCCCCCGCTTCCCGCAGCAGGGCCACAATCTGGCGGCAGGTGGTGCCCCGGACGATAGAGTCGTCGATCATTACGACCCGCCTGCCCTCCACTGTGGCCCGGAGGGGCCCCAGCTTGATATGTACCGCCTGTTCCCGGCTGAGCTGGCCGGGGGTGATGAAGGTCCGGCCGATGTAGCGGTTTTTGACAAAGCCCTGTCCATAGGGGATGCCGGACTGCTGGGCGTAGCCCGCGGCGGCGTCTATTCCTGAGTCGGGCACGCCCACCACCACGTCGGCCTCCACCGGGTGCTCCCGGGCCAGGATGCGCCCCGCTTCCACCCGCGCCCGGTGCACCGACTGGCCGCAGATCACCGAGTCGGGCCGGGCGAAGTAGATGTACTCGAAAACGCACAGGTGGGAGCTGGCGTTGACGCAGTTTTCCCGTATGGAGCGCACCTCCCCCTGCTCTGCTACCACGATCTCGCCGGGATCCAGGTCGCGCTCAAATCTGGCCCCCACCGCGTCCAGGGCGCAGGACTCGGAGGCAAACACCACGGCGTCTCCCCGGCGGCCCATGCACAGCGGCCGGAAGCCCCAGGGATCCCGGGCAGCAATGAGCTTCCGGGCGGACATGACGATCAGCGACCAGGCTCCCCGCAGGCCCTTCAACGCCTGGCACACCGCCTCCTCCGCAGAGCCGCAGCGCAGCCGTTCCTGGGCGATGGCGTAGGCGATCAGCTCGGAATCGGTGGTGGTCTGGAAAATGGCACCCCGGTACTCGAACATGGTGCGCAGCTCATTGGTGTTCACCAGGTTGCCGTTGTGGGCCACGGACAGGGTGCCCTTCACATACTTCAGGGTAAGCGGCTGGGCGTTCTCCCGCCGCCCGCCGCCGGTGGTTGCGTAGCGCACATGGCCCACCGCCATGGTGCCCCCAAGTCCGTCCAGAATCTCCTCGGTGAATACGTCCCCCACCAGGCCCACGTCCTTGTGAAAGGACAGCTCCCGGTCATTGGTAGCGGCGATGCCGCAGGCCTCCTGCCCCCGGTGCTGGAGGGCGTACAGGCCGTAGTAGGCCGTCCGGGCGCAGTCCCCCGCCGGGTCATAGATCCCGAATACGCCACACTCCTCATGGGGATGTCCTGTGTGCAGTTCCATCATAGCACTCCTCTCAAAAAGGCGGACGGAGCCCTTTCCCAAGCCTCATCATTTGTTATTCCTATTGTATACGCATTCCTGCTCCGATGCAAGTCCAATTCTACATAAAATGCAGAGACAAGGCCGCGGACAGGCAGAAACGTGATTTTAACCAGAGTTTCATCCCGCGGGCGAGGCTATTTTTGCAATTTAAACATTGATAACTTGCAAAATTGAGCGTATGATATGGGCTCATAAAAGGCAACGGCGCTTCGGAGGTGCACCTCCCGGGACGCCGCGGCCTTTTTATTTTTGCTGGAAGAGGAGAGAGGAAACATGACCGTAGAATTTTGGTTTCTGATCGGCGCGGCATTGGTATTCTGGATGCAGGCCGGCTTTGCCATGGTGGAGACAGGCTTCACCCGGGCGAAGAACGCAGGCAATATCATTATGAAGAACCTGATGGATTTTTGCATCGGCACAGTGGTCTTTTCCCTGCTGGGCTACACTCTGATGATGGGGGAGGATACCCTGTTCGGCCTCGTCGGCCTGCCCAATCTGGACTTGTGGACCGGCTTCAAGGATTTCATCGCCAGCCCCGCCGACGGTTCCTTTACCGGGGCATCCACATTTGTGTTCAACCTGGTGTTCTGTGCCACCACCGCCACCATCGTATCCGGCGCTATGGCGGAGCGCACCAAGTTTTCCGCCTACTGCATTTACTCCGCCGTCATCTCGCTGCTGGTGTACCCCATCGAGGCCCACTGGATCTGGGGCGGCGGCTGGCTGAGCCGGATGGGCTTCCACGACTATGCCGGATCCTGCGCCATCCACATGGTGGGCGGCATCGCGGCTCTTGTCGGCGCCATCTTCCTGGGTCCCCGGCTGGGCAAGTACGTTAAGGACAAAGACGGCAAGGTCAGGAAGGTAAACGCCATCCCAGGCCACTCCATCACCCTGGGCGCGCTGGGGGTGTTCATCCTGTGGCTGGGCTGGTACGGCTATAACGGCGCGGCGGCCGCCAGCGCCTCCGAGCTGGCCTCCATTTTCCTGACCACCACCATCGCCCCCTCGGTGGCCACCGTGGTCACTATGCTGTTCACCTGGGCGCGAAACGGCAAGCCCGACGTGTCCATGTGCCTGAACGCCTCCCTGGCCGGCCTGGTGGGCATCACCGCGGGCTGTGACGCTACACCGGCCACATCGGCGACGGCAAGATCTTTGTCTACGACGTGGAGAACGTGGTGAAGGTCCGCACCGGCGAGGAGGGTTACGACGCCCTCCAGGACGTGGAGTAACCGGCAAGAACCCTGCGGGTGTTTCGGTTCCCGCAGGGTTCTTGCCGTATGCTGTTCCACAAACGCCCATAGG
The DNA here is from genome assembly GCA_910584835.1 of uncultured Oscillospiraceae bacterium. Lineage (GTDB taxonomy): Bacteria > Bacillota > Clostridia > Oscillospirales > Oscillospiraceae > Enterenecus. Next base: position 4,046 of record CAJUEG010000068.1, on the reverse strand, counting down.
CCAGTATAAAATAAAGCATTTTGCAATTTGGTCTAGAATTTTATTGCTGGACTGTACATTCCATATGGCAATGTTTCAACGGTTTCTCTTCTGCTGGCCGCTTCAAATCAAACGGCGTATCCATATCCTGCAGTTCATCTGGGCTGCACGCCTCTACCAGCCGCAGACGGTCCTGGCGGGCCCGGATGACGGCGCCCCCGCCCCGGTCCCCGGCCAGGGCCAGCAGCTCCGGGAACAGGTCCGGGGGGAAAATCACCGGAGACCCCCGCTCCCCCTGCCAGCTCAGGGAGCAGATACAGCCGGGATGGGCGGAAAAATCCGCCAGCAGCCGCTCCACGCTGTCCCTCCGCAGCCAGGGCTGGTCGCACACGCAGAACATCACCCCGTCCAGATCCGTCAGACGGGACAGCCCCAGCCGGACGGAGGCGGACTGGCCCTGGTCCGCGTCCGGGTTTGGCACGGGCAGATAGCCCCGCTCCCCGGCCAGGGTCAGAATCTCCGGGTAGCAGCTCACCACGCAGGCCCGGTCAAAGAGCTCCGCCGGGACGGCGGCAAAGGCCCGCTCCACCATGGGGACCCCGTCCACGGGGTGGAGCAGCTTGTTCCCCCCAAACCGCCGTCCCGCCCCGGAGGCCATCAGCACCGCGCCCAGCTTCATCGCCAGAACTGGGAGGGACCCCGGCGGACAAAGCGGCCCCGGCCCCGGGAGATCACCCGGCTCCCCTCCACCGCCGGCTCCCCGGACAGCAGGACGGTCTCCACCCGGCCTTCCGTCTCGAAGCCCTCGTAGGGGGTGTAGTCCACCGCCTGATGCTGGGCGGCGGCGGTGATACGCCCCGTATGTTCCGGGTCAAATATCACAAGATCGGCGTCGCTCCCCACCGCCAGCGCCCCCTTCCGGGGGTACATTCCAAACAGCTTGGCGGGCTGCTCCGACAGCAGCTTCATCATCTGGTGAGGGGTAATCCGCCCCGCCGCCACTCCGGCGGTATACAGCAGGACGGGCCTGTGCTCTACCCCGGGGATGCCGTTGGGTATCTGAGAGAAGTCCTCCCGGCCCAGCTCCTTTGCCCCGTGGTAATGGAAGGAGCAGTGGTCGGTGCCGATGGCGTCGATCTCCCCGGCCTCCAGCCCCGCCCACAGGGCCGCCTGGTCCTCCGCCCCCCGCAGGGGCGGGGAGAGGACGTATTTCGCACTCTCAAAGCCGGGGAGCTGATATTTCCCATCGTCCAGCAGCAGGTACTGGGGGCAGGTCTCCACATACGCCGCCTGCCCCCGCGCCCGGGCCATGCGGACCAGCTCCAGCCCCCGCTTGGTGGACAGATGGACGATGTTCACCGGGTATCCCGCCAGCTCGCCCACGGCCAGCCAGCGGTTGACGGCCTCGGCCTCCACCGCCGCCGGGCGGGACAGGGGGTGGGCGGAGGGCCCCAGGTTCCCCGCAGCCTTTTGGGCGGCGATGCCCGCCGTCACCAGGTCGCCGTTCTCGCAGTGGCAGCCCACCACGCCGCCCCGCTCCCCCACGGCTCGGACCACCTCCAGCGCGGTGCCGTCGGACACCCGCAGGTTGTCGTAGGCGAAATAGACCTTGTAGGAGGTCACCCCCGCCCGGTCCATGTCCGCCAGCTCCCTTTGAATGGTGGGATTCCAGTCCTTGATGGTCATATGGAAGCCGTAGTGGCAGGAGGCCCGGCCATCCGCCCGGCTGTGCCAGGCGTCCAGGGCGGAGGCCAGGGAGGCCCCCCGCTCCGGCTCGGCGAAGTCCAGCACGGTGGTGGTGCCCCCCGCCAGGGCGGCCAGAGTGCCGGAGGCCCAATCGTCCGCCGTCTGGCGGGGCGTGCTCTTGTTCATTTCGAAATGGGTGTGGGTGTCGATGAAGCCGGGGAATACCAGCCTGCCGGAGGCATCAATCACCTGACTGCTCCCGGCGGGGAGGCCGGGGCCGATCTGAGCGATTTTGTCCCCCTCCACCCGAAGGTCGGCCCGGACGGGGCCCTCGGGGCAGATCAGGGTGCCGTTTTGAATCAAAATGGACATAAAAACACCTCCAAAGCACTGTTGTGAAAAAACCACAATGACCCTGCGGGGCGCTCTGCCCCGCAGGGTATACTGTTTACTGCCGGATAACCGTGCCGGTCTTGCCCGCCGCGCCGTCCAGGGCCTTCTCCGGCAGGGCAGCGGCAATGCGCTTTCCCATTTATATTACCTCTAAATCATCCAAAATACAAGACAGGCCCGCCCTTCCTGGACGGGCCTGCTGAGGTAAAACTTATTTCTGGAACCAGCGCTCCGCGCCCCGCTCCTCCAGGGCCTTCAGGGTGGCCTGGGGGTCCTTCACCTTGGCCAGGAAGATCATGGCGGCGATGATGTAGGGCTTGAAGCTGGCCTCCTTGTACAGGGGGGTGCGGTAGCGGTCAAACACGCTGGCCTCCACCTCGCCGTCTACGCAGGACACGTCGTTGATGTCGGCGGGCAGGCAGTGCAGGTACAGGGCTTTGCCGTCCCGGGTGGTCTTCATCAGCTCCTCGGTGCAGCACCAGTCCTTGTGCTGGGCGTTCTGGGCCAGCAGCTCCTTTTCCAGGGCCTTGATGCCGTCGCTGTCGCCCTTGGCGTACAGATCGGTGCGCTTCTCCATGGCGGCAAAGGGGGCCCAGCTCTTGGGATACACGATGTCGGCGTCCTTAAACGCCTCGGCCATGGAGTGGGTCTTGGTGAAGGTGCCGCCGGTGGCCGCGGCGTTCTTCCTGGCCACCTCCTCCACCTCGGGCATGACCTCGTAGCCCTCGGGATGGGCCAGCACCACGTCCATGCCGAACCGGGTCATCAGGCCGATGACGCCCTGGGGGACGGACAGGGGCTTGCCGTAGCTGGGGGAGTAGGCCCAGGTCATGGCCACCTTCTTGCCCTTCAGGTTCTCCACGCCGCCGAACTCATGGATGATGTGGAGCATGTCGGCCATGCACTGGGTGGGGTGGTCGATGTCGCACTGGAGATTGACCAGGGTGGGCTTCTGCTCCAGCACGCCGTCCTTGTGACCCTGGGTGACGGCCTCCACCACCTCCTTCTGGTAGGTGTGGCCCTTGCCGATGTACATGTCGTCCCGGATGCCGATGACGTCGGCCATGAAGGAGATCATGTTGGCGGTCTCACGGACGGTCTCGCCGTGGGCAATCTGGCTCTTGCCCTCGTCCAGGTCCTGGACCTCCAGGCCCAGCAGGTTGCAGGCGGAGGCGAAGGAGAACCGGGTGCGGGTGGAGTTGTCCCGGAACAGGGAGATGCCCAGGCCGGACTCGAAGATCTTGGTGGAGATGTTGTGCTCCCGCATGTAGCGCAGGGCGTCGGCCACGGTGAACACGGCCTCGATCTCGTCGTCGGTCTTGTCCCAGGTGAGGAAGAAGTCGTTCTCATACATCTCCTTGAAGTTGAGGGAGTTCAGCTTGTCGATATACTTCTGAAGGGTAGCGTCCATAATTTTATTCTCCTTTTCCATTATTGGATATTATTATCCGTCTTGCCCGCCCGGAACTGGGACACGTCGGCGGTCTTGTTTTCCTCCTTGTACAGGCCGGGGACGGCGGCGTACAGGGCGGCGCAGCGCACCAGGTCGTCCTTCCAGGTGATCTCGTTGGGGGCGTGGGCCTGGCTCTCCGCGCCGGGGCCGAAGCCCACGCAGGGGATGCCGTACCGGCCCTGGATGGCCACGCCGTTGGTGGAGAAGGTCCACTTGTCGGTGAGCGGGCGCCGGCGCAGGTGCATGGCGTCCCGGGCGGGGTCGGCGTCGCTGTGGCCCAGCCGCTCAGAGCCGAACAGGGCGTGGTGGGCGTCCACCAGGGCCTGGACGTGGGCGGCGGACTCCTTGTTGATCCAGGTGGGGAAGTAGGCCTCGGTCTCATAGACGGTGCCGGTCCAGGCGGGCCGGTCGTACATATACATGGACACCTTCACATCGTCGCCGTACTTTTTCACGGCGGGCAGGTCCCGGATCTCCTGGAGGCAGGAGTCCCAGGTCTCCCCGGCGGTCATGCGCCGGTCGATGGAGATGGAGC
>CAJUEG010000067.1 GCA_910584835.1 uncultured Oscillospiraceae bacterium | reverse complement strand
CAGCAGCTTCTGCTTCAGCTCGCCCTCAATGCGGCCCAGCTCCAGCTCGGCCTCCCTGCGCTTCTGGGCGCCGTCCTTCTGGATCTGCATCACCTCGTCCAGGGTGGAGATGAGCTGCTGGTTGGTGTGCTGGAGGGTCTCGATGTCCACCACGGAGCGCTCCGCCTCCTTGGCGGTCTCGATGGTGCCCATCTTGAGCATCTCCGCGTTCTTCTTCAAAAGCTCGTTGGTCATGTTGGTCACCGCGGACTGGGCGGCGGTGGCCTGGCGGGAGTGCTCCAGCCCCAGGGCCAGCACCATCTGGCTCTTCCACAGGGGGATGGTGTTCACCAGGGAGGACTGAATCTTCTCCAGCATCAGGGTGTCGTTGTTCTGGATCATCCGGGTCTGGGGGCCCATCTGGATGGAGATCATCCGGGTCAGCTCCAGGTCGTGGAGCTTCTTCTCAAAGCGGTTGCACAGGTTGGCGAAGTCGTTGTACTTCTGGGCGTCCTCCTGGGAGCCGCTCTCCGCCGCCTTTTTGCGCAGCTCCTCCAGGGTCTCGTTCCGGGCCTTCATCAGCGCCTTTTTGCCCGCCAGGATATACATGGTGAGCTCCTTGTAATACTTGGTGTTCAGCTCGTACATCTGGTCCAGCATGGCGATGTCCTTCATCAGCGTGACCTGGTGGCCCTCCAGGATGGAGGCAATCTTGTCCACGTTGACCTCCGCCTTGTCGTAGCTGGCCTTCATGGCGGTAAGCTCGTTCTTTTTCTTCTGGAAGAAGCCGGAAATGCCTTTCTTCTCCGGCTGGCCGAAGGTCTTGAGCTCCACCACCAGGGAGGACAGGGCCTCGCCCACCTCCCCCAGGTCTTTGGTGCGCACGTTGTTCAGCGCGTTCTCCGAGAACCCGGCGATGTTCTTCTGGGCCGCCGCGCCGTACTGAAGCACCTGGGTGGAGTCGGTGATATCGATCTTCTGGGCGAAGTCGTTGACCACCTTGCGCTCGGCCTCGGTGAGCTGGCTCTCGTCCAGCTGGATGGCCTGGGCGTCCCGGGCGGCCTGGACGGCGGCCGCGTCGTCGGGGCTGATGGTGTTTTCCAGGGTCAGGGACGGGGCCTCGGGGGCCTTGGGGACGGCCGCCTCCGCGGCGGCGGCAGCGGCGGAGCCGGTGGGATCAAGGGTCAGCTCGGGCATCATGTTCATCTCGTCACTCATGGGTGTTCTCCTCCGAATCTTTATTTGGGTGGTCAAAACAGGGCGGGTCGTCGTCAAAAAGGACCGGGTCGCCGCTGAATTTGGGCGGGGAGTCAAAGAGGGACCGGGGGGCCTGGGCCTGCTCCGGGGTTCTGCGGTAGGACTTCCAGAAATTGGCGGCGACGAGTATGCTCAGCGCCGTCAGCGCCAGCAGCGGCAGGTTAAACTCGGCCAGCCGCCGCACAAAGGCCACCGACATGGACGCGGCGGCAAGGGTCCACACAATGGCCAGCACCCGGTAGCCCTTTTTGGTGATCTTTTTTTTCACGGCAGCCCCCTTACGAGCCGCCTAGGGTCATGCCGCCCAGCCCCTCCTGGGCCAGCATCTGCTCCATGACGGTGATCTCGGCGGAGATGTCCATGGCCTCGTCGCCGTACAGGTCGTCCAGCAGGCGGCTGAAGGCGGTGCAGATGGAGTCCAGCATGTCCTCAATCTTGCCCTTGGTGCCGTCGATGTTGGTCCCGGACGCCCCGGTGGAATCCATCCGGTCATAGGCGTTGAGCAGCTTCAGGGTGGTGGGCAGGTAGTAGTTCATGAATTTCCGAATCTGGGGCAGCTTGGCGGGGCTGGCGGCCACGGTGTCGATGATCTTGCCGGTGGTGTCCTCCAGGCGGCTGATCTGGGCGGAAATTTTGGGGTCCTCGATGGAGGCGTTGAGCCGGCGCATCTCGCCCACCGCCCTGTCCCGCTCGGCCAGCAGGGCGTCGATCTCCGGATTGCCGGTGGATTTGGGCTTTTCCTCCCGCCCGGGCTGGGCCTCCGCCCTGGGCGGGGACTGGGGCTGGGCCTGGGCCGTGCCCTGCATCTCATACCCCCGGTCGGGGAAGAGCATCTTGCCCAAGTAGTAGGCGATGAACGAGGCCAGCGCCGCCATGACATAGTGGCTGGGCCGGTACAGCGGGACGAACAGCGACCACAGCAGCCAGGTCCCCCCGATAAAGTAGACGGGCAGCACGCTGCGCTTTTTCACATAGGCCAAGGCCCTTGCCCCCTTTCCGAAATCTGGCTTCTATTTTACTCCCCGGACAAGCCCCCTGTCAAGAAGAAGGGGGCGGGAGCGGTTGACTTTAACAATTTCTTCATGTAAAATGGGACGATATCTTAGATACGACAGGAGAGCTGTCCCGCCATGATGACACTAGACGATTTCCGCGCCGCCCGCAAAGTGCTGGACGGCGTGCTCCACCGCACCGATCTGATTGACAGCCCGTTTTTCACCAGAACCACCGGCAATCATGTGTACATCAAGCCGGAGAACATGCAGGTCACCGGGGCGTACAAAATCCGGGGGGCCTATTTCAAGTGCTCCACCCTGTCTGAGGAGGAGAAGGCCCGGGGGCTGGTGACGGCCTCCGCCGGCAACCACGCCCAGGGCGTGGCCTACGCCGCCCAAAAAGCGGGGGTGGGGGCCACCATCGTCATGCCCACCACCACCCCGCTGGTGAAGGTGAACAACACCAAGGACTACGGGGCGAAGGTGGTGCTCCGCGGCGAGACCTTCGACGACGCGGCGGCGCTGGCGGCAAAGCTCAGCGAAGAGGAGGGGCTCACCTACGTCCACCCCTTTGACGACCTGACGGTGTCCACCGGCCAGGGCACCATCGCCTATGAGATCTTCAAGGATCTGCCCGACGTGGACGTGATCCTGGTGCCCGTGGGAGGCGGCGGGCTGGCGGCGGGGGTGTCCACCCTGGCCAAGCTGCTCAACCCGTCGGTGAAGGTGATTGGGGTGGAGCCCTCCGGGGCGGCGTCCATGAAGGCCAGCCTGGAGGCGGGCCACGTGGTGACGCTGGACAGGGTGACCACCATCGCCGACGGCGTGGCGGTGAAAACCCCCGGCGGCCGGGTGTTCCCCTACATCCAGAAGAATCTGGACGGCATCCTCACCATCGACGACGACGAGCTGGTGGACGCCTTTTTGGACGTGATGGAGAAGCACAAAATGGTGGTGGAGAACGCGGGGCTGCTCACCATCGCGGCCCTCAAGCACCTGGACTGCCGGGACTGCAACGTGGTGAGTGTGCTGTCCGGCGGCAATATGGACGTGATCACCATCTCCTCCCTGGTGCAGCACGGGCTCATCAACCGGGGGCGCATTTTCACCTTTTCGGTGCAGCTGCCCGACCGGCCCGGCGAGCTGCTGCGCATCGCGGAGCTGGTGGCCCGGCTCAACGGCAACATCATCAAGCTGGACCACAACCAGTTCGTCAACATCAACCGCCAGGCGGGGGTGGAGCTGAAGGTGACCATGGAGGCGTTCGGCCTGTCCCACAAGGGGTCGATCATGGACGCGCTGCGCCAGGCGGGCTACCAGGTGAAAGAGGTGGCCGCCAGCGGCACCATTACGGGATAACTGCGCCGGAAAAGCCGGCTCCAAAACGGGACGCGCCTTCTCCGCGCCTGCGGGCACGGACGCCGGGGGGCGTTCAGGGCCTGTTCGGACATCACAATCCCCCCGCCGCCACAGCTGCGGCGACGGGGGGTATTCAGGTGCGGCGCGCCGGCCAGGGAAGCGGCAGGGCGCGAGCGGGGGCGTGGGGGAACCGCCCTGCCGGCCCTGGCGGCGACCTCCGCGTGCTCCATCCTATGCGGCGGGGCGGCGGGCGCGCCGCCCTCCGGCTTGGGCCGGGCCCGTCCCCGAAAGGGATATTTCAGAAAATGAGGGATAAAATTATGGTCAAAATCGCCCCTTCCATCCTCTCGGCGGATTTTTGCAATTTAGAGGCGGACATCCGCCGGGTGTCCGCCGCCGACTGGCTCCACGTGGACGTGATGGACGGCATGTTTGTTCCCAATATCACCATCGGCGTGCCGGTGGTGGCGTCCATCCGAAAACACACGGAGATGTTTCTGGACGTCCACCTCATGGTGGACAAGCCGGCGCGGTACATCGATCGGTTCTGCAAGGCCGGGGCGGACCTGCTGTCCGTCCACCTGGAGGCCGACCACCCCGCCCGTATCGCCGACGCCCTCCGCGCCATGGGGGCCAACGGGGTGAAGAGGGCGGTGGCCCTGCGGCCCATCACGTCGGCCAGGGCCATCCTGCCCTATATCGAGGAGCTGGACATGGTGCTGGTGATGACGGTGGAGCCGGGCTTCGGCGGGCAGAAGTTCATGGAGAGCCAGCTGGAGACCATCCGGGAGGTGCGCGCCCTCATCGACCGTTACAACCCCTCCTGTGAGCTGGAGGTGGACGGCGGAGTGGGCCCCGCCAACGCCAAAACTGTGGCTGAGGCCGGGGCCACGGTGCTGGTGGCGGGCTCGGCGGTGTACGGGGCGGCCGACCCGGCGGCGGCCATCGCGGCGCTGCGAAACGCGGGGTGATTTTTATGAAAGAATACAAGGTCCTGACGGCCAAGACCCCGGAAGAGGCTGAGACGGCGATGAATCAGATGGCCCGCCAGGGCTGGGCCGTCAAAGAGGTGACCCAGTGGGACCGGGCCGCCTCCTACCGCGTGATGATTACCTTTGAGAAGGACGCATAACAATTTGGAGGTTTTCCCATGGACTATTTTCCCGCCGCCCTGGAAAATTTAGTGGAGCAGTTCGCCAAGCTGCCCGGCGTGGGCCGCAAGAGCGCCCAGCGGCTGGCCTTCTATATCCTGGACCAGCCGGAGCAGGCCGCCCAGGACTTTGCCGCCGCCCTGCTGGACGCCAAAAAGAGCATCGGCTGCTGCCCGGTGTGCCAGAACCTCACCGACGGGGAGGGGGAGTGCGCCATCTGCGCCTCCTCCAAGCGGGACCACTCGCTGGTGTGCGTGGTGGCCGACCCCAAGGACGTGGTGGCCATGGAGCGCTCCCGGGAGTACGCCGGGGTGTACCACGTGCTCCACGGTGTGATCTCCCCCATGAACCACGTGGGGCCGGACGACCTGCGCATCCAGCAGCTGGTGGAGCGCGTGGCCGCGGGCGGCGTGGACGAGGTCATCATGGCTACCAACCCGGACACCGAGGGGGAGACCACCGCCATGTACCTGTCCCGGCTGCTCAAGCCCTTCGGGGTGAAGACCACCCGGCTGGCCTACGGCATCCCGGTGGGCAGCCACCTGGAGTTTGCCGACGACGCCACCCTCATGCGGGCCTTAGAGGGCCGCAGGGAAATCTGATATTTTTTTAACAAAAATCAGGCGCAGAAACGGAAAAATTTTCGTTTTTTGCGCCTTTTCCTCTTTTCTTTTTTGCAAATCTATGGCATAATAGGGGCAGGCAGAAATATCCACTCAAAGGAGGACGCGCCATGAAGCCCACCGTGACATTTTCCCCCGAGCGGCTGGAGTACCTGAAGCTGCTGGCCCGGCACTATCCCAACGTCCAGGCCGCCTGCACCGAGATCATCAACCTGCGAGCCATCCAGAACCTGCCCAAGGGCACCGAGCATTTCCTCTCCGACGTCCACGGGGAGTACGAGGCGTTCCAGCACATCCTCAACTCCGCCTCCGGCGTGGTGCGGGTGAAGATCGACGAGCTGCTGGGCTCCACAGTCCCCCGCTCCGACCGGGACCAGCTGGCCACCCTCATCTACTACCCGGAGGAGAAGCTGGAGGAGATCGAGCGGGAGACGGAGGATATGCGGGAGTGGTACCGCATCACCTTCCACCGGCTCATCGACCTGTGCTGCCTGGTGAGCGCCAAGTACACCCGCTCCAAGGTGCGCAAGGCCATGCCCCCGGAGTACGCCTATATCATCGACGAGCTGATCCACACCCACTATGAGAAGAACGAGGCGGACAAGCGGGATTATTACGAGAACATCATCAATACCATCATCGACCTGGACCGGGCGTCCAACTTCCTCATCCAGCTGTGCGAGCTCATCAAGCGCCTGGCGGTGGACCACCTCCACCTGGTGGGGGACATCTTCGACCGGGGCCCCGGCGCAGACGTCATCATGGACAGCCTCATGAAATACCACAGCGTGGACATACAGTGGGGCAACCACGATATCCTGTGGATGGGGGCGGCCTCCGGCTCCCGCACCCTGGTGGCCACGGTGCTGGCCAACTCCCTGCGGTACAACAACCTGGAGGTCATTGAGACGGGCTACGGCATCTCCCTGCGGCCCCTGTCGGTGTTCGCCGACGAGTTTTACCGCAAGTGCGACATCAGCTGCTTTGAGGTGAAGATCGCCAAGGAGGACGAGGACAGTGTGACCGACCGGGACAAGCTGCTGTGCGCCCGGATGAACAAGGCCATCTCCATGATCCTGTTCAAGCTGGAGGGGCAGAAGATCCGCCGGAACCCCGCCTTCCACATGGACGACCGGCTGCTGCTGGACAAGATCGACTACGAGGCCAAGACCGTCGCCGTCGGCGGGGTGAGCTATCCCATGCTGGACACCGACTTCCCCACCGTGGACCCCTCCGACCCCTACGCCCTCACCCCGGAGGAGGACGCCCTCATCAACACCCTCACCCGGTCCTTCCGGCACAGCGAAAAGCTCCAGCGGCACGTCCGCTTCCTCTACTCCAAGGGCAGCCTGTACCGCATTTACAACGGCAACCTGCTCTTCCACGGCTGCATCCCCATGGAGGAGGACGGCTCGTTCATGGAGTTCTCCATCGGCCAGGGCTGCGACCGGCTGAGCGGCAAGGCGTTTTTGGACTATGCGGACCGGGTGGCCCGCCGGGCCTACTACAACAAGCCCGGCTCCCCGGAGCGGCAGCAGGGGATGGACTTCCTGTGGTGGCTGTGGGCGGGGCGCAACTCCCCCATCTTCGGCCGGGACCGCATGACCACCTTCGAGCGCCGCTTTATCGCCGACGCCTCCACCCACACCGAGCCGAAAAATGCCTATTACACGCTGTATAACGACCCGGCGGTGTGCGAGGGCATTTTGAAGGAGTTTGGGCTGGAGGGTCCCCACTGCCATATTATCAACGGCCACGTCCCGGTGAAGTCCAAGAAGGGGGAGAGCCCCGTGAAGGGGGGCGGCAGGCTGGTGGTCATCGACGGCGGGTTCTGCAAGGCGTATCAGAAGACCACCGGCATCGCCGGGTACACCCTGATCTACAACTCCGCCTGCTTCCGCCTGGTGGCCCACGAGCCCTTTGTGGGAAAGGCGGCCGCCATCCGCAAAAACTACGACATCGCCTCCACCACCCAGGTGTTTGAGCGGCTGGAGAGCCGGGCCATGATCCTCCAGACCGACATAGGGCGGAAGCTCCAGGGCCAGATCGACGAGCTCATCGATCTGGTGGCCGCCTTCCGCAGCGGCGCCATCGTGGAGAGCCACAAGGGCTGAACCGTCCGCGAAACGGCTCGAAACCGCCTATCACGCTGCTGATAGGCGGTTTTTATTTGAAAATGCGGAGATATCCACACTTTTCCATAGAATTGACACCAAATTGTAACCTTTTTTCTGCATACTTTTCCTTGCTCAATTCAGGATAAAGTGGTACAATACCTAAAGTTATGTTTGCAGGTAGGAGGTTGCGGCATATGGAAGAATCCACACCCAAAAAAAGCGTGCCCGTGGCGCTGATTGCCGGCATTGCGGCGGCCGCTCTGCTGGCTGTGGCTGCGGGCGGGTGGTTCGGCCTGTGCGCCTGGGTTCGGGATAACGGGCAGCTGCTGCCCGGCGCGGTGGCGGTGGACGACAAGGGCGAAGCCGTGGCCGACCTGGGCAAGCTCACTGAGGCGGACGCCCTGGCCGTGGTCAGCCGGGAGATGGACCAGCGGCTGGACAACCGCAGGCTCGCCCTTCTCTACGGCGACGGCAAGCGGCTGGAACTTACCGGCGAGCTGATGGAATGCTCCCCGGAGATGGTGGTGCGCCTGGGCATGGCCGTCAAGCGGGACACCCCCTTCTGGAAGCTGGGCGCGCTGTGGCTGGGGCTGGCCCATGAGCCTGCCGACCTGTCCCTGTCCGCCGCGGCCTTCACCCCCGAGGGGGAGGAGCAGGCCAGGCGGATGGTGCAGGTGGTGGCCGACGAGCTGTATGTGCCCCCGGTGGACTTCACCTACGAGATAGGGGAGGAATCGGTCACCGTCACCCCCGGCACCGACGGACAGAAGCTGGACGCCAACGCCCTGCTTGCGGAGGTGGAGAAGGCGCTGGCCCAGGGCGATACCGAGCTGCGGGTGGAGCCGGAGACTCTGCCCGGGGCGGAGCTCAGCGGGCAGGCGCTCCATGACCTGATCCATGTGGAGCCCAGGGCCGCGGGGGTGGACGGGAACGGGAAGCTCACCCCGGCGGTGATCGGCCGGTCCGTCAACGCCGAGGAGGCCCAGGCCATCCTGGATCAGACCGCTCCCGGCGAGAGCTGCACCATCCCCCTGGAGTTTACCCCGCCGGGCACCAGCGCCGACGAGTCCATGTTTTATAAGGATCTGCTGGCCTCCGTCACCACCAACATGGACGGGGTGGCCAATCGGTCGTTCAATGTGAACCGGGCCGCAGAATTCTGCAACGGAAAGGTCATCCAGCCCGGGGAGGTGTTCTCCTATATCGACACCATCGGCGACCCCAGCGCCCGCAACGGCTATAAGACCAGCACCGGCTACCAGGGCGGCCAGACCGTCCCCATGGACGGGGGCGGCGTTTGCCAGGTGTCCTCCTCCCTGTACTACTGCGCGGTGTACTCCAACCTGGAGATTGTGAAGCGGGCCTGCCACGCCTTTGCCACCGGCTATATCCCCAATGGGCTGGACGCCACCATTTTCTACCCCTCTCTGGACTTCAAATTCCGCAACAACACCGGCTTCCCCATCAAGATCGTGGCTTACACCGAGGGGGGCGCCTGGGGCAAGCTCACCGTCCAGTTCTACGGCAGCAACCCCGAGGGCATCTATGTGAAAACCGAGCGCTACACCCTGTCCTCCACTCCCTGGACCACCGTTTACGAGCCGGACGAGACCATTGAGCGGGGCACCACCAAGGTGGACGTGACCCCCTACACCGGCTACGAGGTGGACGTGTACCGCTGTGTGTACGACGCCAACGACAATCTGATCTCCCGCACCTATGAAAACTACAGCCGGTACGCCAAGCGGGACAAGAAAATCCTCTACAATCCCGCCGACGAGGGGCCCTGGGGTTCCGCCGTGGACCCGGGTGCGGAGCCCGGCGCTGAGCCCACCCAAGAGGTCCTGCCCAGCATTGAGCCCATTCCCACCCTGGGGCCAGGCCCCAGCATGGACCCCGGCCCCATCGACCCCTGGGCCACCCCCAGCCTGGACCCCAGCTTCCCGCCGGAGCCCACCTTCCCCACCTATGTGGACCCCCTCCCCACCACGGAGGGTACGCCGGAGGGTGACCATGACCCCTTCACGGACCCATGGGAGGGCTGAGCCATGTTTGAGGGGTTCTCCCAGGAGACGGTGGACTTTATGTGGGGCATCCGCTTCAACAACGAGCGGAGCTGGTTTGAGGCCCACAAGTCCGACTACCAGACCTATTTCCTCGCCCCCATGAGGGAGCTGGGCGGGCAGGTGCAGGGCGCCCTGCTGGACCGCTTCCCCAAGAGCGGGCTGAACCTGAAGATCTCCCGCATCTACCGGGACGCCCGGCGGCTGTTTGGCAGGGGGCCGTATAAGGACCACCTCTGGCTGTCCCTGTTCCGGTTCGGCAGCGAGTCCGGCGGCGACCACCCGGTGTTCTGGTTCGAGCTGGCCCCGGAGAGCTGGAGCTACGGCATGGGCTTCTGGTGCGCCCAGGCGTCGGTGATGGAAAAGCACCGCGCCCGCATCGACGCCGACCCCAAACCCCTGCTCAAGCTCCACAACAGGCTGGCCAGGCAGGAGGAATTCACCCTGGACGGCCCGGAGTACAGCCGGAAAAAACCCTGCGGGGAGCCCCGGCTGGCGGGATGGTACAATAAAAAGTCCCTGTCGGTGGGCCACGAGGAGGCGCTGAGCGAGGCGATCTACACCCCGGCCCTGGCGGACCGGCTGGTGGAGGGGTTCTCCTTCCTCATGCCATATTACGACTACTTTTCCACCCTCTGGGCGGACGCGGACCCAAGAGAAAGGGCGGGGCAGGCGGCTGCGCAGCGTGACAACAGGTAAGATGAAGCCCCCCGGATTTCCGGGGGGCTTTTTTACGCCGCCGCCCATTGCCCTATTGCGCGGCGGCAGTCATTGTGTTACAATACTATCAAATATATAATATAATCTGCAAATGCATATTAGAACATGCTTTTCCCTCCGGGGGACATCCCCGGCGCAAGCGAGAAAGAAAGGTGATTTTGATGAAAAAACGCGCCCTGCTGTCCCTGCTCCTGGCCCTGGCCCTGCTGGCGGGCTGCGCCCCGGCGGCGGAGGTTCCCGCCTCCGCGCCCCTCCCCCCGGCTGCGGCAAGTCCCGCGCCCACCCCGGAACCCACCCCCGCGCCCACCCCGGAGCCGGTGGACTTCCGCGAATTCCTGGATGGGGTGAACGCCGCGCGGAAGGCAATTATCACACAGGAGGAACCCCTGGACATCTCCCCCTACACCCCGGACTTCCACGAGCAGAACCGCACCTTTACCGAGGCGGAGATGGAGCGGCTCACCACGGAGCACGGCCCGGAGGAGAACCTGACCAAGGACGGCCTGCTGGCCGACGCGGACACCTTCTTCACTCTCCTCCAGACCACCTACGGGGCCTATTACTATTTCGGCGGGGACGACGTGTTTTTCCCCATCCGGGACGCGGTGCGGGAGGAGCTGGCCGCCATGGAGGATCCCACGGTACAGGACCTGAACGACGTGCTGTACCGCCGCCTTTACCCGGCCATAAACGACGGACATTTCAGAATCGGCGACTACGCCATCAATGAAGCGCATCAGCAATATATGTACTACGTGCCGGGCGTCTACCTGGACAGCCTGGACGGGGTGGAAAACCCCGACTACCTCAAGCCCACCATCGGCCCGGACGGGCGAATCTGCTGGTGGTATGCCGCCATCAGCCGAGATGGCGGTGATCTGCCCTCCGCATTGGACGGGCACACCCTTGCCTGGCGGCGGGCAGGCAGGCTGTCCCAGAACCGGAAGGCCCTCGCCTTTGACGAGTCGGAGTGGGAGGGGGTTCCTATCCTTATCTCCCGGCGCATGTCCGCCTCCTGGGTCAACGGCAGCCGGGACCCCGACGATCTCAAGGCGCTGGAGCGCCTCGCCTCCTGCGGAGGAGAGTATGCCGGCAGCCCCCTGCTCATTTTCGACGTGCGCATGAATGGCGGCGGTCTGGATGAGTATGGCTACCGCTGGTTCCAGGGCTGGTCCGGCGGGAAGGGGGAGTGCAGGGGCGCCACTGTTTTCCGATGCAGCCAGCTCTTCCTTCGTCACCATACTTTCATCTCCCCAGAGCATATAGGTACATACTGCCCCTCTCCCTTCTACCCCTTCGGCTCCTCCACCGGGGCGTGGGTGGAGCGCTCCGGCCCCGCTTTTGTCCTCCAGGACAAGGGGACGGCCTCCGCGGGGGAGGCGGTGGTGCTTCGCTTCCATGTGGCGGCCGATACCATCACAGTGGGCGGCCCCACCTGCGGCTGTCTCCTTACCGGCAACAATATCGACCTCTATCTTCCCCACTCCGGCCTGCACTGCGGTATGGGCACCGGCCTCATCTCCAACGAGACCAACGAAAACCGGGACGGCGTGGGCTACCTCCCCGACCTGTGGGTGGAGCCGTCCACGGCGCTGGACGCGGTGAAGCGGCTTATCGACTACTATGGGTTGAATTCGGAGGGGTAAAAAGCGAGTCCCATAGAAATCCCGGCGGACATCCCCGGCGCAAGCGAGAAAGAAAGGTGATTTTGATGAAAAAACGCGCCCTGCTGTCCCTGCTCCTGGCCCTGGCCCTGCTGGCGGGCTGCGCCCCGGCGGCGGAGGTTCCCGCCTCCGCGCCCCTCCCCCCGGCTGCGGCAAGTCCCGCGCCCACCCCGGAACCCACCCCCGCGCCCACCCCGGAGCCGGTGGACTTCCGCGAATTCCTGGATGGGGTGAACGCCGCGCGGAAGGCAATTATCACACAGGAGGAACCCCTGGACATCTCCCCCTACACCCCGGACTTCCACGAGCAGAACCGCACCTTTACCGAGGCGGAGATGGAGCGGCTCACCACGGAGCACGGCCCGGAGGAGAACCTGACCAAGGACGGCCTGCTGGCCGACGCGGACACCTTCTTCACTCTCCTCCAGACCACCTACGGGGCCTATTACTATTTCGGCGGGGACGACGTGTTTTTCCCCATCCGGGACGCGGTGCGGGAGGAGCTGGCCGCCATGGAGGATCCCACGGTACAGGACCTGAACGACGTGCTGTACCGCCGCCTTTACCCGGCCATAAACGACGGACATTTCAGAATCGGCGACTACGCCATCAATGAAGCGCATCAGCAATATATGTACTACGTGCCGGGCGTCTACCTGGACAGCCTGGACGGGGTGGAAAACCCCGACTACCTCAAGCCCACCATCGGCCCGGACGGGCGAATCTGCTGGTGGTATGCCGCCATCAGCCATGACGGAGATGACCTGCCCGACACCCTGGACGGGCACACGCTTGCCTGGCAGTGGGCAAAGCGGCTCCCTAAAAACGGGCAGGCGCAAATCTTTGACGAGTCGGAGTGGGAGGGGGTTCCCATCCTCATCTCCCGGAGTATGTCCGCCCGCAGCAATGTCACCGGTCCGATAGTCCCTGAACGGGTCGAGATGCTTGAGAAGCTGGCCGCCTGCGGCGGAGATTACACCGAAAACCCACTCCTTATTTTCGATGTGCGGGGAAACGGCGGCGGTGACGACAGCTATGTCAGGGACTGGTTCCAGGGATGGGCCGGAAACCGGGCCCAATACCCGGGGGCCTTTTCCTACCGATACAGCCAGCTCTCTTGCCATCTATTCGATTTCTACCCTGCCAAGCGCATGGGTACATACCGTGTCTATTCACAGACCGGGGTGTGGGTGGAGCGCACGGGCCCTGTTTTTGTACTACAGGACAAAGGTGTGGCCTCCTCGGGGGAGTCGGTGGTTGAAATTTTCAAAACGGCGGCGGACACCCTTTTTGTGGGCGGGCCTACCACGGGCTGTGCCCTCACGCCCAATAATTGGCGCTTCTTTCTCCCCCACTCCGGCCTGAAGTGCTACTTCGGCACCGGCCTCGGGCTGTACGGCGCCGGCGAAAACCGGGACGGCGTGGGCTATCTCCCCGACCTGTGGGTGGAGCCGTCCAAGGCGCTGGACGCGGTGAAGCGGCTCATCGAGTATTACGGCCTGAATACGGAGCAGTAAAAAAACAAGCCCCCCGGCGCTGCCGGGGGGCTTGTCCTTTACGTTGTCACGCCGCACTTTTCAGTTTTTCAGACTATGCAGCGGCGCGGGTATCCGCCCGCCCCGGGCCACGAAGTCCTCCGCGCTGCCGGTGTGGCAGGGCATCACGGGGGCGGAGCCCAGCAGCCCGCCGAACTCCACCACGTCCCCCACCTTCTTGCCGGGGGCGGGGATGAGGCGCACGGCGGTGGTCTTCTGGTTCACCATGCCGATGGCGGCCTCGTCGGCGATGATGGCGGACAGCGTGGCGGCGGTGGTATCGCCGGGGACGGCGATCATGTCCAGCCCCACGGAGCACACGCAGGTCATGGCCTCCAGCTTGTCCAGGGTGAGGGCCCCGGACTGGGCGGCGGCGATCAT
>CAJUEG010000066.1 GCA_910584835.1 uncultured Oscillospiraceae bacterium | reverse complement strand
TGAGCCGGGAGACGGAGAACTTCTCCATATACTCGCTCATGTCGATGCGCACCAGGTTCTTCTCGCTGTCGAACAGCGCCTCGCTGAGGGCCTTGGCCAGCTCGGTCTTGCCCACGCCGGTGGGGCCCAGGAACAGGAAGGAGCCGATGGGCTTGTCGGGGTCTGCGATGCCGGCCCGGCTTCTCAAAATGGCCTCGCTCACCAGGCGCACGGCCTCGTCCTGGCCCACCACCCGCTGATGCAGGATGTCTTCCAGGTGGAGCAGTTTCTCCCGCTCCCCCTCCATCAGTTTGGACACGGGGATGCCCGTCCAGCGCTCCACGATGCGGGCGATCTCCTCCTCGGTCACCTTGTCCCGGAGCAGGTTGTCCTCCTTGGACTGGGCGGCGAAGCCCTCCTGCTCCTCCAGCTGCTTTTTCAGCTCGGGGATGGCGCCGTACTGGAGCTGGGCGGCCTTTTCCAGGTCGTACTCCCGCTGGGCTTTTTCCAGCTGGGCGTTGGCGTGTTCCAGGTCCTCCCGGAGCTTCTGCACCTTGCCGATGGCGTTCTTTTCGTTCTCCCACTTGGCCTTGCCCGCGTTGAACTGGTCCCGCAGCTCGGCCAGCTCCTTCTGGATGTCGGCCAGCCGGGTCTGGGAGAGCTGGTCGTCCTCCTTCTTCAGCGCCGCCTCCTCGATCTCGCACTGGATGATCTTCCGGGAGATCACGTCCAGCTCGGTGGGCATGGAGTCCATCTCGGTGCGGATGAGGGCGCAGGCCTCGTCGATGAGGTCGATGGCCTTGTCGGGCAAAAACCGGTCGGTGATATAGCGGTTGGACAGGGTGGCGGCGGCCACGATGGCCCCGTCGGTGATCTTCACCCCGTGGAACACCTCGTAGCGCTCCTTGAGGCCCCGGAGTATGGCCACCGCGTCCTCCACCGTGGGCTCGGACACCATGACGGGCTGGAACCGCCGCTCCAGGGCGGCGTCCTTCTCAATATACTGCCGGTACTCGTTAAGGGTGGTGGCCCCGATGCAGTGCAGCTCCCCCCGGGCCAGCATGGGCTTTAAGAGGTTGCCCGCGTCCATGGCCCCCTCGGTCTTGCCCGCGCCCACGATGGTGTGCAGCTCGTCGATGAACAGCAGAATCCGGCCCTCGGACTGCTTCACCTCGTTCAAAACGGCTTTCAGCCGCTCCTCGAACTCGCCCCGGTACTTGGCCCCGGCGATAAGGGCCCCCATGTCCAGGGCGAAGATGGTCTTGTCCTTCAGCCCCGCGGGCACGTCGCCCTTGACGATGCGCTGGGCCAGCCCCTCGGCGATGGCGGTTTTGCCCACGCCGGGCTCGCCGATGAGGACGGGGTTATTTTTGCTCTTCCGGGACAGAATGCGGATGACGTTGCGGATCTCGTCGTCCCGGCCGATCACCGGGTCCAGCTTGTTCTGCCGGGCCCGCTCCACCAGGTCGGCGCCGTACTTTTTCAGGGCCTCGTAGGTCTCCTCCGGGTTATCTGAGGTCACCCGCTGGTTCCCCCGCAGGGCGGCCAGGGCCTGCATGACCTTCTCCTTGTCCACGTTGTAGGTGCGCAGCAGCTCCTTCAGTCGGCCCTCCGCCGTGTCGATGAGGGCCAGAAAGATGTGCTCCACCGACACAAATTCATCCTTCATGCTGCCCGCGATGGTGAGCGCCTGGTTGAGGGCCTTGTCTACCCCGGGGGCGATGTAGACCTTGTCCGCCTCCCGGCCGGAGCCGGACACCTTGGGCAGAATCTCCACCTCATGGCGCGCCGCCGCCCGGAAGGATTCCAGGGTAAGGCCCATATGGGTGAGCAGCTGGGGGATAAACCCGCCCTCCTGGTCCACCAGGGCCAGCAGCAGGTGAGGCTGCTCAATCTGCTGGTTGCCGTGCTGGGTGGCCAGGTTCTGGGCGGACTGGATGGCCTCCAGGGATTTCTGGGTAAATTGGTTCATGTTCATAATGGGATTCACTCCTTTTCGGGAAGCGCAGCTTGTAATCACGCTCCAATCTGTAGTTTCACTTTGTAGTATACCCCGTCCCATGCAAAAATCATGAACTCCATGTAAACAATTAGCACTCTCACATAGAGAGTGCTAATTTCGGCGCATATATCCCCTGCGTCACAGAATCCCAGCCAAGGGAAAAGTCCAAAGGTTCCTTTTTTCTTTGAAAAGAGAGGGCATTCACCGCCGGCACAGCGCTAAGAATACCCGGAAAAGCTCGCCGCCGTCCACCGTGTCCGCCCGGGCCAGCGTCCCTGTCATCCGCTCCGGGTGGAACTGGACGCAGATGAGGGGGAGCGTCTCGTGCTCCGCCGCCTCCACCACCCCGTCCTCGGACCAGGCTGTCGCCCGCAGGCCCCGCCCCAGCCGCCCCAGGCCCTGGTGGTGGCTGGAATTCACCGGGAACACCGGGCCGTACAGCCGGTGAAGCAGGGTTCCCCGTTCCGCCTGGATGGGATGGACCTGGTCTCCCTCCTCCTTTTGGTGAAACGGGACCAAACCGGGTCCCAGGTCCTGAATGAGATCGCCCCCCAGCCACACGTTGACCGCCTGGTGTCCCCGGCAGATGGCGAAAACGGGCTTTCCCGCGCCGCAAAAGGCGTCCAGCAGGGCCAGCTCCGCCTCGTCCCGCTCCCGGTCGATTCCCCGGGAGCCCCGGTCTTCCTGGCCGAACAGGGAGGGGTCCATGTCGTCCCCGCCGGCGAGGAGCAGGCCGCTGTAGGACAGGTCGGGAAGGGGGAGATAGCGGGCTGTCCCCATGCCCCCGGCGGCCTGGACGGCATTCAGATAGCTGGAGGCGTTTCCGCCGCCGGTGGAGAGCAGGATTTTTGGCCTCATGCCGTGCCCCTCCTTTTGAAATAGGCCCTGGACCGGGCAAAGACTGTGGTGACGGACAGCCCCTGGGCCAGCAGGGCGGCGGCATAGACCACCAGGCCCAGCGCGGCGCACGTCAGCGCCGACCAGCCATGGCCGCACCCCGCGCCCAGCATCACCTGGAAGAGCAGGTTGCACCACAGCCCCATAAGCGCCGCCGCCAGCAGGGGCCGTACAAACCAGTGAAACCACTTCACCCGCAGCCCCGCCGCCCGGAGGACCGACGCCAGGTTCAGCGCCGCCCCCGCCAGCCCGGAGACGGCATATCCCGCGGCAAACCCCGCCAGGCCAAACCGGGGCACGGCAAAAAAGGTGAAGCCCAGCTGGACCGCGTCGCTGATGATGGCGTTCCGGGCGGCTTTTCCCTGAAGGCCCAGGCCGTTGAGCGCGCCGGACAGCACCGACTGCCAGCAGCCCAGGAGAGTTCCGGCGGCCAGGGGCAGCATCAGCTCCCCCACCCGCTCATCGTTGAACAGCGCCCGGCCCACCGTGGGGCCGATGACGGTGAGCAGGGCCATGGCCGGGGCCATGAGCAGGGAGGTGGCGGACATCACCCGGTCGAGAAAGCCCCCTGCCGCCCGCCGGTCCCCCTGGGCGGTGCGCCGGGAGAGATCGGGCACCATTACCAGGCACAGCGCCCCGATGAACCCGGTGGGCAGGGCCAGCAGCGGCAGGGTCATGCCGCTGAGCACCCCGAACTCCGCCATGGCCTCGGACAGGGTCATGCCCCCCTCCACCAGCTTTGCCGGGATGAGCACCGCGTTGGCAGAACCCAGCAGGGTGCCCAGCAGGGAGGTGGCCCCCACCGGCACGGCGATGGACATCAGCCGCCGGGCGCTGATCTCCGCCCCCGGCTTTCCCGGGGGAAAGCGCCGCCAGTGCCGCTGGAACAGCAGGGTGAGGGCACAGGCGGAGAACACCTCGCAGATCACCATGCCCAGTACGATGAGGCCCACCGTCTCCTCGGCGGAGCGGGGGAGAAAGGCGATGAGCAGCCCCAGCACCGCCCCGGCCCGGATGAGCTGCTCGGCGGTCTCCACGGCGGCGGGGGGACGCACCCGGCCAATGCCGTAAAAGCAGTGCTTGTGAAGGTTTTCCACCCCGGTGAGCAGCACGCAGGGCGTCAGCAGCGCCACTCCCAGGCGGGTCCGGGCGTCCCCCAGCAGGTAGACCGAGATGGGGTCGGACAGCAGCGCCACCGCCGCCCCCAGGGGGAGGGCCAGCAGAAAAAAGCACCCCAGGGCACGGCGCAGCACCAGGCGCACCGTGCCGCTGTCTCCCAGGGCGTGGTGGCGGGCGGACAGGGTGGACACCGCCACGGTCAGCCCCACGGCGGTGACCGACATGAGCATGGAGTACACCGGCATCACCAGCTGATACAGCCCCATGGTCTCCGCGCCGATGAGCCGGGACAGGGCCATGCGGTACAAAAAACCCACCACCTGGGAAAACAGGCCGGTGGCGGTGAGCAGCAGGGTGCCGGCCAAAATGGTGGACAAAATATTCGCCCCCCTTCATAGAATAGCTTCTCATCCATCCTATGAAGGGGGGCTTGTCAGACATGCGTTATTGGTCGGAGGCCCGGGCGAGGGAGCCGGTGACGCAGTCCAGATAGTAGCTGGCCGTGTCGGTGGTCACCAGCCACACGGGGGTCAGCCGGATGCCGCCGGCCAGGGACTGGGCCGTCCCCCGCCAGCCCGGCTCCATGGACCACAGGCGGGTGCACACGTCGCCGGTGGCGGCGATCTCCTCGGAAAAGCGCAACAGCGCGGTGGGGAGGGTGAGGACCTGGCCCGGCTCGGCGGTTCCCCCGGCGGCCATGAGCAGGGTGCCCTTCATTGAGCACAGCCGCCCCGCCTGGTAGGTGAGCTCGATCTGGCAGGAGAACACCGGAATTCCCTCCCGGTGCTGGGTAAAGCGCAGAACGGTTCGGTCATCCTCCTGGGCCGTGCCGGACAGTACGGCATCCACCCCCAGGCCCTTTAAGAGCCGGGCGGCGTGCTCCTCCGGGCGTGCGGTCTCCCAGTGGGAGTCCGGGGCCAGCTCGGCGGTCAGCTCACCCCCTGCCCGCAGGGACACCTCGCCCAGGGCGCTGCGGTAGAGATATACCCCGCCTACCTGGTTGTCGCCTTGAGCGTCCTCGCCCAGCAGGGCGCGGGCCAGCCGGGCCTCCTGATCCGGGTCCCGCTCCACAGACAGCGGGGCCAGGCTGCCGGCGGGGAAGATGGCGGAACGGTCCACCTGAATGCCGCCGCGTTCCAGCACCTGCACGGTCTGATCCAGGGCGGAGCGCTCGTACTGGGAGGACTCCCGGCTCCGGGCGGCCACCAGCACCAGCAGAAAGCCGTTGACCACCAGCAGGATAAGAATAATAAGGTTTTTCAGTTTTCGCCACTCCACGTGTGAGCCGCCTCCTTCCTGCTCAAGCCGCCGCCCACTGGGGGGAGACGGAGGAGCCGCCCCCGTCCCGGTACTGAATAACCAGCTCCCGCCGATCCTGGGCTATGCTGGGCAGCATGGCGGCGGCCTTGTCGATGGGCAGAAGCAATGTGTGCTCACTGTTGGGGGCGTAGCTGCGGAAATGGAGGGTGAACTGGGTGATATAACCGTTTTCAACCCAGAATTCCGCCGCCCAGCCGTCGCCGCCGAGGTAGACGGGACAGCCGCCCAGCAGATAGCCGAAGCGCAGGCACAGCGCGCCCCGGTCCTCCCGGGCGGAGACGAGGTAGAGCCGCGCCTCGCCGCATAGCGCGCCCAGGGTGCCCTCGGCCAGCGCACGGGCCTTGTCCACCGCGCCGGCCAGCGTGGACCCTGCGGGGTATTTCTCCCCCCAGGCCGCCCGGTAGGTCACGGTGCCGCCGGTGCTCACCACCAGCCGGTCGTCGCCGTCCAGATATACCTCGCCGCCGCTCACCGGGGCGTGGTTCTGGCCGTTGAAGGCCAGGGCGTCCAGCACCGCGGCCGCCCCTGCGTCGGCCAGGGGATTGGACGCCGCGTAGCACGCCCCGCGCTGGGCCACTTCGGTGACCAGGGTGTAGGGGGAGAGAAGTTGGGACAGCTCCGGATTTTCAAAGGCAAAATAGGCCCCGTTGGGGGTGGCGGAGGCGGTGGCGGGATCCAGGTGGAGCGTCTGGGTGAGGGCGGTGGGGCAGGAAAAGAACTGCCCTTCCTCCGCCTCCTGCCAGCACAGCAGGACCTCGTTTTCCCGGCCGGCGCACAGCAGCACCCGGCGGGCGGAGCCGTCCAGCCCCGACGCCCCCGCCCCCTGGAGCCAGTGCTCCAGGGCGGACAGGGGGACGTCCCCGGCAAAATCAAAATAAATGCTTTTCCCCTCCAGATACCGCTGCCACTGTGCTTCGGAGATGGGCTGGGCCTCTCCGGCCGAGTCCAGCGCATCCCCCAGCAGGGCGCCCAGGGGAGGGAAGAGCTCTTCCAGCCGTGCCTGGTCATACTGTACGCCGCAGCGGCCGCCGTCGCCCCCGGTTACGGCCAGCCGGGCGGGGAGCATGGCCATCCCCTGGCTGGAGCTGAGCGTGCCGGGGCTGGGGCTTTCCTGGGGAGAGAGCAGTTCCAGCACGCCGCTGTCCTGCACCAGGGGGGTCATGGACAGCAGATAGACGGCGGATAGGGACAGCGCGGCGATGAGCACGTCCTTGCCCCACTCAATGAGGCGGCGCTTATCCCCCATGGTCGGCCTCCTCTCCGGGCCCGCGGACGGGCAGCTCCATGCGGATGGTGAGCCCCGGCTCAGCCTTGTCCACCAGATAGAGCCTGCCCTCGTGCTGTTTCATGATCTCCTGGGCGATGGACAGCCCCAGCCCCGTTCCCCCGGACTGGCGGGAGCGGGCCTTGTCCACCCGGTAGAACCGCTCGAAAATGCGCCCGCGGTCGCTCTCCGGGATGCCGATGCCGTTGTCGTCCACCTCCATCCACACCCGGTCCCCCGACTGCCCTGCGGACAGCACGATGCGGCCCCCGTCGGGGGTGTACTTGATGGCGTTGGACACGATGTTCATCATCACCTGCATGATCCGCTCCCGGTCCGCCCGGACCTGGGGCAGGTTTTCCGGCAGGTGCAGCTCCACGGTGTGGGCGTGGTTCTGGGCGTCCATCAAAACGGCCTGATAGGTGTCGTCCACCGCCTTGGCGAAGGGGAAGGCGGTCAGCCGCAGCTCACTGCGCCCCGAGTCGAACCGGGACAGGGTGAGCAGGTCCTGGAGAATGTGGGTCATGCGGTCGGACTCGTTGAGGATGACCCCCAGAAAACGCTGTTCCATCTCGGGGGGCAGCTCGCCCACCCCGTCCGACAGGGTTTCGGCATAGCTCTTGATGTTGGTCAGGGGGGTGCGCAGCTCGTGGGACACGTTGGCCACGAAGTCCTTGCGCTGCTGCTCGGCCCGCTCCAGCTCGGCGATGTTGGTCTCCAGCTGCTGGGCCATGGCGTTGAAGCTCTCGGTGAGCTGGCCGATCTCATCGCTGGAGGTGATCTCCAGCTTTCGGGAGAAGTCCCCCTGGGCCACCTGCTCAATACCGTCGGTGAGCCGCTGGAGCGGGTCCACCATGGTCTTGGACAGGAGGAAGGAAAGCAGGACAGAGATGATAAGGCCCAGGGCCAGCGCCTCCATGATGAGGGAGAACATCTCGGCGTTGAGCTGGCGGGCGGTCTCCCGGCTGTCCAGGATATAGACGATATAGGAATGACCGCCCCGGGTGATGGGGATGGCGGCGTCCATGTAGTCGGCGGTGACGCTGCTCTCAAAGCCCGGCTCCCCCAGCAGGGCCTTGGAGATGTTGGGGGTGACGGCAATGCCTCCCTCCGGCTCCGGAGCGGAGCCGGCAAGATAGCGCCCGGTGGCGCCGTCCAGAACAAAATAGTTGCGGTTGCGGCTGTCCACGCCCAGTATGCCCGCATAGGCGGAGAGCACCTGGCGCACCATGTCCGCGCCGTCCTCTTCCTCCCCGGTGGCGGTCTGGAGGTTTCGGACGAAGTCCACGTTGGATTGGCCGAAGGCCTCGGCAATCTGCTGGTAGAATTCGTCGATATAGTAGCCGGTGACCGAATTCATCAAAAACGCGCCCACCACCACCATCAGGGACACGATGAGCAAAACCATGATGAGCACCAGCTTGATGTGCAGGTTGCGGCGCATGGCGGACGCCTCCTTTCTGTTCCGCCGCCGGCGGAAAGGTTCCCTCCGGGGGCCTGCTTTCTCTCACGCGAGAGAAAGCAGGCAAAGAGCGCGCATAGGGGCTGCGGCCCCTATGTACCCCAAGGGGCGCCCTATACGGGACATAGACGGTGAATTCCCGGCGCACGGGGCCGGGACTGATTTTTCCCCTATTTGTGCTGCCGCTTATGGCGGGGCACCGAACATGGGCGGGGCCCACGAACCGCGCCTGAATCGTGCGACGTCCGGCTCTTGGGCAATCCGCAGACCGAGCCCAGGCGTGCGCCGTATGCGGCCCTTTACACGCCGAAGGCGTAGCCCAGCCCCCGGCGGGTGACGATGAATTTGGGGTCGGCGGGGTCGTCCTCCAGCTTTTCCCGCAGACGGCGGATGGCCACGTCCACCGCCCGCACGTCGCCCACGTAGCCGTCGTAGTTCCAGACCTGCTCCATCAGCGACTCCCGGCTCACCGCCTGCCCCCGGGCGGAGGCCAGGGTCTTCACCAGCTCATACTCCCGCTGGGTCAAATCCAGCGCCTCCGCGTCCTTGTACACCAGCATGGCGTCCAAATCCACCTGGACCCGTCCCAGCTCCAGGCGGTTGTGACTGGCCTGCGGGGCGGCTTGGGAGAGCATCTCCGTGCGGCGGATATTGCTCTTCACCCGGGCCAGCAGCTCCCGCATGGAGAAGGGCTTGGTGATATAGTCGTCCGCGCCCAGCTCCAGCCCCAGCACCTTGTCCGTCTCCTCCTCCCGGGCGGTGAGCATGATGATGGGGGTGGCCCGGCCCTGCTCCCGCAGGGTGCGGCATACCTGAAAGCCGTCCATTTTGGGCAGCATCAGGTCCAGCAGGATCAGGTCCGGGTCCTGGTCCAGGGCCAGGCGCAGCCCGGCGGCCCCGTCCAGGGCCTCCAGGGTGTCGTACCCCTCCCGCTGGAGGTTGAAGGTGAGGATGTCCACGATGTTGCGCTCGTCCTCCACCACCAGGATTTTTTTACCCATAGCGTTCCTCCTGTTTTTTCCGGCGGGGGGTTACTCCCCGGCCTCCGCCTTCATCAGCCGGTCCGCCCGGAACAGGGCGGCCAGGGTCTTGGCGTCGTTGATCCGCCCGTCCGCCGCCTGGGAGAGCGCCTCGGCGAAGGGCAGCTTGAAGGGCTCCAAAAACTCGTCCCGGTCCAGATGCCGCTCCCCAAAGGTGAGCTCCCGGGCCAGGAACAGGTAGAGCATCTCGTCGGTGTATCCCACGGTGGGCATGATGTGTCCCAGGGCGTCCCACCGGCCCGCCTCGGCGCCGATCTCCTCCTTCAGCTCCCGGCGGATGGCGTGGCCGGGGTCCTCCCCCGGCTCCAGCTTGCCCGCGGGGATCTCGGTGACCACCTTGTGGTAGGGGTAGCGGAACTGGCGCTCCAGGTAGACGTTTCCGTCGCCGTCCAGCGCCACCACCGCCGCCCCGCCGGGGTGGTGGACGAATTCCCGGACGGCGGTGTCGCCGTTTGCCAGCCCCACCTGATCCAGATAGACCTTCAGCAGCCGCCCGTCAAAGACCTGCCTGCTGGACAGGGTTTTCTCGTTGAGTTCCATGCGGAATACCTCCCGGCACTTTTTCATATCCCGGATATTCTATCACAACGGCGGGAAAATAGGAAGTCCAAAGTCAGATTTTCCCGGAAAAATGGGGGATTGCCATTTGAGCGGCGATACTTTATAATATCCCCATTGAGGTGAATTCCATGAATGTAAAGACCATGCTGGCCGCCCTGCGGGGAGTGACGGCCTATAAGGATATCCTGAGCCAGCCGGTGATGGAGTGCGCCCTGCGCCTGCTGGCCGGGGCCGCCCACGGGGACGGCCTGGGCGGGTTGGAGGCTTACACCGACCTGTTCTACCAGCTGCGGGTGGAGGGCCAGCCGGGGCTGGGCCAGTGGCTGGGCCAGGCGCTGCGGTGGTCGGAGGGGCCCTATCCCATGCTGGCCCAGCGGGGGGACCGGGACCCTGCCCTGGAGCAGGCGGCGCGGCTGGACATATCCGCCTTTGAGCTGCTGGCCAGCGTGGACTGCGACCGGTGGCTGGCCCACCTGGGCAAGCTGCTGGACAGCGATTACCAGGGGGTGCTCACCTCCCTGCCCCGGTGGCAGCGGGGGGTGCCCTTCTCCTTCGACGAGCTCACCGCCGCCTACCGGGAGGGGGGCGCGGGCCGTTTCGCCCGCTGCCGGGCCTTCGTGTGGGAGAACGGGTCGCTCATCCCGGTGGAGCGGCCGGACTGCCCGTCCTCGGACGAGCTGCTGGGCTATGAGGAGCAGCGGGCCGAGGTGGAGCGCAACACCCGGGCGCTGGTGGAGGGCAAGTATGTCAACAACGTCCTCCTCTATGGCGAGAGCGGCACGGGCAAGTCGGCCACGGTAAAGCACCTGCTCACCCTGCCTGGGATGGAGGAGCTGCGGCTCATCGAGGCGGACAAGGCGGACCTGGGGGGGCTGCCCGCCCTCATCCGCGGGCTGGACGGGAAAAGGCAGAAGTTCATCGTATTCATCGACGACCTCACCTTCGACCGGGACGACCCTACATACTCCGTGCTGAAGACCATCCTGGAGGGGGGCGTGGAGCGCCGGCCTCAGAACGTGGCGGTATACGCCACCTCCAACCGCCGCCATCTGGTGCGCCAGACCATCTCCGAGCGGGCGGGGGACGAGATGGACCGCTCCGAGACCATCCGGGAAAAGACCTCGCTGGCCGACCGTTTTGGGGTGCGGGTGCTGTTCCAGGGGCTGAACAAGACGGAGTTCCTGGCCCTGGTGGACATGCTGGCCGCCCGGCGGGGGGTGGACCTGCCCTCCGGGGAGCTCCACGCCCAGGCGGTGGCCTGGGAGCGGTTCCACGGGGCTCAGACCCCCCGGACGGCGTTGCAATTCATCCTGTCGCTGTGAGGAAGGGCTGGTTCAGCCGGCAAGAGCGGTTTGCAAAGCGCCGCGGGCGTGTTGGGCCGGCGCTTCCTGACGCGTGGAAAATAAAGACATCAGGAGGATTTTTTGATATGTTTAACAAGTATGCAGATTCGGTGGATGCGGCCTGACCGGGAGGTTTGCGTCACAATTCACTCACCCAAACCTCCCAAAAGAATTACATCTTTCAGGAGGATTATCCCTTGAATCGAGAAAATAAGCGAAAGAAGTACGAAAAAGGCTATTACAAAACCCACCCCTGCGGCGACGGCTTCACCTGCAGGGTGTGCGGCTGGCTGGTAACCCCGGCGGGCGCCGGGAGCGAGCACCGCAACCACTGCCCCAACTGCCTGTCCAGCCTCCATGTGGACATCGAACCCGGAGACCGGGAGGCGGACTGCGGCGGCGTCATGGAGCCTATCGCGGTGTGGGTGCGCAAAAACGGCGAGTGGGCGGTGATCCACCGCTGCCGCCGGTGCGGGGCGCTGTCCTCCAACCGGGTGGCGGCGGACGACAGCCCCAGAAAGCTGATGTCCATCGCCATGAAGCCGGTGGCCTTCCCGCCCTTCCCCATTGAGCGGATGGAGGAGCTGGCGGGGGACTGATCAGGGCACGGGCCGCCGGTGGGGGCGGATGCCTCTCCCCGGTTTTCGGGGAAGTCCCGGCTATGGTGGAGAAACAGGCGGCGCGGGGACAAAAGGCCCTGCGCCGCCTGCTTTTTGACCGTTTCGGAGTGGCTGCCACCGCCGGTGGCGGCTTTTCCAGGGAAAGAGGGTAGACTGCCACCGCCTTTTGCGGTACCATGGGCGTTGAAAGGAGGCCGGTTTTATGACCTTTGGAAAAAGGCTTCAGCAGGTGAGGAAGGCGGCGGGGCTGTCCCAGGAGCAGCTGGCCGAGCTGGTGGGGATGTCCCGCCAGGCCGTGTCCAAGTGGGAGACGGACCAGGCCGCGCCGGACATCGACAAGCTGGCGTCGCTGTGCGGGGTGCTGGGGGTGTCTGCCGACGAGCTGCTGGGCCGGGACGTCCCGCCGGGGCGGGAGGGCCAGGGGGCGAACCTGGAGGGCTGCGTCAGGGTGAACGCCGCCAAACGGTGCTTCACCGCCGGGTGGGTCACGGCGCTGGCCGGGGTGGTGCTGCTGATCCTGGAGCTGTTCTCCCTGATTGTGATCCAGTTTGTAAACGCGGAATTACACCACAGCTGGTATGCCAACGCGATGGAGTACGCCGGGGAGGGACCCATGCCGGTGATTTTCGGCGTCACCATCGCCGTCATCGCCGCCGGGGCCGTCCTGGCGGCGGGAGGGCTGCTGGCTATGAACGGAAAAGGCTTCCTGAAAAAACGCAAAGCCCCCTGACCGCAAGGAAGGCCCCCGGCGCAAAGCGCCGGGGGCCGCTTGTCTCATCCCTCCTGGCCGGGCGCGTAGTCCGCCCCGTACCGCTTGATGCCGCGGCTGTTCTCCACCGGGCCCCACTCAGGCAGGGGCAGGCGCTGCATGGCCCCGAACACGTAGTCCTTCAGCTTGGGGTAGTCCTTGGACAGGCGGGCCACCAGCTCCTTCACCTCCTGGCGCCGGGTGTTGCCGTCGGCGGGGCAGGGGTTGTGGACCACGGGCAGGTTATACCGGGCCGCGGCGTTGCGCAGCGTGCCCTCCCCGCAGTAGAGCAGGGGGCGGATCTGGGTGATGCCGGTGCGGTCCAGGTAGGTCACCGGCTGGAAGCAGGACAGCCGCCCCTCATAGAACAGGGAGAGGAAGAAGGTCTCCACCGCGTCGTCGAAGTGGTGGCCTAAAGCCACCTTGGAGATACCCAGCTCCTTCAGGGCGTTGTGCATCGCCCCCCGGCGCATCTTGGCGCACATGGAGCAGGGGTTCTTCTCCTTCCGGCAGTCGAAGATAATGTGGAAGATTTCCGTCTGGACCAGGTGGTACGCAACGCCCAGCTCCGCACACAGCGCCGCCACGGGGGAGAAGTCCATCTCCCCGGGGCCGGGGTGGACGGTGACGGCGTGGAGCTCAAAGGGGGCGGGGTAGAACTCCCGCAGCTTGGCCATGGCGTACAGCAGCACCAGCGAGTCCTTCCCCCCGGACACCCCGACGGCGATTTTGTCGCCGGGCTGGATCATGGCGTAGTCCTCCACGCACCGGCGCATGTGGGATAAAATCAGGCGCATAGTCCTGTCTCCTCCTTGAAAAGAGAAAAATCAAAATGAGTATTACAGAGAATAAAAAAGAAAAACAGAGATAAAGTGAGCATTTCAAAAATATTTTGAAAAAATGCCGGGTTTTGGTTGACACGTCCGCTTTTCCGCATTATAATACACCATGCTCCCCGCTGTAAAGGGGAGCATTCCCTTGCTTCGTACAAATTTGAGATAAATGGAGGAAACCAGAATGTCCACCTTTATGGCAAACAAGGCCAACATTCAGCGCAAATGGTACGTGCTGGACGCTGCCGGCAAGCCTCTGGGCAAGACCGCCGTGGCCGCCGCCACCATTCTGCGCGGCAAGCACAAGCCCGAGTACACCCCCCACGCCGACTGCGGCGATTTCGTCATCGTCATCAACGCCGAGAAGGCGGTGCTCACCGGCAAGAAGCTGGAGCAGAAGTACTACCGCACCCACTCCGGCTGGGTGGGCGGCCTCAAGGAGACCAAGTACCGCCTGCTGATGCAGCAGCGGCCCGAGCTGGCGGTCCGGCTGGCGGTGCGCGGCATGATGCCCCGCAACATCGTCACCAAGGACTCCCTCACCCGTCTGAAGATCTACCGCGGCGACAGCCACCCCCACGCCGCCCAGAAGCCCGAGACCTGGACCGTGGAATAAGGAGGTAACGGATCATGTACAAGAGCAAGAAGCCTTATCATTACGGCACCGGCCGCCGGAAGTCCTCCGTGGCCCGGGTCCATCTGTTCCCCGGCGGCACCGGCGCCATCACCATCAACGGCCGGGACATCGACGAGTATTTCGGCCTGGAGACCCTGAAGATGGTGGTCCGCCAGCCCCTGAACACCACCGGCGTTGTCGGCAAGGTGGATATCACCGCCACCGTCACCGGCGGCGGCGTGTCCGGCCAGGCCGGCGCCCTGCGCCACGGCATCTCCCGCGCCCTGCTGGAGATGGACCCCGAGTTCCGCCCCGCCCTGAAGGCCGCCGGCTTCCTCACCCGCGACCCTCGCATGAAGGAGCGCAAGAAGTACGGCCTCAAGGCCGCCCGCCGCGCGCCTCAGTTCA
>CAJUEG010000065.1 GCA_910584835.1 uncultured Oscillospiraceae bacterium | reverse complement strand
GGAAGAAGCAGTGGATGGCGTGGGCGGCCACGGAGCGCACCCGGAAGGCGGCGGAAAACAGGTTGGTGCGGGGGCGCAGGTGCTGGATGGTGCGCAGGTACTCCACGCTGTGGCGCTTCTTTTGCAGAGGGTAGTCCGGGGAGGACGGGCCCTCCACCGCGATGGAGGCGGCCTTGACCTCCAGGGGCTGCTTGGCCTCGGGGGTGAGCGCCACCGTGCCGGTGACGATGAGGGCCGCGCCCACGTTCTGCCCGGCGATCTCTTTATAGTTGTCCAGCGCGCCGGCGTCCATGACGATCTGGAGGTTCTTGAAGCAGGAGCCGTCGTTGAGCTCGATGAAGCCGAAGGTTTTCATGTCCCGGATGGTGCGGGCCCAGCCCATGACGGTGACGGTCTGGCCGCCCAGGCGCTCGCTGTCCGCAAAGACCGAGGCGATGGTGATGCGTTCCATATACGTTCCCTCAATTCCTGATAATCTGATCCCGCCCAAGGGCGGAAGATAACGCGTGGCATTAGTATATCATTTTTTCCGGGATTTGCAAGAGCGCATATGAAAAAGAGGCGGCGTTCATTGCCGGCCAAGCCGAAGGCAAGACCCGAACGCCCCTCTTTTTTACAGGTAGGTAGGAATCAGGAACAGCCAGGGCGCGGTGACAATAGCCATCGCCAAGGCGGCGGCGTGCCGCTGCCTGCCGTCCAGCAGCTCACAGGAGCGCATGGCCCGCTTGTCGAAGAAGTAGATGCACACTCCGGCCAGCGCCACCCCGGCCAGCGTCCACAGGAAGGCCAGCGGGTGCCCAAAGGGGTTGTGCAGGATATAGCTCAGGGTGTCTACCCACCAGTCCCCAAAGGGGATGGCCAGCAGCCACCCCAGGAACATCCACGCCACCCCGATAGCGTCGGCGGCGAAGCCCAGCAGCCAGAGCTTCCACCACAGCTTTTTCACCACCGCCCCCTTCTGGGCGTGCTTCAGGGCCAGCAGGGCGAAAAACAGCACGGCGCAGTCCACGATCAGGTTGCCGGGTATGACAAACACCAGAAGCTGCGGGAACAGAAGTAAAATCCAAATGGGCAGGATGATGTTATAAATCCGGGTCTGTTTTTTCATGCCTTTCCCTCCTTTGTTGGAATTTGTACGCAGCCCATCCCAGCCCCCAGCCCAGCAGAAGCACCCCTGCCACCCCCAGCCAGATGGCGGACTCGGCCAGGCCGGCGCGGCACAGCGCCAGCGCGGGGGCCGTCAGCGGCGCCCACCGCAGAAACCGAAAACGGCGCTCCGTCAGGCCCAGGATGGCAAGCTGTACCACAAATGCGGCCAGGGCGGCCAGACACGCCCCAAAGAGCGCCACGGCTGAGAGCGCAAGCATTATCATAGCCCAGGACATTTGCCGTTCCTCCGTTTCCGCCGCTTGTAAAGGAGCCAAATTACGGCATTCCCGCTCCCTTCCGCTGCTTGAGCTTGTACCGGGCCGCCCCGGCCAGATTGCCCGCCAGTGCGGAGACCAGCGCGATGGGGATGAGCGCCCCGTCCGCCATATTGGAACACAGCCGGGCCAGGGGGATGAAGATCAGGACGAACCCCGCGCACGCCGCCGGGTAGATGGGGCAGAAGCCGTGCCGCCGCCCCAGGGACAGCCCGGACATGAACCCCCCCACGGGGAGCAGCAGCCAAGCGTACATAACGCTGAGCACAGGGGTGGGGTCGTCCAGCAGCCGCAGCGCCAGGGGCAGCGCCAGGCACAGCAGACACGCAAAGCCAATGTAGGGCAGCGACTCCTTCCAGTGCAGGGGGGAGGGCCCGGGGGTCAGCCCCAGCTTGGCCCGGATGGCGGCCACCTCCGCGTACCACCCCACCCAGCGGCCCAGCCAGACGATGAGGTACGCCAGCGTCAGGGGGACGAGGAAGGCGGGCAGCGTTCCGTTCCACCCGAAGTTTAGCACAACCCACACCGACACCGTGGCGGCGGTGGCGGCGTAGTGGATGAGGGAACGCACCACCAGCTCCCGCCCGCTGTCGGCGAAGGGCAGGGTGGCCACGCCCACCTCCGCCCCGAAGAGGGCAAAGAAGGCGAAGGACAGGATCACCCCCAGGGGCTCCAGTTCATAGGGGAAGCCGCAGTCCGGGAAGTGGAAGCCGCTGAAGCCGGCCGGGCCTATCAGGCTGAAGCAGCCCAGCAGATAGCCCAGCAGCAGGTGGGCCGCCGCGCCCGCCGCGCCGCCGATGAGTATCCGGGGGAGCCATTGCTTTTTAACGTTTTCCATCATGCGCACCTCCTTGATGTCACGCTCCGATTGGGCGCGCGGCCGGGCCGCTTTCCCTGCGGCTCGGACAAAACCCGTCCCCGCTGCGCGGTGACTGGGCTTTTGCCCTCGCTCCGGTCCAAGCTCCCCTGCGCGCCTATCGTCACGCTTCCAACGCCTCTTTAATCTTCTTCACGTACCGGCGGGACACCCAGCACACCGTTCCGCCCTCCAGGGTCATTTTGATGGTGCCCGCCAGCGTCAAATCCAGCCCCGTCACCCGGTCCAGGTTCACGATCTCCGAGTTGGACACCCGGACGAATTTTGTCCCCGCCAGCGCCTGCTCCAGCTCGTACAGCCGCTGCCGGACGGTGAAAATTCCCTTGCCCGTCTGGCACAGCACGCCCTTGTCCTCGGCATAGAACCGCAGCACCATGGACCGGCTCACCCGCACCGCCTCCCGCCCGGCATAGACCGTGAAGGGCTGGGGCGGAGCCTCCCCCCGCAGCCGGGCCGCCAGCGCCTCCGCCTCCTCGGTGGGGCTGGGGACGCACAGAATGACCTCGGGCTCCTCCAGCCCCGGGTCAATCCGAATTTCCACCTTCACGCCGCTCCCCCCTTCCGTCATGTTTTTGAGTATACCCATTTTGCCCGCCGTTGTCCAGCAAACCCGGACGGACGGTTCCCTTCCCGGGATGGGCGGTCAGAGCCGCCCGGACGAAAAAACTCCGATTGCCCATTGGCAACCCGCCCGGGCTGTGATATACTATCAGATGGTAAAAAATACGTCCCGGCGCCGGACGCGCAGGAATTCAGACCATACAAAGGAGAGCTGCCAAGATGAACGACAAAGTACACGTGGTAAACCACCCCCTCCTGTCCCACAAACTGACCATTCTGCGGGATAAGGAGACCTCCACCAAGGATTTCCGGGAGATCGTGTCCGAGATCGGCATGCTGCTGACCTACGAGGCCACCCGGGACCTCCCCCTCACCACCAAGGAGATTGAGACCCCCATCTGCAAGATGGAGGCCCCCACCCTGAAGGGCAAGAAGTTCGCCGTGGTGCCCATTCTCCGGGCGGGCCTGGGCCTGGTGGACGGCGTTTTGCGCATGGTGCCCTCCGCCCGGGTAGGCCACCTGGGCATGTACCGCAATGAGGAAACCATGGAGCCGGTGCAGTACTTCTGCAAAATGCCCCGGGACGTGGCGGAGCGGGACGTGCTCATCGTGGACCCTATGCTGGCCACCGGCGGCAGCGCCGACGCCGCCATCCAGATTATGAAGGGCTACGGCTGCAAGAGCATCAAGCTGATGGTGCTGGTGGCCGCCCCCAAGGGCATTGAGGTGGTCACCTCCAGGCACCCCGACGTGGACGTCTACTGCGGCGCGGTGGATCAGGGCCTCAACGAGAACAGCTATATCGTCCCCGGCCTGGGGGATGCCGGCGACCGCATCTTCGGCACAAAGTAAACGGCCTGCCCAGAATCAGAGCATAGTTGATAAAGAACCATACAAAACTTGACAGAGAAACAGGCAGTTATCGGAAAACTATGTCAATGTGACACAATTTAACGCCCAAAAAAGCGCGATGTGAACCATCGCGCTTTTTTCTTACCCCAAAGGAGGGCCTGCCCATGCCGGAGTCATTTTGTCCGATTATTTTTACGGCGCTGAACCAGGAGCATTTATCTATTTCAAAATTCCCCGCCTGCTGATTGCAGATTCAAAATTCAAGCACGCTCCCGCAGGCGCCAAACTCTGCAATTGCTCACGCCCTTTGAATTTTTAGTGTCTTGAATCGCAGATATTGCTGCCTGCACTTACACGGATATCTTCACGGAGCGTTTCACCCAACAGCCAGTCTAATTCCAATTCCAGCGCGGCCAGCTCCACGTCCGGCTTCACCCTCTCGCCGTGGAAATCGCTGCCGCCGGTGCGGTGGAGCTGGTACTTCTCCGCCAGATGGAGGTAGAATTCCTGCTGCTCCGGCGTGTATTTGGGGTAGAAGCATTCGATAGCGTCCAGCCCCCAGTCTTTGAGCTGCTGAACCAGCATCTCCAGCGCATCATCCGGCAGCCCCATCTGGTACGGATGGGCCAGGGACGCCTTCCCGCCCGCCGCCTGGATGGCCTCCACGCAGGTTTTGGCATCCGCCTTGAACCGCTTCACTCTTTGGCGGAACTCCTCCGTGTCCAGGTAGCGGTCAAAGGCCTCCCGGTTGGTGGAGACATACCCGTGCTTCACCATCACCTGGGCGAAGTGGGGCCGGGCGATCACCTCGCCCCCCGCCAGTTCCTCCACCTCTGCAAGGTCGATGTCCACGCCTTTCTCCCGAAGAAAGTCCACGATTTTATACTTCCGCTCATCCCGGCCCGCCCGGAACTTCTCGCACAGACGGGCCAGCTCCGTGTCCCCGTCCCGGAAACCGTACCCCAGGATGTGGCAGTTGGGGTAGTCCTTGGCACTCAGCTCCACCCCCCGGATCACCGTCAAACCCAGCGCGTTTCCAGCCCGCTGGGCTTCCGCCACCCCGGCAATGGTGTCGTGGTCGGTAACCGCCAGGACGGAAAGGCCGCGCCTTTTCGCCAGCTCCACCAGCTCCGCCGGGGTGTACTGCCCGTCGGACGCGGTGGTGTGGGTGTGCAGGTCGCACAGCATAGTCATTCCCCCAGTGCGGTCATGAAGGCCGCTTTATTTTCCTGAGGCGTGGTGGTGGGCCGGCCCAGGTCGTCCCTCGCCCCCAGGGCGCACTTCACCTCAATAAAGGTGAGCTGTTTTCCCTCTTTTGCCGCCTCCAGCGCCTTGTCCAACTCCTCTGGACTGTCCACGGAGAACACCTTGGGATAGCCGCAGGCCCGGGCGACGGCGCACAGAGCCACCGACCCCGCCGCCGTGGGCATACCCCCCACGGACTCGTGGGCCTCGTTGTTCAGCACGATGTGGATGAGATTGGCGGGTCTGCTGGCCCCAATCACCGCCATGGCCCCCAGGTGCATCAGTGCCGCCCCGTCCCCATCCAGGCACCACACCCGCCGACCCGGCTTTTGCAGCGCGATGCCCAGCGCGATAGACGAGCTGTGGCCCATGGAGCCCACCGTGAGGAAATCATGGCCGTGGCCCTGCCCTCGGGCCTCCCGCAGCTCGTACACCTCCCGGCTGGCCCTGCCGGTGGTGGACACCACCGGGTCGTCCCCCGCCGCTGCCAGAATCTGCCCGATGGCCGCCTCCCGTGTCATGGTGTGGGAATTGCCGTAAGCGGGTTTGCCGCTGTACTCCAGCGCCCCCTTGCGCACCACAAAGGCCGCCTGCTTCCCCTGGGCGAACAGGGCGCGGTATTCGTCCAGCTTGGCCTTCGCCTGGTTCTCCGTGGTGGTTTTGTCGATGACAAAGTACGAAATGCCCAGCGTGTCCAACAGGGACAGGGTGATCTCCCCCTGGAACACGTGCTGGGGCTCGTCGTGCACCCCCGGCTCCCCGCGCCAGCCCACGATGAACAGGCAGGGGATGCCGTACACCTTCTCATTCAGCAGGGACGCCACCGGGTTCACGATGTTCCCCAGGCCGCTGTTCTGGAGGTACACCACCGGCACCTTCCCCGTGGCCAGGTGGTACCCCGCCGCCAGCGCCGCCGCGTTTCCCTCATTGGCCGCGATGACGTGGTGGGCGGGGTCGGTACCGTACTCGTCCATCAGGTAATTGCACAGCGCTTTCAGCTGGCTGTCCGGCACGCCGGTGTAAAAATCAGCGCCCAAAAGCGCCGCAAACTCCTCGATTTTCAAAGCAAGTCCTCCGTTTTACAGCTCGTCAATCAGGGTAATGA
Organism: uncultured Oscillospiraceae bacterium; assembly: GCA_910584835.1. Classification (GTDB taxonomy): domain Bacteria; phylum Bacillota; class Clostridia; order Oscillospirales; family Oscillospiraceae; genus Enterenecus. The sequence continues at coordinate 8,399 of CAJUEG010000065.1, read as the reverse complement.
TCTCCTTGATGGGCATCAGCCGGTCGTCCACCTCCTTGGCCCGGTGGCAGCGCAGAATGTCCTCCGCCGTCTGCTGCATGGCGGGAAAGGCGCTGCGGGTGAGCTGGTTGGCGTAGATGACAATGTTCACCCCGTGGGCGGCCAACTCCTCCTCCGTGATGGCGTTGAAGGAGGTGGGCACCACCACGATGGGCGTCAGCTTGTCCGACGCCCGGAATCGGTCACAGAACGCCAGGATTTCCGCGGGGTCCTTTTTCCGGCTGTGGATCATGATGCCGTCCGCCCCCGCCTCTGTAAAAGCGGCCGCACGCTTCAGCGCGTCCTCCATCCCCCGCTCCAGAATCAGGCTCTCGATGCGGGCGATAATCATAAAGTCGTCGGTGAGCTGGGCCCGCTTTCCCGCCCGGATCTTTTCGCTGAAGGCCTCAATGCTGTCCTGGGTCTGCTCCACCTCGGTGCCGAACAGGCTGTTCTTCTTCAGCCCCTTCTTGTCCTCAATGATGACGGCGGACACCCCCATACGCTCCAGGGTGCGCACGTTGTAGACGAAGTGCTCCGTCAGTCCCCCTGTGTCCCCGTCCAGGATGATGGGCTTGGTGGTGACCTCCATGATGTCGTCGATGGTGCGCAGCCGGGAGGACAAGTCCACCAGCTCAATGTCCGGCTTGCCCTTGGCCGTGGAGTCGCACAGGCTGCTCACCCACATGGCGTCGAACTGGTCCAGCCGGCCGTCCTGGGCCACCACGGTCTTCTCCGCAATCAGTCCCGTCAGGCCGCTGTGGGTCTCGATGGCCTTCACCACCGGGCACAGCCCGATGAGCTGGCGCAGCCGGCGGCGGCGGTATTCCGGCATGGCCAGCTTTTCCCGCAGCTGCCGGTCGATTTTGCGAACCTGCTCGTTGTCGGTGTAGGATACCTCGATGAGCGTGCCGCCCATGGCCTCCAGCCTTTGCTTTACCTGGGCGCGGATGGCCGACTCCGGCCCTGTGCGCCAGTTGTCGCCGTGGATCACATAGTCCGGGCGGATGAGGGAGAGCACGTCCTCATAGAACATATCGTCCTGAATGACTACATTGTTAACCCCGTCCAACGAGCGGTACAGCCGCACCCGATCCTCCTGGGAGATGGTGGGAAAGCGGTTGTAGCGGATCAGGGCCCGGTCGGACAGCGCGCCCACGATGACCTGGCCGTAGCGCCGGGCCTCCCGGATGATGTTCAGGTGCCCCTCGTGGATAACTTCGGTGCAGAAGCAGGCGTATACCGTTTTCATGGCGGCCCTCCTCTAATCTTGATACCGTGCGGGCACGGCCACGCCGCACGCATCCAGCGCCTGGCGAAATACCTGGAAAAAGGCCTCAATATCCGGCACGTCGATGGCCCCCAGGGCGCACAGCCGGAAGGTGCCCGCCGTGCCCACCTTGCCGGGGTAGATGGTAAAGCCCCGCTCATAGCAGTAGTCGTGAACCTTCTGAAAATCCCAGCTGGGGTCGTCGGGGCAGCGCACCGCGGCCACAAGGCCCGCCTGCCACTCCCGGCGGATGGTCTCCCGGAGGCCCAGCTCTTCCAAGCCCCGGTGGATGGCGTCCATGACCCGGGTGTGGCGGGCCCACTTGGCCCGCTCCCCCTCTGCCCGGTACTCCTTCATGGCCTGGATGGCGGCGTACACCGTCTGAACCGGCGGGGTGAACTCCATCTCGCCGGTGCGCTCAAAGCAGTCGTACTGCCGCCAGAGATTGCAGTAGTAGGAGCGGCGGGGGTAGTCCCTGGACGCCTCGATGACGTCCCGGCGGCCGATGACAAAGGACAGCCCCGTCATGGCCATCAGCCCCTTCTGGGCGGAGGCCATGCAGAAGTCGATGTTGTCCGCCTCAAGGTTGATGGGCCGCATGGCGTAGGTGCTGGTGGTGTCGGCCACAAAGATGGCTCCGTATGTATGGGCCAGCGCCCCCAGCTCCCGGATGGGGTTGAGCAGGCCGGCGCCGGTCTCGTTGTGGGTGGCGTACACCAGGGCGGTGTCCGGATTCTCCCGGAGGGTCTGTTCCACCGCGGCCAAGTCCGCCGGGCGGTCATAGGACAGCTCCAGGTCGATGTGGGGCAGGCCGTAGGAGCGGCAGATCTCCACCGCCCGGGCGCTGTAGGCTCCATTGTGGACAATGAGCGCCTTTTTGCCCTCCGGCAGGAGAGAGTTCAGGCACACGTCCATGCACAGCGTGCCCGAGCCGCAGAACAGCACCGCGGCGTATTTTGCCGGATCGCCGTGCGCCACGCGAACCAGATCCTCCCGCAGGCCCGCCATCTGGGCGGCGAATTCCTTTTCCCGGGGGCAGATGTCCGGCACCACCTGGGCCAGCTTCACGGTGTCCGTGGTGGTGGCGGGGCCGGGGTTGAGCAGGATGTTTCGTTTGATGTCCATAGCGGTTCCTCCTCGGCTCAGCCGATGTCGTAGCTCTTGTCAAACGCCTTCAGCTCGCGGAAGGTGTCGATCTCGGTGACGTCGCCCTCCTGGCAGGGGCGGACGGCCACCCGGTAGTTTTCCCGGCGGAAGGTGAGCGGCACCTGCTCCCAGTAGCGTTCCCGCCCGCCGGGCTGCTCGTAGACCTCCTTCAAGTCCCGGGCCAGCTTCTCCCCGTCCGGCCCGTCCCAATAGGAGATGCCCACCATCTGCCAGCAGTGCTCCCCGCCGATTTTCTCCTCGGTGATCACGCCGTCCTCCACCTCGAAGCACCAATCGTCGGTGCGCTCCTTTGGGATGGCGAGAAAGTTGGAGCGGTACTGGTAGGGCCGGATCAGCTCAGGCGAATGGAGCACCAGATCGGCCTCCAGCACATAGGCGTTGGACAGCAGGTGCCGGGCGCACAGGGCGGAGGAGATGTTGTTGGCCTCGTTGTAAACCGGGTTTTCCAGGAATCGGATCATGGGATACTGGTAGAGAAGCTGGTCGAACTGCTCCGCCAGATAGCCCCGGACGAGATAAATTTCCTCAATCCCGGCGGCGAGGCAGGCGTCCAGCAGGCTGTCGATGATGCGCTTCCCGTGGACGCGCACCAGGGGCTTGGGGGTGTTGAATGTAATGGGGGCCAGACGGCTGCCGAAGCCGGCGGCCAGGAACACCGCCCGCTTGACCCGGTAGGGCTCCATGGCCTCCCGTCCGGCGGCGGTGGGCCGACCGCGGGAGAGATAGCCCAGCTGTTCCAGCTCCCGGGCTGTGCCCTCGTCCGGAGGGACAGGCTGCGCCCCCGACGGGGCGATCAGCTCCGACAGGAGTTCAAACTGGGATTGGGTGAGTGTGTGCGCCATTGGTATCCCCCTCTATAGTCCGAATCACTGCCATTGAGACATGGTTACCGTTTGTATAGATAGCAGTCAAAGTAAAACTGGCTGTTCCAATAATCCTTCATGTCCACGGGCATCAGCTCGATCTCCATGTCATGGGCCCGGGCAAACGCCTCAAAAAACACCTTGCTGTAGAACTGACGCGGCAGGCCCTTATACCGCTCCTCGTAATTCGGAATAATCCTTTTCCGATGGGCGATATACGCTTCTTTCTTCTCAAGATCGGCAAGTTCAAGAATTCCTACGGTGTAGTTTGCCTTTTGGCACATCTTTTCGAGGACGGCCTCCGCATAGCTTTCGTCAGTGAAATAGCCGAATACACTCACTGATATGACGGCATCGTACTTTGGCTCCACCGGCAGCTCGCACGCCTCATCGCAGCGGATATCCGCTGTGCGCAAAACCTGTTTTGCGCACCCAAGCAGGCTTTCCGAGTAATCAATGGCACCGCAGGTAATCCCATCATGTTCAAGCAGAAACAGGTTCGCCCCACTGCCGCAGCCCACCTCATACACGCTCCGAAGCGTTTTCCCCTGGGGCAGCCCCCGGGAGAGCCGTTCCTTCATCTGCCGGTATTGCGTCAGAAAGGTCTCATATGAGATCCCTCCCTCCACCACATCGAAGCCATCGCTCCGCTTCAACTCCAGAAAAACCTTCCGGGGATCGCCGTCCCGCAGGATGCCCATCTCCGCAGTCCTCCTGCCCCAGAGGGCTTTCCAGTTATTCTGCACAGCCATATTCAGTGCTCCTTTCCCGCTTTCTCAGGCAAGCCCAAACTGCTTTTCCAGTCGGGCCACGATGATCTCCGGCGTCTCCTGGCCGTCGTTTTCCACCACGGCGTCGGGGTTTTTCGGCTCGTCCCAGGGCAGGTCCACCCCCACAACCTCCTTCGCGCCGGAGGAATACAGTTTCTTCTGATCCCGGCGGTAGAGGGTGTCCCGGGTAACCTTGATGTAGATTTCCTTGTAGTTGTCAATGTTGGCCCGATTCCAGTCCCGAATCTCGTCATACATGGAGATGCTGCACACTACCACATCAATTCCCTGCTCAGCCAGGGCACGGCAAAAATGGAACAATTGCTTGGCTTCCCGTTTGCGGGAAGCAGTGGAGTAGCCGGAACGTTCGATCACGCCGTCCATGGCGTCACCGTCTGCGCAGAACGCATTGGACTTTTTTTCTTTCAATCGCCGGTAAAACAGCCCCCCGATGGTGGTTTTGCCCGCACCGGCAAGGCCGGTGAAAAAATATACGGTTCCTTTTTTCATATTCTCTCCTCAATGGTACAGCGGCTCTTGCAGCAGGGCCGGGTCAAGCTCCAGGCGGGGCATCATCCGCAGGGGCTGGCCGTTTTTGTTGACGAAGTACAGCCCGTCGATCATCGCAGTGCCGATTTTTAGACGGATATTGTTGTTTTTCTTGCAAATATCGGCCAAAATGAGCGGTTTTATCTCGTCCGTCACCTTTTGCGGCACAGGCTGTCCCTTTTTGGTGATGGTAAGCCCTTCGTTGTTCAGAACGTTATTTTCCCAGCTTCTGGAAATGTAGCCGTTGATATTGGTGAAGCCCTCCAGCCATTTTTTGATCCGTTCCTCGTCCACGGGGCCGCCGTCGTAGTAGTGGAAGTCGTAGCCGTAGTATTCGTAAGCGTCCCGCAGGCAGAACTCAATGTACGCCCGCTCCTCGTCGGTGGCGTAGTTGTCGTAGGTGCGGTAGACGGTGGCGGTGTCAAAGCCCACCACGTTGCCCTCCGCCGTCTCCACGTCGTGGACGCCCTTCTCCGAGCAGTAGGTCATGCTCTCGGTGTAGGGCAGGTCCAGAAACGCCGCCAGGGCCCGGAAGGTGGCCTCGGGATTGGTCTTGCCGTCCTCAAAGCGGACCAGGACGCTGTCCTGATAGAGACGGTCCTCCGGGTCGGTCATAAAGCTGCGGTTGGTCACACGGTCAGCTGCCAGGTCCGGAAGGACAAATCTTTCGTTATTTGCTACCTTTTCCGGGACCAGCTTTTCGATCTGCCAGCGGAGGGTGGCGGCGTAGCTGGTGGTGAAGCGGCGCAGGGGGGTGAAGGTTTTGATATACTTGAAGGCCTTGAACACCGGCGAATTGCGGACCGTATCATAGGCGTCCGCCTTGATCACGGTTTTGCCCCGCTCGTCCGGGAACAGATCGTAGTCTATATTGCTGAAGTGGGGCTGGAAGAACAGGGCGGGGCAGATGCGGGCGGCGTGGTCCAGGCCGCCCATATAGCCGCCCTGAAGCATAAACAGTGTAACCAGGATGTCTTTATCCGAGCGGGCTCCGTCCCAATAGCACTTCTGGGCCAGCGGGAGCTCAAAGTCTGGAGTCTGACCGGCGGCGCGGAGCTTGTCCGCCTTTTCATAGGTCTCCCGCGCTTCCTGGATGGATTGCTCTATATGGTCCATCATCACGGAGGGCAGGCAGATCAGGTTGGGGTGGTTGTCGAAAACCTCGTTAAAGAAGTCGCCGCCGTTGTCGGAGGAGAGCTGAGTGTGCCAGATCAGGCGGTGGACATCCTGCACGCCGATGGGCTTGACGGGGTACTGGCTGTAGTCGATGCCGTACTCCTCCTTGAAGTCGATGGGGTAACGGGAAATCTTGTCCCCAAACAAAAAGACAATTTTCTTCTTTCCCAGCAGATCGCGCACGTTCAGCACCTGAAGATGAGCGCAGAAAACCTCCCAACTCTCATAGTGGAGGTACAGGTGGTTTTCCCGCCCGACATCCTCGCTGGGGCGCACGTTGTCGTATAAATATTCCAGCTCATACTGGCTATAAACATCCTTTGCAAGGATGGGATCGTCTAAGTTTTTGAAAAAGTTCCGGCTTACCACCGGGCTATTGTAGTTCACATACCCGCCGAACGCCCGCTTTTCCGGGTCGAAGGGCAGGTAGCCGTTGTCGTCAAAGGGGTAAAAGCGCAGGGGCAGCTCCTCAAATTTGGGGAAGTCCGTCCGAAACAGGTAGGGGTATTTTTTCAGCGCCGCGCAGTTCTTTTCATACCGGGACTTCATCAGCTTCACGTTGGGCGTGTAAAACGCCTGGGTCATGATATCCAGGCACTCCTCCCTGAACTGTCCCTCGTTATAGAGCGCGGTGAACTGGGTGTAGGCCACCTTGTAGTCCCCGCCCATGCGCAGCAGGTAGACGGCGGCCTCCAGCCGCTCCTCCGGGGCCAGCCCCCCCTGATGGAGGGCCAGGATATAAGCGTTGCTGGCGTCATTGACAGCATTCAGCTCCGCGCACCGGCGGGCGATGTCGATGGTTTTCATAGCGCGGCATCCTTTCCGTGTGTGAATTCATCAAAAAGGGAGGCCGGGCAAAGCCCGGCCCCCGGTTGGGTTGATGCGGTTTGTGCCAAGAACAATGCAGGGGCGTTATCACGCCTCGCCTGTTCGCGACGCGCGGCTTCCCTCCGACTCGGGCTGGTCTGCGGGCCGCTGTGCGGCCCTGCGCTCGCCCTCGCTTCGGTCCATCCGCGCTGCTCACGACGGCTCGGACGCTTCTGCTTCTTATTGGAGAAGCTGGAGCACGCCCTGAGGCACCTGGTTGGCCTGGGCCAGCATGGCCTGGGCGGACTGGATCAGGATATTGTTCTTGGTGTAGGCCATCATTTCCTCGGCCACGTCCACGTCGCGGATGGTGGACTCGGCGTCCTGGATGTTCTCGGTCATGACGCCCAGGTTGTTGATGGTGTGGTCCAGACGGTTCTGGGTTGCGCCCAGAGTACCGCGGACGTCGGACACCATGTTGATGGCGGCCTTGATCTTGTCAACGGCGGTGGCGGCGTCGGTCTGGTTGGCGATGCTGATCGTGTCAATGCCCAGGGACTTGCAGTGCATATCCTGGATGTCCACCTTCAGCTGGTTGAAGCTGTCGGCGGTGTCGCCGATCTGGAGGGTCAGGGACTTGCCGGTGGCCTGGCCGACCGAGCCAAACTGCACGACAGCCTTGCCGGTCTCCAGGTTCTTCCAGGTGGCGTCCTGAGCGCCGGTGCCACCCTGGAGATCCCAGGTCTTGTAGTCGGCCAGAGCGCCCGCCTTCTCGTTCAGGTGGATGGTGCCGTCGTTGTTGGGGGCGGAGATGTCGAACAGCTTGTTGCTCTGATTGGCCAGGGCGATAGCGGCCTTCTTCACGAAGTCGGCGTCGGTGGTCTCAACATTGGACAGGTCGATCTGGTGATCGGCGGTGGCGCCCTTGCCGTCCTTGCCGATCTTGAAGGAGTAGGTCTCGTCGCCGATCTTGATAATGGACCCGTCCTTCAGATTCGCGGCGGCCAAGTCGAAAGAGCCGTGGGCCAGCTTCTCGGCAACGGCGCCGGACACGCGGTTCACGGTGTGAACCGACTGATCCCAGCCGTTGTTGTTGGTGACGTCGGTGGCTCCTGCGACGCCAACAGTGAGAGCAGTGTTATTGAAGGTATCCGCCTCAGTGGTGGTGGGCGCTGCCTTCACGCCCTTGAGGGTGATCTTGGTGCCGTCCTTGGTAACGGTGAAGTCCAGTCCGCCGATGCTGATGTTGCCGGCCTTAACCGTAATGTCACCCGCAGTGATGGACACGGTCTCGCCCTTGCTGATGGCCAGGCTGATGGTGGCGACGGTCTTGCCGCCAACATCAATCGTGAGGGCGTTACCACCGGCAGCAATGCTGGTGCCGGTAGCGGCCAGAGTGAGCTTCAGACCGGCCAGGTCGAAGTTGTACTCGCCGGCGTTGGCGGGGTCGCCGCCGCGCAGGCCGTCGTCAACCTTGGTGATGGCGGCGTCCGTGTACTCAATGGCGCCGGTGCCGTTCATCTCGCCGTTCAGCAGCTTGATGCCGTTGAAGTTGGAGCTGTCGCGAATGCGGTTGATCTCGTCCCGCAGCTGATCCACTTCCTTCTGCATCTGGGCGCGGTCGGTGGTGTTGTCGTAGGTGCCGTTGGCGGACTGGGTGGCCAGCTCCACCATACGGTTGAGCATATCATGGACCTCGGTCAGAGCGCCCTCAGCGGTCTGCACCAGGCTGATGCCGTCCTTGGCGTTCTTCTGGGCGGTCTCCAGGCCGGTGATCTG
>CAJUEG010000064.1 GCA_910584835.1 uncultured Oscillospiraceae bacterium | reverse complement strand
GGGATGCCGCTGGGCATCTGGACGGTGGCCAGCAGGGCGTCCAGCCCGTCCATGGCCCCGCCCTTCATGGGTATGCCGATGACGGGCAGGGTGGAGTTCCCGGCGAAGGCCCCCGCCAGGTGGGCTGCCATGCCCGCGGCGCAGATGAGCACGCCGAAGCCGTTTCTGCGGGCGTTTTTGGCAAAGTCCGCAGCAGCGGCGGGGGTGCGGTGGGCGCTTAAAATGTGGGCCTCATAGGGGACGCCGAACTCCTCCAGCTGGGCGCACGCCCCTTTGACCACCGGCCAGTCGGAGTCGGAGCCCATGATGACGGCGACTTTTTTCATAACAAGTCCTCCCTGGTTCTCAAAAAATAAAACAAACAGGCCGCCGCATGGCGCGGCGGACCTGTTCAAAGGGTTAGCTGACGGATTTGGACACAATGGGGCCGCGGAGACGGAAGCCCGGACGGACAGGTTGGGAACGCACCACGACAGCCACCCCTTTTCCAAATGGTCGGTTCCATTTTAACGAAGAAAAACCGAGAAATCAAGGGCCTTTCCCATTTTCGTAGGCTTATACAATCCTTTGGGGCGGGGGAGGGCCGTCCATGGCGAAACGCTCAAAACAGCCCGGTGGCCTCCAGAATATTGGATACCTGGGCGGCCCGGTTGGCCCAGGAGGACTGCCGGGCCAGCTCCCGCCGCCGGCGGGGGAGGGAGGGGTCCTCCCCAAAGGCGCTTTTGCACCGGCGCAGAAAGCCAGGGCCGTCGTAGGCGGTGGCCACCAGCTCGGGGATGGTCTCCTGGACGCTGGGGTCCACCACGGCGACAACCGGCTTGCCCGTGGCCAGATACTCGTACACCCGGCTGGGGGTCACGTCTCCCCCCGGACGGTCCAGGCGGGCCAGGTCAAACAGCAGGTCGCAGCGGTAGAGATAGTCGGGCACGTCCAGCGGGTTCACCGGCCCGGTGAGCACGATGTTGTCCTGGCCCTGCAGCTGCTCCGCACCCGGCCTGGTGGCCGGGCCCATGAGCACGAAGGTCCACTCCGGCCGGTGGCGGGCGGCATAGAGCAGGGGTTCCAGATCCACCTGGCCGTCCACCCGGCCCACCCGGCCCAGGACCCGGGCCCCGGGGAGGTTTGCCAGGGCGGGGGGGACGGCGTGCTCCTTCTGCTGGAACAGCACCGGGTTTACCCCGTTGGGCAGCAGGGCGATGTTGTCATTGCAGGGGGACAGCCGCTTGATGAGGCCGAAGGAGGCGGCGAACACCACCTCGGCGTGGCGGGTCAGGTCGCTCTCCCAGTCCAGGAATTCGTCGCCCCAAAAGCGGTGGCAGTCATACACCACCCCCCGGTAGGCCAGCTCGTCCAGGAACTGGGCGTGGACGGGGGAGGAGCACCACAGCACAGGCTCCCGGAAGCGGTGCTTTTCCATCACCTGCTGGATGAAGCCCACCGTCCGGTCCAGCCTCCGGCGGCGGAGCACCGACGCGTCCTGGGGGTAGGGCAGGGGGGCGGGCAGGGTGTACACGGTGATATGGGCGCGCACCCGGCGCCCCTGCTCGGGTGTGGGCTCGCCCCGGCGGGGGGCGGGCTCAAAAAAGAGGATCTGGGCGCCGGTGAGCCGGGCCAGCAGCTGCTGGGTGCGGTCGGGCCGGGCCCGCCAGGGGGCGTGGGCCAGGCAGAGCAGCTGCTTCATGGGGCCACCTCCGGGCCGCCCCCGCCCGCCAGGAGGCGGCGCAGGACGTCGGAGTTGTTCTGCTCCAGCCGGCGCAGCCGGGCCACGGCGGCGTGGAGCTCGTCCCGGCCGTCGCGCAGGGCCAGGGCCCGGTCCAGCATGGCCCGCAGGCTGCCGCAGGTGAGCTCATCCAGATCCTGGTAGAGCTCCTGGCCCATGTAGGACAAAAAGCCGCTGACCTTGGGGTCGTAGGTGATGCCCACCAGGGGGACGCCCTGCCCGGCGGCAAAGATGAGGCCGTGGAGCCGCATGGAGATCACCGCCTGCATCCGGGAGGTGAGGCCCAGCATCAGCTCGGAGCTGAGGGGCTGGCGCAGGATGCACTGGGGGCCGTCCAGATGGGCGCACACCAGGTCGGCGGCGTCGCCGTCGGTGATGTGGTTGACGGACAGGAACACCGGGGTGAGGCCGTACCTGTCCCGGGCATAGCGCACCGCGGCGGCGATGACGGGCACCTTGTCCTCAAACCCCTTCCAGGTGCGCAGGCACACGCCAAGATAGGCCCCGCCGGACTCCAGCCCCAGCCGGGCCATCAGCGCGTCCGTCTCCTCCTCCGGCGCGGGCTGGAGGGAGAGCACCGGGTCGGCGGCCAGTACGGTCTCGGGCTTGTCCACCCCGAAGCGTTTGAGCTCGGCCAGGCTGGCGTCCTCCCGGAGGGTGATGGCGTCCACGCAGGTGTTGAGCACCCGGCGGACCAGCGCCACGTCCCCCGGGCGGCTCACCGGCCCGATGCCGCAGCCGTACATCAGCACCTTGCACCCCCGCCACCGGGCGGCGCGCAGGGTGAACAGGTAGTAGAGCAGGCTGCGCCGGGAGGTGGCGTCCTGGATCAGGCTCCCGCCGCCGTTGATATAGAGCCGGACCCGGCCCATGACCCGCAGGATGCCGGGTATGTCGAACATGTGCAGGGCCGCCACGCCGTGACGGGCGGTGGTCTCGGCGGGATTCCGGGAGAGGACGGTGAGCTCCTCTCCGCCCGCGGCGGCGCGGGCCTCCCGGAGGATGGCCTTCAGGATGGCCTCGTCGCCGGTGTTGCCCAGGCCGTAGGAGCCGCAGATCAAAATCCCCGAGCGCTTATTTGATTGTAAACCGCGTTGGCCCATATAGCTGTCGCTCCTCTGATCCGCGCCGCCCGTCACAGCCCCAGCACGGCGTCGGCGCGCCGGGTGATCTCGGCGTTGTAGTCTGACAGGTCGTCGTAACTCTTTTCCGCCGGCTTTTGGGCGGCCAGAAGGGCTTGGACCATGTCCTCGCAGCCGGTGACGCCGGGGTTGTAGGGCTCCAGGTTTTTGGAGATATACAGGGGCAGGCCCAGGGCCTTGGCCTCCCAGATAACCATGCCCTGACCCTCGTAGCGGGAGGTGAGGACAAAGCCGTCCATCTTGTCCATGTAGCAGAAGGGGTTGGCCTGGTTGCCCAGCAGGGTGACAAATTCGCCCAGCCCCAGCTCCTTGATCTGCCCCTCCAGCGCCGCCCGGTCGGGACCGTCGCCGATGAGGTAGAAGTGGAAGTCGGTGCGGGACCGCTTCACCTGGGCCAGATAGCCCATCAGCAGGTCGTAGCCCTTCTGGTGGCAGATGCGGCCCACGGAGCAAAGGTTGAGCTTGGCGGGGTCCACGGCAAAGTCCACATCCAGCTTGGCCTTTCGGAAGATTTCGCCGGTGTCGATGTGGTTGGGGATGGCGGTGATGGGCTTATCCTGTATGCCGGACACCCGGCGGAAGCCGTCGATGATGCCGGGAGAGACGGCCACAAACTCGTCGTAGCGGCGCAGCTTTCCCTTGAAGAAGTGCCAGAGGATGCGGTACTTGGGCTCGTTTTTCCGCTTGATCTCCACGTCGTTGTGAATCCACATCACCCGCTTTTTGGCGTTGGCGTTGATGACGCCGGCGGCGCACTCGTTCTGGTAGCTGTTGAAGTCCACCGCCACGTCGTACTGCTTGCCGCCGGTGACGTCGCCCAGCAGCACCCTGGTCAGGCCGAAGTACAGCACCCGGAAGAAGCCGGGCGGGGGGGAGAGGTACTTGATGTGGAGATTCTCATGGGCGGGCAGGTCGAAAAAGCACTGGTCGTCAAAGAGGTAGACATCCGCGCAGCAGCGGCTGAAGTCGATGTCGTTGAGGATGTTTACCAGGGATTTTTGAACTCCGCCCACCCGGAGGTCCGTCTGGAAGAACGCGATCTGTTTCATGAATGGCCCGCCTTTCGCAATGACTGATGGTTGGGGGATTTACCTTACATTATAGTATAGCCCGGCACTTTTTGCAAGCCGCCGCTTGCCAAGGGCGGCGAAATCAGATACAATAAAATAACATCTAACAGTATACATGTTTTTTCCCGCAGGTCAAGGGAGAAGGAGGAATTGCCATGCCGCAAGTCATTCAGCAGCTGGACGAGCAGGCCCTGGTCTGGATCGCGGAGCACGTGCGCTGCGCCCTGCTGGACCCGTTTATGAAGCTGTACACCCAGCTGGGCAACACGGGGATGCTGTTCATCGCCCTGGGGGTGCTGATGCTGTTTTTCAAGCCCACCCGGAGGGCGGGTGTGTCGGCGCTGTGCGCCATGCTCATCGGGCTCATTGTGGTGAACTTCACCATCAAGCCCATTATGGCCCGGCCAAGGCCGTGGCTGGTCATCGAAAACTTTGTCAACCTGGTGCCGGAGCACGACCCCAATTCCTTCCCCTCCGGCCACACCAACGCCGCCTTTGCCTTTGCCCTGGCGGTGTGCATATCCGCGCCGAAAAAATGGATGAAGGTATCGGCGGTAATCGCCGCCGCGGTGATGGGCCTGTCCCGGCTGTACGTGGGGGTCCACTTCCCCAGCGACGTTCTGGCCGGGGCGGTGATCGGTTCGCTGTGCGGCCTGCTGGGGGCGTGGGCGGCCGGCAAGGCGTGGGAGCGCCTCAGCCGCCGCACCCCGCGAGCTCCAGAATGACCGCCTGGGCCAGCAGCAGGCCCGCCGCTGCGGGCACCCACATGGCGCTGGCGGGGATGGAGCGGCGTCCGGTTGGGGGGGCCTCGTCCCCGCCCTCGGCGCTGCGGGCGGGCTCCGGGGAGAACACCACCTTGTGATGGGCGATGCCCCGTTTACGCAGCTCCTTGCGCACCACCCGGGCCAGGGGGCAGCCCTCGGTCTGGGCGATGTCGGCGATGCGCAGCAGCTGGGTGTCCCGCTTGTTCCCCGTGCCCAGGGCGGAGATGATGGGAATGGCGCGGGCATGGGCGGTCTCGATCAGGTCCAGCTTGCAGCTCACCAGGTCGATGGCGTCCACGATGTAGTCGTATGTTCCCCGGAAAAATTCCTCCCGCGTGTCCCCCTCGTACCGCAGGGACAGGGGGTGGAGGACGCAGCCGGGAGCGATATCGGCCAGGCGCCGGGCGGCGGCCCGGGTCTTTTCCATGCCCACGGTGGACCAAAGGGCGGCGGCCTGGCGGTTGAGGTTGCTCACCGACACCGTGTCCTGGTCTACAAGGGTGAGCTCTCCCACGCCGGAGCGGCACAGGGCCTCGGCACACCAGCTCCCCACGCCCCCCAGGCCCAGCACGGCCACGTGGCTTTTTTGCAGCCGCTCCATGGCGGGGGAGCCCAGCAGCATCCGGGTGCGGATGAATTGATCGTCCATTTGGAATACCTCCCATAAAACAAGGGCCAGACGCCTGTCTGGCCCTTGTTTTCGTTTTTGATTACCTGCCCAGGTAGTTGGCGCCGCCGGCCTGCACGGCGGGGTAGCCCTCCACCAGGCCGTCCACCCACTCGGTGAGCGCGGCGTTGGCCAGGGCGGTGCGGGCGGAGCCCATCCAGACCGGCTCGTTCTCGCCCACATAGTACATCAGGTGATAGGCCCAATACTTGTTCCGGTCGGTGTCGGCGGCGCTGTGCTGGATGATGCCGTAATCGCCGGCCTGGTGATCCTGGAAGGCCCACTCCACAAACTCGGGGACCAGGGAGGTCTCATTGCTGGCAATGCGGGAATAGAGGCCGCCGGTGGTGCCGTCGCCGTCCTCGGACTTGGCGTTGGCCAGGGCGGCGAAGGCGTCCTCGGTCTTTTCCCCGCCCTCGTACTCGGCCAGAATGGCGTCGATCTTCTCCTTGGCGGCGGCCCAGGCCTCGTCGGTGGGGGCGGCAGCCGTGCCGTCCTCGCCGGTGCTGCTTTCCGCCTGAATGACGATATGGCGCACGTCCCGGGTGGGCTCGTCCTCCAGATAGCGGTCATGGAAGGAGATGACATAATAGCCGTTCTCAGTCTCCACCAGTTCGCACGCGTCCTTGTCCAGCTTGAGCAGCTGCTCCCGGAAAGCGGAGTTGACGCTGCCGGTGCCCACGACCTTGGCGTGATCGGCGGCGGTGGCCAGCTCGTACTTGTCGATCTGGGACTGGAAGGAGGAGCCCCCCTTCACGGCCTCCAGGGCGTCCTCGGCATTTTTCTTGACGCCGGCTTCGGCCTCCTCCTTCAGCTTGTTCAGATCCTCATCGGGCAGCGTGTTGCCGTCGGCGTCCTTGTCGTTGACGGTGGGGATGGCAAAGTAGAGGTAGGAGTGCTCAATGGTGTCCAGGGTGTCGGCGTTCTCCTGGTAATAGGCGTCCAGGTCGGACTGCTGGTAGCCGTCATAAAGGGCGCTGCCCTTCTCGGAGTTGGCCAGCTGGGCCATGAGGGAGCGGGCGGTCATCTTCTCGAACACGGCGGGGGTCATATAGGGGCCGTAGACGGCCCGGAGGTAGGCGCTGTAGCTGTATCCGCCGGAGGAGGCCTGGGACTTGAAGGAGGCGATGGTGGCCTCCAGGCTGTCCTTGATCTCGTCCTCGGTGTGGCCGTCCTTCACGGCCTGCTCGGCCAGGGCCAGGTCGCGCTGGGCAGCCGTCAGGGCGGAGTCCATGAAGTAATCCCGGTAGGTCTGGTTTTCCGCCTCGTTGAAGAACTGCTCGTCGTCGCCCTTGGTGGCGTCAAAGCCCAGGTAGGCGCCCATGGTGGCGTAATAGTACCGGGCGTCGTAGTAATAGAAGCTCAGCTCCGCCGTGCTCAGCTCTTCGCTGCCCAGGGTGAGGGCGGTGGCCCGTGCCTGGAAGAAGCCGGAGTTCCAGACCAGCAGCGCGGCCACCAGGACGGCGATGATGCCGCCGGCCACGGAATAGATGATGATTTGGCGCTTCCGGGCGGCCTGCTCCTGCTGGAGCCTGGCGGACCGCTCGGAGGGGCCGGTGTTCTGACGCTGCTTTTTCTCTCTGGATGCGCTCATGGTATATCAATCCTCTCAGTATTCGTGTAATGGCCGCAGGCAGAGGGCCCGCCGGCGCTAAGGGTTATATTGCCCCAAAAATATAGGACTCCGCAGAACGCTGCCCATCATTATAGCATGGGAAAACTGACGTTGCAAGGCCAAATTCGTCCCCGGGATGAAAATTCACAAATATAAAAGGCGGAAGAGCCGAGGCTCTTCCGCCCGATTGCTTTATAGAACCCCCACCGTGGCCGTGCCGCCCCATTAAAAACCTGCACAAAAATGCAGGTGGGTCGCCTCCGCTTGGTTTTACCGCTCCCAACGTCCAGGAGCCTCCGAAGAGGGCCGGGAGGTCTGCGAACCACCGCGCGAGTGGGGCGTCCCGTTTTAGAAATGTGGGTTTTAACAGGGCAAGGTCACGTAGTTAGAACCCGGCAGGGGTATTATAAATGCGTCCAAGCAGACGGCCGCACGGGAGCTTGGAGCGAAGTGAGGATGAAAAACCAGGATTTGCGCAGCAAATCTGTTTTTTATCCGAGTCGCAGCGAAAGCGAGCGTGCGCCTGACCGTCTGCGAGGCGTAGGTGCGATGCGTCCGAGCCGTCGCGAGCAGGCGAGGCGTAGGTGCGATGCGTCCGAGCCGTCGCGGACTGCGCCTTAGCAATGCGCCGCCTGTACCGGGGCTGCTTACTCCTCCTCGTCCTCGAACAGCTCCTCCATGAACTGCTCGTACACGGCGTCCAGCTCCTGCTCGTCGTCGATGTCGGCCAGAAGCTGCTCGCCGTCCTGCTCAATGACCTTCAGGAGGATCAGGCCGAAGTCCTCGTCGTCCTCGTCCATGTCCGCCGGGACAAAGGCCATATACTCCTGGCCGTTATACTCAAGGGTGCCCAGATGCTCCAGTTCAAATTCATTGCCCTCGTCGTCGGTGACCGACACAAAATCGGGGCCGTATTCTTCGCTCATGGCGGCGCGCCTCCTTCCGGCGGCCTTTTGCCGCCTCCACCCTATTGTAATGGCTGGGCGGGGAAAAAGCAAGAGGGAACATGAAATTTCTACGAAAGCCTCCGCCCGGGCAGGTCGAAACCCGTCGTTTTGCCCAGGGTGGACAAATTGCGTCCGGCGTGGTATAATACACCAACATACGGGGCGCAGCGCCCCGGGAGAGAGGGACCCGCGCCGTTCCCGCAGGGGCGGCCTGAATACATCGGAGGGATCTCAATATGCCGGAAACCAACCATAACCAATCCCCGGAGCGCAGGGAAGCCCAGCCGGGCGCCCAGCGCCAGCCGACCCGGTCCAGGGGCCGCAAGCGCCGCCGGCGCCCCATTTGGCTGACTATTATCATCCGCTTTTTCCAGGCCATCGGCACCCTGCTGCTGGTGGGCGTCGTCACCGGCTGCTTTATGGCATGCTTCGCCGCCGTCTACGTGAAAACGGCGGTGATGCCCAGGACGTACCTGGACCTGTCCGACTACACTATGGACGAAAACTCGGTGATTTACTACCAGGACAAGAACACCGGCCAGCTGGTGGAGCTGCAAACCCTGTCGGGCAATGAAAACCGGGAAATCATAGAGTACAAGGACATCCCGCAGGACCTTATCAACGCCTTTGTGGCCATTGAGGACAAGCGCTTCTGGAACCACCAGGGGGTGGACTGGCGGCGCACCGCCTCCGGCCTTTTGCGCATGTTCACCGGCGGCAACATCCAGGGCGGCTCCACCATCGACCAGCAGCTCATCAAAAACCTCACCGAGTACGACGACGTCACCGTCACCCGGAAAATCCTGGAGATTTTTACCGCCCTGGAGCTGGAAAACAACTATAAAAAAGAGGAAATCCTCACCGTCTATTTCAACCGCATCTATATGGGCAACAAATGCTACGGCGTCCAGGCCGCGGCCCAGTACTACTTCGGCAAGAACGTGTGGGAGCTGAACCTGGCCGAGTGCGCCAGCCTGGCGGGCATCACCAACAACCCGTCCCTGTACGCGCCCTACGGCACGGTGGACGTGGTGCGCTACCAGTGCCAGAACCCGGAGTGCAAGCTCTACTCCCTGACCAAGGACGAGGTGTGCGAGTACTGCGGGGCGGAAAACTCCTATGACAGCGGCTCGGTGTGGACCAACCGGGAGTTCAACAAGGCCCGGCAGGAAAACATTTTAAAGGAGATGGCTAAGGAGGACCCGGCCCGGCCCGCGCCCTATATCACCGAGGCGGAGCGGGACGCCGCCATCGCCCAGCCGCTGGTGTTCAAGCGGGACCTGCAGAGCCAGCCGGGGGACGAGGACGGCCCGAATCAAGGGGAGGAGAAAAAGCCGTCCACGGTGTACACCTGGTATGTGGAGCAGGTCATCAAGGAGTCGGTCCAGCTGCTGCAGGACAAGACCGGCCTGGGCGAGGACGCGTGCAGGCAGCGGGTGTTCAGCGGCGGGCTGAGCATCATCTGCGCCTATGACCCGGAGGTTCAGGCGGCGGTGGACACCGTGTTCAACAACCGGGAAAACCTGGACCAGGTGTCCTCCAGGACCGGCCAGCGGCTGATCTCCGCCATCTCGGTGGTGGACAACTCCACCGGCCTGGTGGTGGCCATGGGCAGCACGGAGGAAAAGACGGTCAACCGGGGCTGGAACACCCCGGTGGACACCAAGCGGCAGCCCGGCTCGTCCATCAAGCCCCTGTCCGTCTACTCCCCGGCCATCGAGATGGGGCTGATCACCCCCGCCACCGTCATTGACGACAGCCCCCAGGAGCTCAACGGCAAGCCCTGGCCCGTCAACGTCACGCCCACCTACGGCGGGCTGACCACGGTGCTGCACGGCATCACCCAGTCGCTGAACACGGTGGCGGTGCGGGTGCTGGAGCAGGTCACCCCCCAGGCGTCCTATGATTTCATGGTCAACCGCTACGGCATCACCTCCATGGTGCCCTATTTTGAGAACAGCAACGGACAGGTGAGCTCGGACATCGACCGCAGCCCCCTGGCCATGGGCGGTCTGACCAAGGGCGTGTCCACCTTTGAGATGGCGGCGGCCTTCGCCACCTTCCCCCGGGGCGGCCAGTTCACCAAGGCCACCACCGTGCTGGAGATCAAGGACAGCGGCGGCCAGGTGATTGTGAACAACAGCCCGGAGCCCACCTGGCCCATCAAGGCCACCACCGCCTATTATATGAACTCCATGCTGTCCAACGCCGTCACCTCCGGAACCGGCTACAACGCCCGCATCTCCGGCCAGACCGTGGCGGGCAAGACGGGCACCACCAACGACACCTTTGACTACTGGTTCTGCGGCTATACCTCCTACTATACCGGGGCGGTGTGGACCGGCTATCCCAACAGCGAGGTCATCAACCGCAATTATTATAACCCGTCGGTGTCCATGTGGCAGAAGGTGATGTCCATCCTCCACGAGGGGAAGGAGAATGCGGCGTTCGAGGTGCCCGGCACCCTGAATTCCTACAACATCTGCAGGGACTGCGGCAAGCTGTCCCTGCCCGAGTGCACGGAGGACGTGCGGGGCAGCCGGGTGCAGTCCTTCCGGCTGTTCGCCGAGGACGCGCCCAAGGAGCACTGCCAGTGCCATGTGCCGGTGAAGGTGTGCATGGACAGCCCGGTGAACAACGCCAAAGGGGAGCCCACCGGACGCTATCACCTGGCCGGGGAGTTCTGCCCGGAGGAGAGCGTTCGGACGGTGTATATGGTGAATTTCCAGCGGGAGCAGGTGGGGTCCACCCACGTGGGGGACTCCGACGCCCTGGTGGGCTGGTATGAGTATTTGGGGGAAGAGGGCAGGTACTGCGACGTCCACACCAGCGAGCCCGTCCCCTCGGACGAGCCGATCCCCTCGGACGATCCCTTCGCGCAGCCTTCGGACGACCCCTATGTGCAGCCCTCGGACGACCCGTGGGGATGGCTGTTCCCGTCCACCCCGACGCCGGAGGTGAGCGACCCGGTGGAGACCCCGCCCTTCTACGACCCCTATCCCACCGATGAACCCAGCCAGAATCCCTATCCGGATATCCCCTATATCCCGGCGGACGGATGAAGCAAAAACACCGCCCGGCGCGCAGCGCCGGGCGGCGTTTTGCGTCTGAAAGGCGGAAAATGAGCCATTGTGCCGAAGAACGGCGGCGGCGGGGGAGCAGGTTTGGTGAAAAAGCTGTCAGGCCGGCAATTGCAGTCTGTCCGCAGCTGTGGTACAATAGACCGTGACACAAAGACAGCTCGGGCGAAGGCTCCGGCGTCTCAGACAGGAGGCGAAGAGGGCATGGAAGGGGCGGCCCCCAAATATTTCATTGTGGAATCCACTGTGCTGCCGGAGATCTATTTGAAGGTGGCCCAGGCCAAGCGGCTGCTGGAGACCGGGGAGGAGCGGACGGTGAACGCCGCCGCCCGGCGCTGCGGGGTGAGCCGGAGCGCGTTTTATAAGTACAAGGACGCCATCCGGCCCTTTCAGGACATGGTGCAGGGCCGGATCGTCACCATCCAGATTCTGCTGCGCAACCAGCCGGGGGCGCTGTCCTCGGTGCTCAACCTGCTGGCGGACAGGGGGGGCAATGTGCTCACCATCAACCAGGCCATCCCCGGCGGGGGCGCGGCGGCGGTGACGGTGGGGCTGGAGACCAGCGGGCTGTCCGCCGGGCTGGAGGAGCTGCTGGAGGAGCTGCGTACCCGGCCCGAGGTGATCCGCTGCGAGGTGCCGGCAGGCTGAAATGCTTTTTCTTGGGAGAGACTAACCGGGCGTGAAGCCCGCTGGCGGGCAGAGCCATGGGCGGCAGCTTCTCCCCGGCCGCGGACAGTGTGCCTGCCGGGACACTGTGCCGGACAAGAATTGTAAAGGAATGACAAGCAAATGGTAAATGTGGCGATTTTAGGCTTCGGCACCGTGGGTTCCGGCGTGGCCGAGGTGCTCACCGGGCACGAGGGCAGCATTGAGCGCAAGGCGGGCGGGCTGATCCGGCTGAAGTATATTCTGGATGTGCGGGATTTCCCGGACAGCCCCTTTGCGGACCGCTTTGTGAAGGACTTCGCGGTCATTGAGAGCGACCCCGAGGTAGACATTGTGGTGGAGACCATCGGCGGGGCGTCCATCGCCCTGGAGTTCACCAGGAGGGCGCTGGAGGCGGGCAAGAGCGTGGTCACCTCCAACAAGGAGCTGGTGGCCACCTGCGGCTACGAGCTCACCCAGCTGGCCCGGGAGAAGGGCGTGTGCTATCTCTTTGAGGCCAGCGTGGGGGGCGGCATCCCCATCATCCGGCCTCTCTCCCAGTGCCTGGCCGCCAACGAGATCCTGGAGATCTACGGGATACTCAACGGCACCACCAACTATATCCTCACCCGGATGATCCGGGCGGGGCTGACCTTTGACGCCGCGCTGGCGGAGGCCCAGGAGAAGGGCTACGCCGAGCGGGACCCCTCCGCCGACGTGGACGGCCACGACGCCTGCCGGAAGATCTGCATCCTGGCGGACATCGCCTTCGGGCGGCACATCAGCCCGGATCAGGTGCCCACCCAGGGGATCACCGGCGTCACCCTGGCGGACGTGGACTACGCCGAGAGCGCGGGCAAGAAAATCAAGCTGCTGGGCCGGGCCATCCGGGGGGAGGACGGCCGGGTGTGCGCCTATGTGGCCCCCCATCTGGTGGACCAGTCCGACCCGCTGGCCGGGGTGGAGGACGTGTTCAACGCCATCTCCGTCCGGGGGGACGCTATCGGCGACGTGATGTTCTATGGCCGGGGGGCGGGCAAGCTGCCCACCGCCTCCGCCGTGGTGGCCGACGTCATCGACGTGGCCCGGAACATGGGCCACCGCAAAGCGCTCAGCTGGGAGCCGGGCGGGCCGGACGCCGCCTGCGGCACGGATGGGCTCAAAAGCCGCTGGTACGTCCGGGCGGAGGCGGCCGCGGATGAGCTGCGGGCCAGGCTGCCGGGCTGCAAGCTGCTGGCCCGGCGGGAGAGCGGCGGCGGCGAGGCCGCCTGCCTCACCGAGGAGGAGCTCACCCGGGGTCAGATGGAGGAAAGGCTGGCGGGGCTGAACCTGCGCAGCGCGCTGCGGGTGCTGGATTGACAGGAAGCGCGGCGCCGTGGTGAGCAGCGCGGATGGAACGAAGCGAAAGCAAAAGCCCAAGGCCCCGGGAGTGGGACTGGGTTTTGCTTGAGACGGAGTGAAGCCGCGCGTGGCGAACAGGCGAAGCGTGACAATGCAGAAGCGCGGAGCCGTGGTGAGCAGCGCGGATGGAACGGAGCGAAAGCAAAAGCCCAAGGCCCCGGGAGTGGGACTGGGTTTTGCTTGAGACGGAGTGAAGCCGCGCGTGGCGAACAGGCGAAGCGTGACAATGCAGAAGCGCGGAGCCGTGGTGAGCAGCGCGCGGCGCGGCGCCGCCGCATAAAATGGAGTGCCGGGTCCCGGGCCCGGCACTCCCAAACGGCATGGAAACTCCATGAGAGGATGAAGAACTTATGGCATTGATCGTACAAAAATTCGGCGGGTCCTCCGTCGCGGACGCGGACAAGATCCGCAACGTGGCCCGCATTATCACCGATACTTATCAAAAGGGGAACCGGGTGGTGGCGGTGCTGTCCGCTCAGGGGGACACCACCGACGACCTGATTGAAAAGGCCGCCCAGATCAACCCCGCGGCCTCCAAGCGGGAGCTGGACATGCTGCTGTCCACCGGCGAGCAGATCTCCTGCGCGCTGTGCGCCATGGCCATTGAGAGCATGGGCTTCCCCGTGGTGTCCCTCACCGGCTGGCAGGCGGGCTTCCGAACCAACTCGGGCTACGGCAACGCCCGTATCAAGCGGGTGCAGGGGGAGCGCATCCGGGCGGAGCTGGACAAGCGGCGCATCGTCATCGTCACCGGCTTCCAGGGACTCAACAAGTACGACGACATCACCACCCTGGGCCGGGGGGGATCGGACACGTCGGCTGTGGCCATCGCCGCCGCCCTCAACGCCGATTTGTGCCAGATCTACACCGACGTGGACGGCGTGTACACCGCCGACCCCCGGCTGGTGCCCTCCGCCCACAAGCTGGACGAGATCACCTATGACGAAATGCTGGAGCTGGCCACGCTGGGGGCCCAGGTGCTCCACAACCGCTCGGTGGAGATGGCCAAGCGGTACGGCGTGAGGCTGGAGGTGCTCTCCAGCTTTGACCGCAAGCCGGGTACAAAAGTGAAGGAGGTTGTCAAGACCATGGAAAAATCCCACATCAGCGGCGTTGCCAAGGACAAAAACGTGGCCCGACTGGCCCTGGTGGGCCTGGAGGACACCCCGGGCATCGCCTTTAAAATCTTCTCCCTGCTGGCCAGGAACAACGTGAACGTGGACATCATCCTCCAGTCCATCGGCCGCAGCGACACCAAGGACATCAGCTTCACCGTGGCCAAGGGGGACATGGAGCTGGCCCGCCGCCTGCTGGAGGAAAACCGGGACAGCATCCGCTTCGACCACATCGACGTGTCGGACAACATCGCCAAGGTGTCCATTGTGGGCGCGGGGATGATCAACAACCCCGGCGTGGCCGCCGCCATGTTCGAGGCGCTGTTCAACGCGGGCATCAACATCAACATGATCTCCACCAGCGAGATCAAGGTGTCGGTGCTGGTCCACATCAGCGACGCGGACCGGGCGGTGCAGGTCATCCACGACCGGTTCTACGACGAGTTCAACGGCGCGCAGTGAGCGCCGCGGCAGGCCGGGCCTTGGGGCCCGGCCTGTCTTTTTGCCCAATTTGCGCCGCCCGGACAGGGGAAAAACAGGGATGGGCGCGGCGGGAAAACTGTTGCAATACGGCGCACATGATGATAAAATAGACTATCTATGAGCATATGCGGAGCAACAGGAAGAAGAAGGCCGCGCCCCCGGGTCTGCAGGGCGGCGGGCGCGGGATAATGAGGTGCAGGCATTGTATTTAAAAGCGCTGGAAATTCAAGGCTTCAAGTCCTTCCCGGACAAGACCGTGCTGGTGTTCGGCTCGGACATCACGGCGGTGGTGGGGCCCAACGGCTCGGGCAAGTCCAACA
>CAJUEG010000063.1 GCA_910584835.1 uncultured Oscillospiraceae bacterium | reverse complement strand
ATGCAGGCGGGGCCGCCAGGGCAATCCAGACGTTCGATTTTTCTGCTGGATAAAGGCCGGGGGTCAAGTGCGCTCCCCGGCCAAGCCACACCGCCCCGCAACGCGGGTCGGTTCAAGGGCTTTCGGACTTTCGAACGACCCCATATGCGGGGATCGCATTGGGGCCCCTGGGCTCACATCGGGGGTCTCTTAACCCTCAAAGCACCGCCGCAAGCCGCTTTGTGCGGGGATCATGGTGGGGATACAGCCCCGAAAACGCCAAAATATCCCGGTTGTATGACACTGTAAGGAGGAAATTATGCCAAGAGAAAAAGTGAAGTTCGCCATGCGGATCAAGCCGGAAACACAGGAGCTGGTTCGCCAATGGTACGGCAGGGACAACTGCCAGAGCCAGAACGAGTTCATTGAGAAAGCCATCCATTTTTATGTGGAGCATCTGGCCGCAGAGGACAGCTCCAGGTTTCTGCCCTCCGCGCTGGTGGCCGCCCTGCGCTCCACGGTGCAGGGCAGTGAAAACCGCATCGCCCGGCTGCTGTTCAAGCTGACGGTGGAGATCAGCATGATGATGCACGTGCTGGCGGCGGGACTGGAGATCGATGCCAGCCAGCTGGACGCGCTGCGCTGGCAGTGTGTGCAGGAGGTGAAAAAGACCAACGGCAGCATCACGTTCAAGGACACGCTGGAAAAGCACGAGAGCAAATGACCGTGCAAAAAGTTTGATTGTCCGCCAAGGGGCTTTTATGCCCAAACGGGGCCCCCGCAAAGCCGTCCTCTGGCTTTGTGGGGAGAGGAGGGGCAAGGGAACGCAACGGGGAATGCCCAACGGGCGTTCCCCGTGGAGTGGACTTTGCCCCGACGTGAACCGAGTGTCGGTTCATGGTGGACTGCCCCGAAGGTATTCTCTCTAAGGATTTTTTAATTCAGGAGGATAACAAAAACGTGGGAGGTGCTGTCTATGCCGCGCGTCATTTTCAAGTGCCCGCACATCAGGGGCGGCGGCGAGAAGGCCGCCACCCACCTGGGCAACTACGTCAAGTATGTGTCCACCCGGGAGGGGGTGGAACGCATTGATCCCGGCAAAGCTTTGCTCCCCGCCACGGACAAACAGGCCAAGCTGGTGGAGCAGCTCCTCCGGGAATTCCCGTCCAGCCGCGGGCTGTTCGAGTACGAGGACTACCAGGCCGCGCCCACCCGGGGAAACGCCTCGGAGTTCATCACCCGCACCATCGAGGACAATTATGAAAGCATCGCCCAGCGTGAAAATTACGTGGACTACATCGCCAGCCGTCCCCGCGTCCAGAAGCTGGGCACCCATGGTCTGTTCACTGCCGATGACGGTCCGTTGGTGCTGTCCCAGGTGGCGGACGAGGTGGCGCACCACCCCGGCGTGGTGTGGCTGCCCATCATCTCCCTGCGGCGGGAGGACGCCGCACGGCTGGGCTATGACAACGCGCAGAATTGGAAAGAGCTGATCACTCGCTCGGCGCCGGAGATAGCCAAGGCTATGGACATTCCGTTGGATCAATTTCGCTGGTATGCCGCCTTTCATGACGAGGGCCATCACCCTCACGTCCACATGGTGTGCTACAGCGCCGATGGTAAATCCGGCTTCCTCACCAAGCGGGGGATCGCGGACATCAAGTCCATGCTGGCGAAGGAGATTTTTCAGCAAGACCTTTATGCCATCTACCAGCGGCAGACCCAGCGGCGGGATGAACTCACCGAGGACGCCGGGGAGGTCATGGCGCAGCTCGTCACCGAGATGCAGACTGGGACGCTGGAGAACCAGCGCATCCAGCAGCTTATGGTGGAGCTGGCCCAGCGTCTCCAGCACTGCTCCGGGAAGAAGCAGTACGGCTACCTGCCACCAGCGGTGAAATCACTGGTTGATGAAATCGTGACCGAGCTGGAGAAGGATCCACACATCGCCGCCGCTTATGACCTGTGGTACCAGGAGCGGGAGGAAGTGCTGCGGACATACAAGGACGACCTGCCGCCGCGTGAACCGCTGATTCGGCAAAAGGCGTTCAAACGGATCAAAAATATTGTCATCAAGGAGGCGGTGCGGCTGGGTGATATGCCCCCACCCAATCTCGCTGATCAGGTTGAGTCTGTGGAAGAACTGACCGATGATGGGCCTGTGGTTGAGCCGCTCGATGATGCAGCCATGGACGCGCCCACCGGTACTGGGGAGGTTTCTCCCCACGCCCGATGGACGCGCAGCTACCGCACCGCCCGTCAGCTGCTGTACGGCGATGAAGAAAGCCCTCCAGATTTTACGGCGGCGTTTGATCTGCTCACCCAGGAGGCCGATGCCGGGAATGCTCTGGCCATGGCCGACCTGGGCCGGATGTGTGCCGAAGGCTTGGGCCGGGAACCTGATCCAGAGCTGGCACAAGAATGGTATACCAAGGCGCTGGCTACGTTTCTCTCAGCGGAAAATGCCGCGCCGGATCGCTGCACCCAGTACCGCATCGGCAAGCTGTACGCCGCAGGGCTGGGCACGGAACAGGACTATGAGGAGGCCGCCCGGTGGCTGGAGAAATCCGCGGACGCCGGGTACAAGTACGCCCAGTACACCCTGGCCGGGCTGTATCGGGACGGCAAAGGTGTAGAACGGGACTATGCCGCAGCACGGGAACTGTACGCCAAAGCGGTCACCTTCCCCTATGCCGCCTACGAGATGGGTAAGCTGTACCGGGATGGGATGGGCTGCGAGGCGGATGAAGAACGCGCCTCCCTGTATTTCCGGCAGGCGTTCACCGGGTTTCAGATCATGGCGGGCAGATCCCCGGACGACAGGCTCCAGTACCGCATCGGCTGGATGCTCCTCCACGGGGTGGGCACGGAGCGGGATGAGACGGCGGCGCTACCCTGGCTGGAGAAGGCCGTCGAGCGCGGCAACGCGATGGCAAAGTATCAGCTGGGTAAGCTCCTGCTCCTCGGCACCGAAACAGTGCCCAAGGATGTGGATCGGGCGCTGGAACTGCTCATGGAGTGCGCGGAGGATGGAAATCAGTTTGCCCAATACACGCTGGGCAAGGCGTATCTGCTGGGCGGGGACATCCCCCAGGATCAGGGACAGGCCGTCCACTGGCTGGGGCTGTCCGCCCAGCAGGGTAACCAGTACGCCCAATATTATCTGAACCACGTGTACAGTTCCATTTTTTCGTCCACCGCCTCACTCCTCTACCACATGGGCCGCATCTTCCAGGATCAGCGCTCCCAGCCTGCGGCCGGGATACGGGTGGCGGTGGACAGCAAGCTCAGAAGGAAAATCCGGGAGAAGAAGATCGCCATGGGCCACAAGCCGGACGATCACGAGGAGCAGACCATGGGTTGACGCTCACGCCTCCCCGCGGCGGTAGCAGTACCAGTACAGCCCACCCATAGCCGTGCCGCCGATGATGTTCCCTATTGTCACCGGGAGCAGGTTCCGCAACAGGAAGTTTTCCCACGTCAGGGCGGTGAGGTCAACTCCAGACTCAGCCGCCAGCGCTGCATAGGCAGGGATCGTTTTTGCGAACAGCCCTGCCGGTATGTAGTACAGATTGGCGATGCAGTGTTCAAAGCCGCAGATCACGAAGAACGCCACCGGAAGGTACGCGCCCATCACCCGACCAGTCAGGTCTTTCGCTGACAGGGACAGCAGCACCCCCGCCGTCACCAGGACATTGCAGAGGATGCCCAGGATGATGGCACCGCCCACCGGCAGGGCGCACTTGCCCGCCGCCAGCTTCATGGTGAACACCGCCAGCTGGCCCCCAGAGTAGTTGAGCTGGCCGCCAAAGGCGCAGCCCGCCGCGACCAGCATGGCCCCTGCGGCGTTGCCCAGATAGACAACCGCCCAATTGCGCAGTATCCCCATCACGGTGGTCTGGCCGTCCAGCACGGAGATGGTGATGAGGGTGTTGCCGGTGAACAGCTCCGCGCTGGTGAGTACCACCATGGCTAATCCGAAGGGAAACAGCAGCCCACACACCATCCGGGCGATACCAACGTTGTCAATAGAGTGGGCGGCGGTGTTGGTCACCGCGCCGCCCATGGCGATGAAAAACCCGGCCAGCACCGCCAATAGGAACATTTTGGGGATTGGCATTTGTGTTTTAGCGCGGCCAGCGGCGGCATAATTGGCCGCGCATTCTTTTGGGGTGAACAGATTCATTCCCGTTTCCTCCCAGTAGTTTTTCTCCAGTGTATCACAGCCGGCGTGGAAAGTCACGCCAGAAAGGAGCTATCGTGCCTTACATCCATTTCACAGAAGAACAAAAACTCCGGGCCAATGCGGCAGACCTGGTGGAGTTCCTCCGATCCAAAGGGGAACCGCTGATCCGCGAAGGGTCGGAGTATCGTCTGTCCAGCAACCACAGCGTCACCGTCCGGGGCAATGAGTGGTACGACCATGCCACCGAGAAGGGCGGCGGGCCCGTGACTTTTCTCAAGGAGTTCTATGGCATGAACTATCAGGAGGCGGTGCTGACCCTGCTCAACGAGGACGCCGGCCAGCTCCGCCCCCGGGTGAACGCACCCCGGGAGAAAGTAAAAAAGCCCTTCGAGCTACCGCCCGCCAACGAAAACAACAGGCGGGTGTTTGCCTATCTCCTCAAGCACCGCCATCTGGATCGGGACGTGCTGACTACCTTTGTCCGCTCAGGGCTGATCTACGAGGATCAAAAGTACCACAACGCCGTCTTCGTGGGCAGGGACAACGACGGCACCGCCCGCCACGCCCACAAGCGCAGTACCAACAGCCAGGGCAAGACCTTCCGCATGACGGCGGAAGGCAGCGACTTCCGCTATGCCTTTAACTGGCCCGGAACCAGCGGGCATCTGCTGGTGTTCGAGGCGCCCATTGATATGCTCTCGCTGATCTCCCTCTACCATGACAGCGACTGGGCCAAACACAGCTACGTGGCCCTGTGCGGTACCTCCTCCCAGCCCCTGCTGGGGATGCTGGAGCGGTGCCCCAACATCGAAAACGTCCTCCTGTGCCTGGACAATGACCAGGCGGGGCAGCTTGCCACGCGGCGGCTGGCGCAGGTGGTTCGGGAGCGGGGGCTGGCGGTGGACGCGCGGGTTCCCGTCAATAAAGATTGGAACGAGGATCTGTGCGTCAATTTTCAACAGACGGAGGAGCAGCAATTTGAACAGAAACTATCGTGAAAGGCAGGGTGCGCCATGCCCCAACAGTTTATCATCCTGATCGTCGCCGCGGTGGCCCTGCTGGTCATTGGCGGCGTTTCTTTTTTGTCCGGGCGGGGTTCCCTGGACAGCATCAAGTCCAAACCCGTGGGCGACGGCCAGCACGGCACCGCCCGCTGGGCCACTCCACAGGAAATCAGCAAAACCTTCGCCCGCGTCCCCTTCCAACCAGCCCAGTGGCGGCAAGGCAAGGAACTGCCCTGTGCCCAGGGGCTGGTGCTGGGCTCCCAGGGGAAGAAGGGGAAAATCACCGCCCTGGTGGATAAAGACGACATCCACTGCCTGATGATCGGCGCGTCCGGCGTGGGCAAGACGGCCTTCTTCCTCTACCCCAACCTGGAATACGCCTGCGCCTGCGGCATGAGCTTCCTGGCCCTGGATACCAAAGGCGACCTGGCGCGAAACTATGGGGCCATCGCGCAAAACTGCTATGGCTACGCGGTGTCGGTGATCGACCTGCGCAACCCCACCCGCTCGGACGGGTTCAACTTCCTGACGTTGGTGAACGCCTACATGGATCAGGCGGTGGCCCACCCGGACGATCTGGCCGCCCGGGCCAAGGCGGAGAAGTACGCCAAGATCCTCTCCAAAACCATCATCAGCCCGGACGGGGACAGCGGCAGCTATGGGCAGAACGCCTTTTTCTACGACTCCGCCGAGGGGCTTCTCACCGCTGTGATCTTGCTGCTGGCGGAGTTCCTGCCGCCCAGGGAGATCGACGGCCAGCCCCGGGAACGCCGCCATATCGTGTCGGTGTTCAAGCTGGTACAAGATCTGCTGGAACCTTCCGGCACCAAGGGGAAAAGCTGTTTCCAGGTGCTGATGGGACGTCTGCCCTCGGAGCATAAGGCCCGGTGGTTCGCCGGGGCGGCGCTGAACACCTCGGAGCAGGCCATGGCCTCGGTGCTGTCCACCGTGCTGTCCCGGCTGAACGCGTTCCTGGACACGGAACTGGAGCAGACCATCTGCTTCGACAGCCCGCTGGACGCCGAGACCTTCGCCAGCCAGAAGTCCGCCATCTTCCTGATTCTCCCCGAGGAGGATCAGACGAAGAATTTCATGGCGGGCCTGATGATCCAGAACCTGGCGCGGGAGCTGTTCTCCGTGGCGGACGAGAACGGCGGCAAGCTGAAGAACCGGGTGGTGCTGTTCTGTGACGAGCTGGGCACCATGCCGCCCTTCGACATCCTCCCGCTGTTCAGTGCCGGGCGTTCCCGACGCTTGACCCTGGTGCCCATCATCCAGTCGCTGGCCCAGTTGGAGAAGAATTACGGCAAGGAGGGCTCGGAGATCATCCAGGATAATGTGCAGGATACCATCTTCGGCGGGTTCGCTCCCAACAGCCAGACCGCCGATGTGCTGTCCAAGGCACTGGGCAGCTATACCGTACAGTCCGGCTACATCAGCCGGAGCAAGGGCGAGGACAGCCGGACGCTCCAAATGGGGGAGCGGCCTTTGATGACCCCGGACGAGCTGAAGTCCATCCCCAAAGGGGAGTTCGTGGTGATGAAAACAGGGTCGCATCCGATGAAAACCCGGCTGCGGCTGTTCCTGGACTGGGGGATCACCTTCGGGGAACCCTATCAGACCCCGGAGCATGGACAGCGGAAGGTGTACTACGCCGGGCGGCAGGAGCTGGAGGAGGCCATCAAGGCTCGGTACTGGCTGGCATCGGAAGCGGAAGAAAAAGTCCGTCCCCCGCGGGAGGGACGGACTGGGCAGAAAGATGACAGGCACCACCGGCAGGAGAAACAGGAGAGCCAGCCGCTGGCGACGATCCCTGATTCACTCAAAAAGCAGGATGGGCCGCCGCCCGGGGAAGGAGGGTGATATCTTGGCCTACTATGAGTCCGTCTACAATGACCGAGAGTTGAGCCATCGTGCTAAGGCGGTGTACATCTACCTAAAGGATCACGCCAACAAGGAGGGCGCCTGTTGGCCTGGGATCAAGACGATTGCCGCCGGGGTGAGCCTGTCCCGCTCGACGGTGAAACGGGCACTGGACGATTTGGCAAGGGCAGGGCTGGTAGAGAAAACCAGCCGGTGGCGGGAGAATGGGAGTCTTTCCTCCAATCTCTATCAAATCAGATGAACGAGCAAGGTCGCTTTACAAAAATGCGTGTCGATATGCTTGTGCTGCAAACGCAATAGCCTCCTCGGGTTCCATGGTTCCAGTAATAGCGTTATTTACAGCCATGCCCAAAATGCTCAGGAAGCCTCGCTCATCAAAATGTGTAGTGAGACCCGGGGGAATCCTGTGGGTGTGAGAAAGCGAAATGCAGTCTCTCGAAAGCGCAAGCCAAGGATAGGTATCCAATACCTCATAATTCTCGTATGTTTTCCGGCAGGGCGAGACACTACCCATTAATGTCATGGCAGTGGTAACTTCCTCACTGCAGACCCACTTGATAAAATCAAGTGCTTCTCGCGGATGCCTGCTATTGCGGCAAACGCCAATCGTGCCCCCTCCAATAAGAGGGTTCCCGCCGGGAACTACAGCAAAACCGATTTTATTTGTAATGCGGGAACTGGCGTTAAGCATCTCCGAAGCATAGTTGCTGTAAATAATTGTCATGGCGGTATCGCCCTGAGCAAAGGTTCTGGCTGTCTCCCGCCACCAATCATTGTGTTTAGACGGCGTATATTGCCGGGCATCCACCAGCTCTCGAATTGCTGCAAGACCATTAGCACCCTCAATGAGGATATCGCCGTCTGATGAAAAAAGATCACTGGTGTGACTGAAGTACCGCGTGAGGTATTCGGTGGCGGCAACACCACTGTTGCCAAGGGTCAGCGTAGTGCCATAATTTACTGGAGAGAGAGGATTGAATTTCTTGGTAAAAAATCGAGCAATACGGTTGAAATCTTCAAATGTCTCTGGCAAAACTAACTCACGCTTATTCTGCTCCTTATAAAGGCGTTGCAGCGCCGGATTCTCAAAGATGTCACGTCTGTAAAACAACAGCTGCGCACTGGGAGTCTCTGGCAGCGCATACATCGTACTGCCAACATTGGAGTATTGGGGGATAAGCCCCGGAACAAATGTCTCCAGTGTGTTTTTTAGAGCTGTATCAAAATCATCAAGAGGCAAAAATATCTTTTCTCCGAACCAGGAAAGCCAGCTATGGTCGATGCGGATCACGTCAAATACAGACATTTCGCTGAGACTTTTGAGAATTTCGTGGATGCCGTCATAGGAACTGACAGCAATCTTGACCTCAATTCCAGTGGCATCGGTGTAGAGCTTTGACAGACTTTCCATAATCCGTGCGGTGGGGCTGTCCAGGGTAAGCACAGTAATGCGTTTGCACCCGCTGTCCGGACAGATGGGAACCCCCCAGCGTCGCAACCCATCGTTTTCCAGAATTGCTTTCTTTGGAGCTTCAGACGGTGTTTGGCAACAGGCTATTAGCTGCTCGGCGACGAGCTTTCCAAGCAGACGGTAGTTAAGTTCATACTTGTTGAAGTCCCGAGTTGGCATGGTAAAAAGCGGTGATAGGGTATAGATTTCGCTTTCCCTTCCGCGAAAAAAAGTTTTTTGGATATTCAAATAAGCCTGAGCCAGACTATAGCTCGTCATAAAAATGGCGTTTATAACAGTTCCTTCGTTCAGTAATTGGAGAAAAGTGTTATTGCAATGAAGCCTGTCGGTGACTACGGAACGAACCCGGCAGGCAGTGTCCTCTAAGGTGGCGCAGAAGCTGCGGAAAAATTGACGTTCACAAGAGTAGGACACGCTTTCCGTGACCAGTACAACCTCACGATAGCCCCGGGTCAGCGCCTCTTTGGCCAGGGTCACTCCCGCTTCGGCGTAGTCGAAACCAATATAATTAAAGTCTGGCCCTGCACTGCGCTCCACAAAAATCAGATTATCCACCGAAAATCCCGCATTTGTATAGAGTTCGGCAGCATCATCTGATTGACAGCTAAATGCGGCAAGACCAGCTACACCTTCGGAGCGAATTGCTGCGAGCTGGGTTTTCTCCATCTCGACATCGTCATCGGACAAAAACAAATTTGCAGAGTAATGGCTGCTTTCCGCATAGTGCTTGAAACTGGTGAAGAAATCAGTATACCGCTTGTCATACATGTTTGGCAACAGAACGGCCAATGTGTTTGAAACACCCTTTCGAAGAATCTTCGCACGGCGGTTGACTGTATAGCCGAGTCTGGCAGCAGTCTCCTCAACAAGCCGGATTTTGTCGCTGCTGACGTTGCCTTTTCCATTAAGAACATTGGACACCGTTCCCTGTGAAACCCCGGCCTCGCGGGCAATATCCTTAATTGTTGCCAAAGAGACTTCCTCCTCTCGTTAAAACGCTACAGTATAAAATGATTATAATTGAGTAGATTATTTTTTTCAATAGTTCGGCAAGAATTAAACTGGGACAATACATACAGCATTACCACAAGATGAAACGTCACAATCCCATAATTTCCAATCTATGTTGGAACGTAACAAAACAGACAAGAAAAGCTGTAAATGCGGGCATAAAAACAGTAAGAATAAATAAAATGCTGTAACGTATCATTTACAAAATTCTCTGAATGCGCTTCTATAATTGGTATTATATCCAATATATTGGGCGTTTTAGACAATAAAACATGGTTATTTCGTTCAAACAGCTAATTGACACGTTATATTATCTGTGCTATGATTTTAAAGATCTCGAGAAATACAAATCTCGACTCGGACGTTATAAAAGGAGGGTAATTATGAAAAAAGTGACACAAGTTCTTGCAGTTCTGCTTTGCACCACCCTGCTCTTTGGAACGCTGGCTGCCTGTCAGCAGGCGGAGCAGGAGCCTTCGAAGCAGGTGGAGCCAACCTCTGGGCAGGAGCAAACCCCGCCCGTCAGTCAGGAACCGGAGAATACTGGTTGGAAAGCCGGCTTTACTGACCAACAGCTGGCGGACTTCTACAACGCCGCCATCAAGGTTGGCTACACGGAGGACTTTAAGTACACCGCCAAGGGCTATACCGTGGGCTCCGGCGACAACGCGGAGGAAGTGAACTATTTCCAGGATCTGGTGAGGGAAAAGTTCCCAAACGCTGAATTCTTCAAAATTGAAGATCAGCACGACGTTGCCGCCATCACCGCCGCAGGCTGTGATGTGGTCGTAGGTCTGGACACCTACGCCCTCCAAGGTCTCAAGCAGGCCGCAGCCCTCAAAGAGTTTGTGCCAGAGTGGGCCGGCGAGGTTGCCGAAAACTTGAATGACAAGGACAATCAGTATTTTGCTATTTCAAAGGACATGATTCTCTCCATGTACCGTGTCACAGGTGTCGTGGATGACTCTCCCGATCTGGAAAAGCAGAAGGACAAGGAGACTTTCGGAGGAATTGAAATTACGGACGTTTCCGTTGTGACCGACCTGTGGAAAGAAGGCTCTGCCTATATTGGCAAATACGAACTGGATCGCTATATGAATGACTGGAGCGATCTGGCCAACAAGACCTTCTTGGTTGGCATTCTGGCTAATTATCTGGACGCTTCCGCCGTGGATACAGACTGTGTGACCCAGGAGGGGTGGGATCAGCTGCAGGCCATGATTGACGGGCGCAGCAAGGAATGGCTTAACGCAGAGACTCAGAAGGCCATCTGCGCCACTGGGGACTACATCAACAACATCGCAACCACGCAGATTACCTTCGATTATGCCTCCGACGGCATGGACAAGGCCGCCTGGTACTGGGCTGCCGGCAAGTGTGCGCGGCTTGACGTGATCAAGTACCCTGACGTTCCCACCTTCATCTATGGCGCGGCCATCATGAATACCACGGACAAGGTCGAAGCAAGCCAGCTCTTCATGGACTATATCGGCGCAGCCCCCACTGTTTTGGAGATGACGAAGCACGTTCGGACAATGATTCCCGCCAACACCACCGTGTTCAACGAGACCAATGTGAAAGAACTGGACGAGAATGGATCCGGCTCGGAGTACAAGGACTATACTGCGGCACTTGACACGGAGGGCAACCAGGTGGTTCGTATCATCCCCTCCCGTCAGTATATGCTGACGGTCAGTTCCATCCCCGCCCAAGACATTGATTGGGATTTGGTTTGCGAACATCTGGACGCATGGATTGCTCGTGCCAACAGTATGAGCCCCGCTATAGTTCCTGCTGACCCGGCACCTGCTTCCTAAACGTATGAATATCCTGATCGTCAACGATGACGGAATTGGAAGCGAAAGCCTGTTGCCGCTTCAAAAGGTATTGCAAACGTTTGGGAACGCCTTTGCCTGTGTTCCCGATGGGGAACGCAGCGGCAGCTCCCATGCAACGCGCAAATATGAGATTCTGGAAGAAAACCTTTCAAAAAGCAGCAAGGGAGAAAACATTTATGTCCATACGGGGACGGCCGCTGACAGCGTAAAGTTTTTTCGAAAATATGTTATGAAAGATGTCGATCTGGTGGTTTCCGGTGTGAACGGAGGCTTCAATTTAGGGCGTGATATCGTCTATTCGGGGACGGTTGGGGCTGCACTGGAAGCCAATATGTACGGAATTCGCAGCATTGCCCTTAGCGCAAGGCAACATGGGAAAAACTACTGGGGTATCCTTCCTGAGCTTTTAGAGCGTCTGATTCTTAGCACCAACTGGAACGGAGCTATGTGTCTCAATGTCAATTTCCCGGATCAGCCTGATCTGTCGGATGCCAAAGTCCGGTTTGCCCCCGTTGCCCAGACGCCAAAACCGGCACAAGGGGATAACGACTATAATCTTTGCCGCAATCAAGGATTTATTACGATCACGCCCCTGCGAGTCAATTTAACGGATAGTGAAAGCCTAAAACAATTTATAAAATTGATATAAGGAGAGAATACCAGATGAAAATTTGGAAATCTATCACCTGTTCATTGCTCGTTTGCGCTATGCTCCTGGGCCTGACGGCCTGCGGGCAGAAAGATCCCGACTCCCAGCAGGGCAGCAGCGACGCAATCGACATCTCCGGCCTGACGGAGGAACAGATTGCTGAATACAAAGCCAAGCCCCTGGTGGTGTATACAAACTCTGGCTCTGGCGGTCGCTCGGACTGGTGGACGAAGAAAGCAAAAGAGGCAGGCTTCACCAACATCACGATTGTCAACGGTGGCGCGTCCGCAATGTCGGAGAAGATTAAGGCCGAGAGCAAAAATCCCCAGGCTGACGTGATGTGCGGCCTCAACGCCATGGGCTGGCAGGATCTGAAAAATGAGGGGCTTTTGGAACAGTATGTTCCAAGCTGGGCGGGCCTTGTCGATGAGGGGCTGAACGACCCGGACGGCTATTTCCATGCCATCACCAAAGAAGCCATCCTGCTGGTATACGATAAGAACACCTGGACCCAAGATCAGGCTCCCAGCGATTGGCTTGACCTGTGGCAGGATGAAAACACCCAGTACCATGGCACGTTCCAATGCTGGTCGGCCCTTACCGGCGGCACAACCCAGGTAAACCTGACTGGTATCCTGCATCGATACAAGTCTGACGCTTCCGATGCCCAATACGGCGTGTCTCCCGAAGGCTGGGAGCAGATCAGGAAGATGTATGATTACGGCGTGTCAGCGGAAGGCGATGTGATCAGCGCCATTGCCGCCACATCGGGAAGCCAGGAGAATGTTCACTGCGGCCAGTGGTACTCCTCTGGCATCAAGTCCTACTCCGAGACCTATGAGGTTTCGTTGGGGTATGTGGTTCCTGATGTGGGCGTTCCCTATGCCATCACTGGCTGCGGCATCATCAAGGGCTCCAAAAATCCCATTACAGCGGCTCTGTTCCTGGAATGGTATGGCGGTACGGAGTTCCAGACCACGTGGGCGCAGGCATGGGATACGGCTCCGGCCAATAATGAAGCGTGGGAAGCCGGTGCCAGCGACGATGCCAAGACTTACACCGCACTTCCCCAGCAGCAGATTGACTGGGCGTGGGCCCAGCAGCACATGGGCGAGTGGGTGGAATATATAACGCTTCAGTTTATGAAGTGATCGGGAAAGGAGATTGGCGCAATGCTGAAAGTCGAAAAACTGAACGTCCACTTCGGTGACTTCCATGCGCTGAAGGACGTATCACTGGAGATTCCAGACGGCGAGTTCTTTACTCTGCTGGGGCCGTCCGGCTGCGGAAAGACCACCACTCTGCGTGCGATTACCGGTTTCATCAAACCTTCCAGCGGGAAAATTACGATCAACGGCAAGGATATTACGGACATCCCGGTGGAAAAGCGGAACATCGGCATGGTGTTCCAGTCCTACGCCCTCTTCCCCACTATGACCGTCTACCAGAACATAGCCTTCTCCCTTGAAGTGCAGAAAAAGAACAAGATCGAAATCGATGACATCGTACACGAGTGCGCCCGAAAAGTGGATCTGACGGA
This sequence comes from uncultured Oscillospiraceae bacterium, assembly GCA_910584835.1. Taxonomy (GTDB): domain Bacteria; phylum Bacillota; class Clostridia; order Oscillospirales; family Oscillospiraceae; genus Enterenecus. The sequence continues at coordinate 1,855 of CAJUEG010000063.1, read as the reverse complement.
TGTGGAGCTGGTGAAGAATGTCTCCGAGCTTTCCGGCGGCCAACAGCAGCGTGTGGCTATTGCCAGAGCGCTGGCCAGTAATCCGCCCATCCTCTGTCTGGACGAGCCGCTTTCCAATCTGGACGCCAAGTTGCGCGTCCAGCTGCGTGGAGAGTTGAAAGAACTCCAAAAGAAGTTGGGCATCACCATGGTCTATGTCACCCACGACCAGGAGGAGGCGCTTACCCTCTCTGACCACATCTGTGTGTTTAAAAAGGGTGTGGTGGATCAAATCGGCACCCCAAATGAGATCTATAACAAATCCCGCACGGAGTACACCAACAATTTTATAGGCGATGTGAACAGACTGTCATCGGAGTTGGTGAACGCCATCAACCAGAGCGGCATTAGTGCCTCGAAGTTGGATCCCCAAAAGCATCACTATATCCGCCTGGAGAAAGTGCATCTCGGCAGAACAGGCAAGGAATACTTCACGGCGGAAGCCACCATTAAAAACATTGAATACTATGGGATGTATATCAAGTATTACCTTGCTGTAGGTGGGAGCATCATTAAGGAAATTGAGAAAAACGATGCCGTCGAGGTTCATAACGCAGGTGACAAGGTCATCATCAGCATAAGGCCCCAGGATATCCAGTCCTTTACCCCTGAGCCGGAAGAGCCGGAGACACCTGCTTCGAAAAACAAAAGCAAGGCAGCCGCTGCGCACAAATAATCGTCTGTAAAGTTTGGAAAGGGGGAAAAGATATGGCAGGTCCAAATGCGGGCGGAGCGACCTTGCAGCAGAAGGAGCCTTTTAGCATCAAGCGTTTTTTTAGCAAAAAGAGCAACATTTTTCTGCTGATCGAAGGAATCTTCTTCACGTGGTTTATTTTTGCGTTTCTGATTTATCCAAACCTAAATTTGTTCGCAGACGTCCTGTTTAGCGGTAGCCTCAGTGATAACATCAAAAAAATCCTGGATTCGGAGCGGGCCATGCAGGCCATTAAGAACTCCTTCATCCTGGCTATCTCCATGTGCGTTACCGTAAATGTGGTGGGTACGCTGGCTGTATTTGTTACCGAGTATTTCGATATCAAAGGCGCAAAGCTTCTGCGAATTGGCTATATGTCTACCATGATTTACGGCGGTATGATCCTGGTCTCCGGCTTTAAGTTCCTTTATGGCGAGGTAGGTATGTTTACCAAGCTCCTGCAAGCCGTCTTCCCCAATGTAGCCCACAACTGGTTTGAGGGGTATGGGGCCGTCCTCTTTATCATGACCTTCGCCTGTACCACCAACCACGTGATCTTCCTGCGAAACGCTTTGCATCAGATCGACTATCAGACGATTGAGGCCGCCAGGAACATGGGCGCAAGCACATCCCGCATCCTTTTCAAGGTGGTTTTTCCTACACTGGCTCCCTCCTATCTGTCTATCACCATCCTCACCTTTATCAAGGGACTGTGCGCGATGGCGGCCCCTTTGATCGTGGGTGGAACCGAGTTCCAGACCATCAACCCCATCGTCATTACCTTCGTCAAAATGGACTATACCCGAACCCTGGGGTCCGTGCTGTCCATTTTCCTGGGACTAATCTCCTTCGCGCTCTTGATGGGCCTGAACTATATTGAGCGGCGCGGGCATTATATGTCTATCTCCAAGGTAAAAACCCGCATTGTGAAGCAGAAGATCAAGAACCCCGTTCTCAATGTGCTGATGCACATTTTGGCCTATTTCCTGTTCCTGATCTATGTCTCCCCAGTCTGTATGATCGTGTTGTTCTCTTTCACCAACACCCGGGCGATCAATACGGGAACTCTGTGTCAACGCCAATCTGAAATTGTAAGAAAACGCCGAAGAAATTTTGTAGTTT
>CAJUEG010000062.1 GCA_910584835.1 uncultured Oscillospiraceae bacterium | reverse complement strand
AAAACTACATTTTTTCCTCGGCGTTTTTTTACATTTTATCACTGGCGCTGACAGTGGTGATCCTGGACGAAAACGGCTCCATGGCCCTGCCTGTCAGCGGCGGGACGCGGCTGACGGAAAACCTGGTGGGGGCGCACTTTGACGATTACGGCTCCTACCTGGTGCTGTCCCACTTCAAGGGCCACGCCATGGCAGGCTTTGGCGGGGCCATCAAGAACATCTCCATCGGCCTGGGCTCCGCCGAGGGCAAGTGCCTGATTCACACCGGCGGCAAGAGCCACACCAGCCCCTGGGGCGGCGAGCAGAACGCCTTTCTGGAGTCCATGGCGGAGGCGGGCAAGGCGGTGTCCGACCATCTGAACAACGGGGAGAACATCGTGTATATCAGCGTGATGAACCGCCTCAGCGTGGACTGCGACTGCAACGGAAACCCCGCCGAGCCGGATATGCACGACATCGGCATCCTGGCCTCCACCGACCCGGTGGCGCTGGATCAGGCGTGCGTGGATCTGGTATATACCGCCCAGGACGGGCAGTCCCTGGTGAACCGCATGGAATCCCGCAACGCGGAGGTCGTGCTGGCCCACGGCGAAGAAATCGGCCTGGGCAGCAGGGCATACACCATCGTAAGCTTGGACGACTGAGGAGGAGATTCCGATGAAGCACAGTAAAAAGATTCTGGCCGCCCTATTGGCGGCGGCACTGACAGCGGGCGCGTACCTGACCACCGTGGGCGCGGCGGCTCCCGGCAGTGCACCCGCTCCCACGGAGAGCTCCCGACCCCTGGCAGCGTCTGCCCCGGCTTTTGCCGACGTCCCCAATGGGGCGTGGTACGAGGACGAGGTTGCTTGGTGCGTTGCGCACGACATCATGAGCGGCATCACCGACACCGACTTTGAACCTGAGACAGATATGGTTCGTTCCACAGTGGCCCTGGCCATCTGGCGCGCGGAGGGCAGACCAGAGGCAGCATCCGCCGCCCAGTTCTCCGATGTGGAGGCAAACGCTGACTATGCCCCGGCAGCGTCCTGGACTGCGGAGCGGGGGATCATGTCAGGATACGGAGGAGGTGTGTTCGGTTCCAATGACCCGGTGAGCCGGGAGGATCTGGCTACCGCTTTATGGCGGTACGCCGGGGAACCCGAGACCGAAGCTGGGGAGGACTTTGCCGACGAGGCCGACATCGCCAATTATGCCCGCATAGCGGTAGATTGGGCCCGGGCCAGCGGCGTTGTAAACGGCAGGCCCGGCAACCGCTTCGACCCGAAAGCCACCATCACCCGCGCTGAGGTGTCGGCAGTGCTGTACCGCTACCTCAACAAGGGAAGCGGTACAGCCATCACCACCAACGGCGGGGAGGTCATCGCCCTGTCCGCCCTGGAGCACCAGGCTGAGGGCGGCTCCACCGTGTACTACATCTCGGACATCACCCCGGAGGCCATGGTGGCGGTATATGACGCGCTGGAGTGGTCGCCCACAGGCAAAGTGGCTGTCAAGCTGTCCACCGGCGAGCCGCCTAACAGCAACTACCTGCGGCCCGAACTGATTAAAGATGTGGTGCAGGGCGTGGACGGCACCATCGTGGAGAACAACACCGCCTACGGCGGCTCCCGGGCAGAGACCGCCATGCACTACCAGGTGGCGAAGGATCACGGCTTCAACGACATTGCCGACGTGGTGATTTTGGACGAAAACGGCTCCATGACCATCCCTGTAGAGGGCGGCTCGGTGCTCAGGTGGGCGCCCACTTCGCCGACTACGACTCCTATCTGGTGCTGTCCCACTTCAAGGGCCACGCCATGGCAGGCTTCGGCGGGGCCATCAAGAACATCTCCATCGGCTTGGGCTCCGCCGAGGGCAAGTGCCTGATCCACACCGGCATGGTTATGTTTTTTGCAAACACAATCATCTGAAATGCAGGTGTGTCTACAGGAGAAAGCCACTGCCAAAAGCGCCCCCTGTGCGGAAAGCTTTCCGCACAGGGGGCGTTGTTTTGACTTTATGGATTTGTATCTGTCTGCCAGGCAGACACCTGGTCTTTCAGCCATTGGCACCAGGCGTCCACACCTTCGCCGCTTTTGGCACAGATGGGAAAAATTTGGAGTCTGGGGTTCCTGGCCAGAGCATACTGCCTCACCTTGTCCATATCAAAATCAAAATAGGGCAGCACATCAATTTTGTTGATGATCAGCGCATCGCAAACCGTAAAGATCAAAGGGTACTTCAGCGGCTTATCGTGTCCCTCCGGCACAGACAGGATCATGGCATTTTTCACCGCGCCGGTGTCGAATTCCGCCGGACACACCAGGTTGCCCACATTTTCCAGTATGGCAAGGTCCAAATCCTCCGTGCCCAGCTCCCGGAGCCCCTGCCGGGTCATATCCGCGTCCAGATGGCACATGCCTCCAGTGTGGAGCTGAATGGTTCTGACTCCGGCGGCGCTGATAGCCTCCGCGTCCACAGAGGAGTCGATATCCGCTTCCATAACGCCCATGCGCAGCTGGTGCTTGAGCCGTTCAATGGTCCTGAGCAGGGTGGTGGTCTTGCCGCTGCCGGGAGAAGACATGAGATTCAGCAGAAACGTCTTTTCCTGTTTTAACTGTCCGCGCAGCTTTTGGGCATCGGCATCGTTGTCCGCGAAAATGCTCTGCTTGATCTGAATCACCCGAATGTTGTCCATGGCCGCTCTCCTCACCTCAAACCGTTGGCCGACAGGTTCTTTTTGTAGCTTTCAAGCTGGGTATAAAGCTCCTGTTTCAGGGGATTCCGCTTGGTTTTTATGATTACAGATACCTCATACACGAACACGCCCGCGTTAAACGCCAGGGCCAAAGCGCTGAGGGCCGTCCAGGCCGCGGGGTTGTAGGTGGCGGTAATACCAAATGCGGGCAGCGCCTGGTAATCCACCGCCAGGGAGAACATGCCGAACAGCGCCAGGGTCTGGGCCCGGTGCTGAAGCCATACCCCCCGCTTCAGGAAAAACTCCGCCAGCGTACAGCTGATGAGCAGGGCCACACCCGCGTACATGGCCCGGGTTGCGATGCAGTTATAGCAGTAGGCCACATTCCAAAGGTCATAGGCGATAATCCAGAACCACAGCTGATCCGGCCATACCATGTCCTTGGAGCCGGTGTTGGCCACCTGAATGCCCATCCATCCCGTCATGGTCAGCAGCAGAAACACCCCCGCCAAGGCATTCATCAAATTCCATGGGCCGCCCAGCAGGGTCAGGCCCGCCGCGTCGGTGGTCATGGTTTTGAACGTGGCGAACACCTCATAATCCCGGTAAATCGCCTCAAGGATGTTAATGCCCAAAATCGCCACCGGGAAGTACCAGGCAAATCTCCGCTGGCCCAGCTTGGTATAGCGGATCAGCATAAACCCCACCACGCCGATCAGAGCGGAATAGGTCTTGATGACCCCAAACCAGGTTTTGCTGGAGGGGCTCCCCACCACACCCGCAGCGATGAGAACAACCAGAATCACCGGGACCACGCAGTACATGGCGACCGACAGAATTTTGCTCCGCCGGGTCAGCTCGTTGAGCACCACCAACGCCGCCACCAGCAGCACCAGTCCCACGATGGCGATTGGGGTATAGCCTTCAAAGAAAAAGCCCATCCTTCTCTCCTTCCCGCTGTATCACAGCATGATCTCAATATTTCCGATGGGGTATGCCTTACAGGAGTGGATATACCCGTACTTCTCATCGGCGTAGCGGCGCAGCATCCCCTTTGCCAGGAATACCTCGCCGGACACCAGCTTCACCCGGCACAGGCTGCACTCCCCGCTGCGGCAGCACACGTTCACCCGGACGCCTGCCCGTTCCAGAGCGGTCAGCACAGGCTCCCCGGACTTGGCGGGAATCTTCCGCTCCCCTATGGTGATGGTAAAGGTCTCATTCCCTGTGAGCGCTGAAGGCCACCCCGGCTCGTTTTGAATGTCCCGCCGCGCGCCGAACATTTCCCGGCGGATTTTCTTTTCCGGCACGCCCATGGACTCCAGGGCGGACTTGCAGAAATCGTTCATCACCTGGGGCCCGCAGATGTAGCTGGTGCGCTCCGCGAAGTCCGGGACCAGGCGGCGGATCAGCGCCTCATCCAGGAAGCCCTTCTCCCCTTCCCAGCCCTCCACCGGATCGGACACCACCAGATGGTAGCGGAAATTGGGGAAGGCGGCGGCATAACCCGTCAGCTCCTCATGGTACAGCGCCGCCTCCGGGGTGCGGCAGCCGTAGAGCAGTGCCACGTCCCGGTCAAGGCCGGCCTCCAGGATTTCCCGGGTCATGCTCAGCATGGGGGTGATGCCGCTCCCTCCCGCTAAAAACAGGGACTTTTTGCTGTGGAACACCGGCTGATAGCGGAATACGCCCGCCGGACCGTTGGCCGTAAAGCGGTCCCCGGCCTTCACCTGGTCCAGCAGATAGTCGGACACAAAGCCGTCCGTGGTCCTGGCCACCGTGATCTCATAATAGGCCCGCTGGCGTGGCGAGGAGGACAGGCTGTAGGGGCGGCTGGTGCGGACTCCGTCGATCTGGGTGAACAGGTTGATATACTGTCCCGCCTCAAAGGGGGGCAGATAGCCGTCTTCCGAGATGAAGCGGAAAATTTTGGCCTGCCTGCCCGTGTCAATCACCGACTGCACCACCAGCTTCAATTCCTTGCGGTGTATGGCCTCGGAGGGCTTGGCCACGCTGCCGGTGGGGATTTTGTCTCCCGATACGGCCCGCATCACGCGGATGTTTTCCATGATCTCCTGTCCGTGCTCCAAAGTGCCCAGCAGGGTCTCCCGTATATTTTTGGCCATTGCTCACACCTCCTTGGCGATCTTGGCGGCCACTGTGTCGGCATAGGTATAGTTGGGGCCGAAGCCGCAGGCATTGACCCAGCCGCTGGCAAACTCCAGGTTGGGTATCTTGCTCTCCGTCGGGAAGAAAAACACCGACTGCATCAGATCCTGTTCGTAGCCGTAGATGGCGCCGCCGGGATGGCCCAGGTACCTCATATGGGTGAGCGGCGTGGCAATCTCCATCTCCTCTATGTGCTCCGTAATGCCGGGGTACATCTTTTCCAGCCGGGCGACGATCCGTTTGCCCGCCTCGTACTTCATCTCATAATACTGCTCCGGGGGGAGCTTTTCCCACTCGGCGCTGTACTTCAGCGTGCCCGCCGTGATAATGCTGGTTCCCGGCGGCGACACGCAGGGGTCGTCCACCGTGTAGCAGGTGGCCACCAGGGGGTCGTTCTCCGGCAGAAGCTTGTATGCGTCCTGGAAATCCCGGTTGGCGTCCAGGCTCTCGTAGTTCAGGGTGAAGGAGGTGGTGAAGCCGATCTCCTCCGGGGTGCAGTCCAGGCCGATGAAGCAGGTCAGGGCGGAAATGCCCACCGTGTAGGGCTTCAGGTACTCCCGGGCGGCCTCCGGCACCTCGCCGGGCGCCAGAAGGTTTCCATAGGTGGCCAGCGGGGAGATGTTGGAGACGATCCGCTTGGCCCGGTACTCCTCGCCGTACTCGTCCACCACGCCCACGGCCTTCCCGTTCTCCAGGATGATCCGCTGGACGCCGCAGTTCAGCTTGACCACGCCGCCCATCCGCATCACCGCCTCCATGATGGCCTGGTTCATCATCATGGAGGTGCCCCGCAGGTAGTAGGGCTTGGTCTCCAGGTAGAAGGTGGTACACTTGGCCAGAATGGCAAAGGGGAACCGGGTGGGGGGCATGCCCATGAAGCACCAGTAGGCGCTCAGCGCCAGCTGGAGCTTGCGGTCGGTAAAGAACTCATCCAGCACCTCCTGGGTGCTCTTCATGGCGTACTTGGCCAGCAGGGGGTACAGCCTGGGGAAGCCCGCTTTCATAACCGCCTTTTTCAGCGCCCCGGGCTCGCCGGTGCTGGCGGCGCTCTTCGCCGCGAACGCCGCGGCCTGATCGCAGAAGCCGTAGACCACCTCAAAATACCTGCCGATAGCCTCCGCCTGGTGGGGGAACTCCTTACATAAATGCGCTTCGCAGCTCTTTCGATCCGCCGGCAGGCTGATGCCGGTGCCGTCGGGGAAATTCACCCGGAACAGCTCCTTGATCCGAATCCACTGAATCTCGTCGTAGATGCCGTAGCGCTTGAACTGCTCCATGAGGGGGCCGGGTTTATCCTCCGTGCCCATGTGGGAGAGCTGGTGCAGGGCGATCTCAAACTCGAACCTGCCCCTGCGGAAGCTGGTGCCGCAGCCCCCGGGGATGTTGTGCTTCTCAAAGAGGATCACGCTTTTCCCCTTTTCCGCCAGGGTGGCGGCGGAGGCCAGTCCGCCGTTTCCGGCGCCGATGACGATCACATCATAATTTTTCATGCGCTGCTCCTTATTTGCCGGGGGCGGCCAGGGGGGCGAATTCAAAGACGATGCCGCCGTTCTGCATCATCAGTATGATACACGCGGCGATCAGCGCCACATTGATCACCATGCAGACAATCTGCACGTTTCTGCCCTTGGTCCAGGTCACAAACTTGTCAAACTTCTCGTGATAGAATTCCCGCTCAAACCAGTCCTTCGCGCCGATCTGGAGCCAGCCGCCGATGGACAGGGAGTTGGCCCGCAGCAGCAGCCACATGCCGATGCCGCCGTAAGCGCCCAGGCCCAGGGTGCACAGGGAGCCGATCAGGGGCGCGCCCAGGAAGCCCACGTGCATCAGCGCCACGGAGGAGGAGAACTCATTGGTCACGAAAATCCAGTTCCAGAGGGTGTAGGCCAGGGCGTACATGATGGTGATAATGGGCAGCGCGCCCCGCGCCAGGTAGTAGTCGCCCAAGGGGGCGTCGAACTGCCACAGGCCCCGCAGGGTGATTACGCCCAGGGCCAGGGCAAACCCGGATACCGCGTTGAAATACTTCTTGTAGCGGAGCAGGTCGGTAAAGGTGGCCTCCAGGATGTTCACAATCAGCATCAGCATGATGCAGTCCACATACACCTGGGGATTGAACACCCGCAGCGCCGCCAGCACGATGAGGATGCGCATGGTCAGCAGGGTGGTGAGCTTCAGCCGCTCAAAGAACACCGGCTTGCAGAAGATCAGCACCAGGATGGAGGGGATGACAATCAGCGGAATATTGCCCTGGATGGGATAAAAGGCGGCGATGATGGCCATGCCGGTAATGGCAGCGGTGAACATGATCCACTTGAAAAATACCTCAATGCTTTGGTTGGTCTGCTGCTTGGTCCCCATAATTTTTCCTCCCATATTTTTTACCCCTTTCTCAACAGCCTACGATCTCTTTGATCACCAGCTCTGTGCCGCTGCACGCCGTCAGCGCCTCTCCCCCGCAGTTGGGGCATTTCAGGTCCGCCTCCACCGCGTTGAATTCCCGGCCGCAGAGGTTGCACCTGGCAATGCCCGGAACCACCTCCAGCTCCAGCTCGGTATCCTCCATAAAGGTCTTGTAAACCGCCGCCGGATAGCAGGACTCCAGGTAGGCGGGCACAACGCCGGACAGCTCGCCCACCTGCAGGACGATCCTGTCCACCCGCTCCAGCCCCTCCTCTTGGGCAATGCCCTCAATGGTTTTCACCATGGCGCTGAGCAAACCCAGCTCGTGCATCGTTACCCCCCTTTCTTGACGGCGGAGGCGGCGATCTTGCCGGTGCGCTTCACCGCGTACTTGGCCACGGCGATGGGCAGCTTTTCAAACACCGGGGCAAATTCGTTGTATTTCCGTTTCAGGCTGATGGCCTCAAACTTACACTTGGTGGTGCACTGGCCGCAGCCGACGCACATATACTCGTCCACCTGCACCGCGCCGCAGCCCAGGCACCGCTGGGTCTCCTTCCTCATCTGCTCCTCGGTGAAGGTGAGCCGGGGGTCGCCGAAGGCGCCGGCCTTTCGCTCGGAGTGCCCCGCCCGCTGCCGGGGGGTGCGGTCGAAGCTCTCCAGCACTACGTTGTCCTTATCGAAGCTGTGGTACTGGCGGCGGTCGCGGCCCAGGGTCAGGCTCTGGCCGGGCTGGACAAACCGGTGGATGGAGATGGCCGCCTCCTTGCCCGCGGCAATGGCGTCGATGGCAAACTTGGGACCGGTATACGCATCGCCGCCCACGAAAATGTCCGGCTCGGCTGTCTGATAGGTAAAGGAGTCGGCCTCCGCCGTGCCGTTGGGCCGGACCGCGACGGCGGCGCCCTCCAGCAGGCCGCCCCACTGGATGCTCTGGCCCACGCTCAGGAGCACATGGTCAGCCTCCACCGTGACGGTGTCCCCCTCGTCGAACTGGGGGGCGAAGCGGCCCTCATCATCAAACACGCGGACGCACTTCTTGAACACCACCCCCACAGCCCGGCCGTCCTTCACCAGGATCTCCTTGGGTCCGTATCCGTTGTGAATGCCAATGCGCTCCCGTTCCGCCTCCTCGATCTCCTCCGGCAGAGCGGGCATCTCTCCCCGCTGCTCCAGGCAGTACATATCCACCTGACTGCTGTCCGTCCGAACGGCAGCCCTCGACACATCGATGGCGACGTTGCCGCCGCCGATCACCACGGTTTTTCCCGCCATGGGCGGGATGGACCCCAGGTTGATCTCCCGCAGGAAGTCCACGCCGGCGGCCACGCCCGGGGCATCCTCGCCGGGAATGTTCAGCTTCCTGCCGCCCTGGGCGCCAATGGCCAGGTAAAACGCCTTGAAGCCCTGCTCCCGCAGCTCTTGAATGGTCACGTCTTTCCCCACCTCAACGCCGGTGCGGAACTGGACCCCCATCTGCCGGAGCACTTCGATCTCCGCCTCCACCACATTCTTCTCCAGCCGGAAAGCGGGAATTCCCATGGTCAGCATACCGCCGGGCCGCTCCAGCTTTTCAAACACCGTAACCCGGTATCCGTCCAGCGCCAGATAGTAGGCGCAGGACATACCCGCCGGACCGGAGCCAATCACCGCCACCATCTTCTGATAGTCGTGGCGCTTTTTGGGCACAAACCGGCTGGCCTCGTTCAGGTCCTGATCGGCGATGAATTTTTTAATCTCATCGATGGCGATGGGCTCGTCCACATCCCCCCGGGTGCAGGCGGATTCGCAGCTTCTGGGGCAGATCCGGCCGCATACCGCCGGAAAGGGGTTTTCCTTTTTAATCAGCTCCAGCGCCTCGGTATATTTACCCTGGGCGGCCAGCTTGATATAGCCCTGCACCGCAATATGGGCGGGGCAGGCGGTTTTGCAGGGGGCGGTGCCGCTTTCCGCCACATCCACCCGGTTTTCCCGGTAGTCCACGTTCCAGTGCTTCTCGCCCCAGACGTGGTCGCGAACCTTCTCATAGGGCTTCTCCGGCACCGGCTGCTTGGCGCACAGCTTCTGGCCCAGCCGCAGCGCGTTGGTGGGACAGTTTTCCACACACTGGCCGCAGGCCACGCACTTTTCCGCGTCCACCTGGGATACGTAGTTGGAGCGGATGGCGTCCGGGGAGCGGAACATGGTGGCCACCCGCATGGCGAAGCAGGAGCAGGAGCAGCAGTTGCAGATGGCGGCGGACTCCCCCAGCCCCTCGATGTTGGGGATCTGGTGCATCAGGCCGTTTTCCTCCGCCTTCCGGAGGATTTCCTCCGCCTCCTGGCGGGTAATCTGCCTGGCCCTGCCGGTGCGAATGTAGTACTCGGCGCCCGTGCCCATCTGGATGCACATCTCATGCTCCAAATGGCCGCAGCCCTGCCCCAAAATGCGCCGGGACTTCCGGCAGGAGCAGTCGGACACGGAGAAGGTGTCGTACTTGTCCAAATAGTAGGACAGCCGCTCATAGGGAACGCTCTGGGTGTCGGCGGAAATGGCGGTCTCAATGGGGATCACCCGCATCATGCCGGTGCCCATGGGGAGGTTGGGCGCGATGCTGGCGATCCTCAGCCGGGTATACTCCTCAAAGGCTTTGCCGATCTGGGGGTGGGCCTTCACCTGCTCGTCGTTGTTGACCATCATCTCCAGGATGCCCGGCGCGAAGATCTGCACCAGGAACACCTCCTGGCCCTCCTCGTTGTGGTACACCTTGCACACACCGATCTGGGCCAGCTCCAACAGAATCTTCCGGGTCTCCTCCAGGGACTTGCCGCACTTTTCCGCCACATACTGGGCCGTGCGCTCCTTGCGCAGGCCCAGCTGCAGCGCCACATCGGCCTGCTCGTCGGAGACCACACACTCCAGCGAGTAGTATTCCGGGGCGTTTTCGTCGATGCGGTTGACCATGCCGGTCAGGCCGCCCACCATTTTGGCGAGCTTTACGATCTTGGGCCTCAGAGCCATCGTACTCATCCTTTCCCCTGTCTGATATTGAAGTCATCGTTTCCGATAGAAACCTTCCATCATCGTACAGAACTGCTCAAGACGGACCCTGGCGTTCTCATCGTCGGCGGGGTCATTTTTGCCGACAATAGCCAGCTTCTGAATCAATCCCAGCATGGCGTCGTAGGTATTGTAATAGAGGCTGGCCATGTCGATATCCGTGCGGACGCTGCCGTCCTCCATCCCCTTGTAGATGGCGGCGGCCAGCGGCCCGGCGCAGTCCTCAAAAGCAGCCGGAGGTTTATTCTCCACCAGCAATGCCTTGCCGCAGCGGTTCAGATATGCTTCTGCCTCATGGACAAAAACCAGCATCTGCCGGTGGGTGAAGTACAGCCGGGAATAGCCCCGCAGAATCCGCCCAACCCGCTCCGCGCCGCACATATCTGTCCGCAGCTCCCGCCGCGCCTGAGCCTCCACCTGCTCCATGGCCTCAGACCAGAACAGCAGCGCCGTCTCCAGCACCAGGTCTGTCTTGGAGGCGAAATAGCGGTATACGCTGCGCTCCGTAACGCCGGAGCGCTGGGCGATCTCCGATATTTTTGCCGCCTCGATCCCCTGCTCCACAAAGCAGATTAACGCCTGGGCAATCACCCGTTCTTTGTTTGTTTCCCGTCTGGAACGCTTTTGAGGGGGCGCGCGGCCTGTCATCCCAATACCTCCACATAAAATTGTCAGTTAAACTGACAATTCCAGTATATAGTATTTATTTCTTTAATGCAACTCTTTTTACAAAATTCTGCATTTGTCACAGTGAAGCAGCAATTATACTGTGCATTTCGACAGTTTCTGAAATGCCGTCAGCTGTTCAGCGCAACCGGGATAGCATGGCTGAACCTTGGCAGCAAAATGGCCGTCCAAAGAGGATATGTACCCTCATGGAGTATGTGCGTGACAGAATACAGCACAGTATTGTTTTGACGTGGAAAGGGGGCGGGTATAATGCCAGCGATCCGAAACACCTTGCAGCCCGTGCCCGTCAAGCGGGACGCTTTCTGCTGCCGCCTTTCCCGTGACGATGACAACAAAGGGGACAGCAACAGCATTCAGCCTCAAGAGAATATTTGTCAAGGGGGATTTCACCCAAAAGATGAAATCCCCCTGCAAACTGGAAGTCTCCTATTTAAATACTTTTTGGAAATTAGAAAAGGGTCGGATTAACGGTATTTTTCCGCTATTTCTTCACTGCTCTCTGAAAAAAGTGACTGAGCGATTGTCTGTACACTCTCAATAGGGAGTCCGGCCAGACTGCCCCTGTCTTTTTTCAGGCATATCTCAAATCCTCTCACAATGCGCTCTGCAGCCAATCCGTGTCCATTGTCTGTTTTTGTTACATCAGCCTGACTCACGAAACGCTCCAGCATTCTCCGCTCTCTGGAATAAATCAATTCCACTAACTTAGCACGGTATTCCAGCTCCTCGTTTGTGATGTCCTTATAACGGGCTTGATCCATAGCATGCTGAGCTTCATGCTTCAGAAGGGACACCTGAAAGTCTTCTGACTCCAGATCATAGGCGGCTCTGACGCAGTGAATCAAGCCATCACCATTGGACCAGCCTCCAGTGCCCGTTTCGCCAAAGGAAATGTAGTCCAACCAGCTTTTCATGATGAACCCGTCCAGAAATTTAACAGCGTAGTCCTGCTCACCCTCTGGCAGCTCCACCTTATAATGTTTCAGTTCCTCGACCTTCCATATATAGGGACCGTAGTATCCGCTGGTTCGTCCCATCAAAGCGTGGAACGATTTCTGGCGGAACGCCGTTCCAGCCATTTCCTCCAACTTGTCCAGCGAAGAATCGGGCGCTGCTTGGAACAGTTCTGCCAACCGTTCCCGCAGCCGCTGCGCAGCTTCTTCAGCAGGCAGCTCCAGATAAAAGACATCCCGGTAATACTTCTGATAGACCAAGAGAATCTCGTTCAGTTCCACATCTACATCATAAGTTAGGTAGTGTTCTTTTTGATACAAATCCACGCCCTTTTGATACAGTGCTGCCGTTTCCGGGAACTGTTTCAAATACGTCATTGCTGCCCGAAGATTCCCCTTTACAATCATCCCGCGCAGGGTATCCTTCTCAAATTTCTGCATAGCACAAATCCTCCAAATCCGCATTTGTCATGGGCCAAGTATACCACCGATGCGAATGACATTCAATCCTCATTTATAGGCGCTGATAGTAGTGGGCAAGCAGCGCCTCGGTATATACCGAGGCCCGCTTGTTGACGGCTGCCGCTCCCAAGCCCTCCGGCGCATTGATGCATCGGCGTCCGATGCACAAGCCGCCGTTGTCGTCTGCTGTATATACCGGCAGGGGGAAGCTGATGGCGATGCCGCCCAATCCGGCAGATATAGAAATTGCGGCCCTTGTGGAAAAGCGCTGCGTCGCATCGCATTTGGAGACTGTTAGCCGCAGGCGCGCGTTTTGATCGGCGGAGTCCCAAGGGCAGGGCTTACTGCCGGCACGGAACGTCCGTCATTTCGCCGTTTCCAGGCTTCGGAAAAAGTTCCGATTGTGCAGGACCGGGGCGGCGTCCGGCTTGAAGGACGCCGCCAGCTCGTTCATCTGCTCGGCGCGTTCCAGTTTGCCCATACGGCTGTAGCATACGCACAGCTGGATGCAGGGCAGATAGCCGTAGCAGTCGGGGGAGACAAAGCCGCCGCGGCTGTCGTCCCGGGTACAGGTCAGGGCCAGCGAATACCAGTAGGCGGCCAAGGGTATCTGATCGCGCTGGAAAAACCATCGGCCCAGCTCACAGCACACCTCGGCACGGGGCCGGTCATAGGCAAAACTGCGCAGCAGCGATTGCAGCGCCCGCCCCGGCTGCTCCAGCCGCTCGTAGCAATAGGCGCAGTGGCAGCAGGCGTCGATGTTGTTCTCCACCCAGCCCCGGCCCTCGTCCAGAAAACGCTCAAAGACCTGGATGGCGTCATCGTAGCGCTGGTGGTAGTACAGCTCCCGTCCGTAATAGAACTGCTGCCGGGGTTCCAGCTCTATCCCCTGCGCCAGCTGGCTTTCGTAGATGCGCAGATTCCTGTCCGGGTGGTCGGCGTGCAGCTTGCGGTGGGTGACGGCAAACTCGCTGTATACCACCCGGCCCACCGGCGTGACCGCCTCATGCACGGCCCCCTCCCACCGCATACCGGCGTGATTTTTGATGAGCCGCTCCCGGAAATAGGAAAAGGTCACGTTTCCGCCCTCGTCAAAGCCCGTGTTATATTTGGCCATAACCACATTGACATCCGGGTCCAGGGTTTCTTTCAGTGTCGCAAAGGCCGCCCGGTCCGCATCCAAGAGCACGTCGTCCGCGTCCAGCCACATACAATAGTCCTTCTCCGCCAGGGAAAAGGAATAGTTCCGGGCCGCCGCGAAATCGTCTGTCCAGGTAAAATCGTACACCCGGCCGGTGAACCGCCCCGCGATCTCCCGCGTTCGGTCGGTGGAGCCGGTGTCTACGACCACGACCTCGTCCACCAGGTGCGACACGCTCTCCAGACAGCGGGCCAGCACATCCTCCTCGTTTTTTACAATCATGCACAGGCTGACTGTGATCACAGGCATCCTCCTCAACAATTTAAAGCTGCGGGGGCGGCGTCTTCTTCAAGCCGCCGCCCCCTGAGTGGAGCTGAGAGTTATCCGGTCAGCTCAGCCGGACGATCATCAGGGACGCGCCCGCGCCGCCGCTGATGAGCACCGCCACTCCGGCCAGCACAATGGGGTAAAGCTGGAGGGAGATGGTGGAGTTGGCGGGCAGGTTGACCTCAATCTCATTTTCATAGCTGGAGACGGACAGCACCGGCGCGATGGTAGACGCGGTGTTGTTCACCCCGTTGATGACCAGACGGCTGCCCATCAGCAGGGCCGCCGTGGTGTTCACGTGGTAGGAGATGCGGTAGCGCCCCGCGGTGACCACGGTGAAGACGGTGTTTCCCGCGTTGGGGGTAATGTCCGCCGAGAACACCTGGGCGCTGGGCAGCGGGATGGGCGTGCCGCCCAGAGCCACGGTCAGGCTGGTGCCCGCCGTGTTGGCGGCAAAGCCCGCCGTCGCCGTGGGGTTGGGACCGTTGGCGCCGGTGGGACCTGTGGCGCCGGTGGGGCCGGTGGCGCCGGCGGCCCCGGTAGGGCCGGTCACCCCGGCGATGCCATCGGCACCAGTAGCGCCGGTGGGGCCGGTGGGGCCGGTAAGGCCGGTAGAACCGGTGGGGCCGGTAGGGCCGTTAATATATGCACAGCAAGGAAGGTCCCTGCAAGCATGTGAATTTCACACATTTTAAAGGCAATTAAACAGCCCCTATAATTACACTAAAGACGCCGTGACAAGGTTGGACAAATACTGATTTTCACAGGGTTCATACAGAACACGAATATCTGAAAATACCAAAGGTTATCCATGCGCTCAGCCGTCCAAAGCGGCAGACACGACCCGGCTTTGTCATCAAAGAACAGCCGAACCTTATCGCCGGGTTCAGACCTTCCCAAACGTCAGCGCCCAAACACTTTTTCTTTTCGGCCTTGAAGCCGAATGCCTCGTAGTCCCCGGATGTCCAATCGCTGACCGGGGAAAGCACGAAAATGTTATGGTACGGCCTTTTCTCCTTCCCGTTCTGCGGTTCAAACTGCCCCTTGGCCCAGCCAAGAAATACGTACCCTTGATACTCAGGATCGACAACGAATTCTTCTTTACCCATATAGAGCACTCCTTTCCAGGGGCGATATCCCTACACAATAAATTTTTGTTGGAAAGCCTCGTACCAGCCGGGATTACTTCGAGGTATTACGCCTATAGCAAGCAGTTCAGACAACCTGCGCCGTTTGGGCTTTTTGATGTACCCTAAACCAACAAATAAACAGCCGGATCAGCACAATCCGACCGTCCAACTTTAATATAGGCAACACCGCACAAACCGGGTACGCAGGGGAAAAAGATGTGGTAGAATAGGGGCATGGATAAACAGATAAGCCTATCCGGCCTGATGGATGAGTTGTCGCAGGCGCGGACAAAGAAGAAAGAATTTTTGGAGCAGATGGATCGACTGATTCCGTGGGGAGAATGGGTGGAAGAAATCAGGACGTGCTATTATAAAGGAGAGCGCGGAAACAAGCCCTACGGAATCGAGGGTACTGTCAAGAAAAAATGCGCAAAAAAGGTTTGCAGGCTCAGGACAGAATGA
>CAJUEG010000061.1 GCA_910584835.1 uncultured Oscillospiraceae bacterium | reverse complement strand
GCGGCACCACCGGCGAGTCCGCCACCATGTCCATCCGGGAGCACATCGCCGCCGTAGAGTTCTGCGTCAAGCGGGTAAACCACCGGGTGAAGGTGATCGCCGGAGCCGGGTCCAACGACACCTCCGCCGCCGTCTACCTGTCCCAGCACGCCCAGGATTCCGGGGCGGACGCCCTGCTCCACGTCACCCCCTATTACAACAAGGCCAGCCAAGCCGGTCTCATCAAGCACTACGAGTACATCGCCGACCGGGTGGAGCTGCCCATCATCCTCTACAACGTCCCCAGCCGCACCGGGGTGTCCTTTACCGCCGAGACCTACAAGGTGCTGTCCGAAAACCCCAAAATCAACGGCGTGAAGGAGGCCAGCGGAAATTTCTCCCTGCTGGCCCACACCCGGTTTTTGTGCGGGGAGGACTTCTACATCTGGTCCGGCAACGACGACCAGGTGGTGCCCATGATGGCCCTGGGCGCCAAGGGCGTGATCTCGGTGGCCTCCAACATTGTTCCGGAGGTCATGGTAAAGATGAGCCACCTCTGTCTGGACAACGATTTCGCCGCCGCCTCCAAGCTGCAAATCCAGTACATGGACCTCATTGACGCGCTGTTTACCGAGGTCAACCCCATCCCCATCAAGGCGGCCATGAACCTGCTGGGCATGGAGGCTGGCCCCCTGCGCCTGCCCCTGTGCGATATCTCGGAGAAAAACCTGGAGGTTTTGCGCAGCGCTATGGAGCGGGCCGGCATCCGAGCCGTCGTGAACAGCGCGGGTGAAGTCTAATCATTCAGTGCAGTCCCCTTAATGCCGTCCTGCGGCCCGCGGGGAGAGAGGATGCGGACTTTGCTTCGATGAAAAGCCGCGCGCTGCAAACGGGCGAGGCGCGGCTCAAAAGGAGTCATAGATTTTTATGCAAAAGATTATTATCTCCGGCTGCTGCGGCCACATGGGCCGGGTGGTGGCGGACATCTGCGCCAGCGACCCCGACACAGACGTCGCGGCGGGCATTGATCTGCTCCCCCAGCCCATGGAGGGCTTCCCGGTGTTTTCCACCCCTGCCGCCTGCCCTGTGGAGGCGGACGCGGTGATTGATTTCTCCCATCCCGCGGCGCTGGGTCCGCTGCTGGACTTCTGCGTGGAGCGGAAGCTGCCCGTGGTGCTGGCCACCACCGGTTACTCGGAGGAGCAGCTCGGCCAGATCCGCGGTGCCGCCGGCTCCATCCCCATTTTCCGCTCCGCCAACATGTCCCTGGGCATCAATGTGCTGATGGATTTGGCCGCCCGCGCCTCCGCCTTGCTGGGCGGGGACTTTGACGTGGAGATTGAGGAACGCCACCACCGCCGCAAGCTGGACGCCCCCAGCGGTACCGCTCTGATGCTGGCGGACGCCGCCGCCTCCGCCCTGCCCTATGAGCCTGAGTATGTCTATGACCGCCACAGCGTACGCAAGCCCCGGGAGCGGCGGGAGATCGGCATCGCCTCCCTGCGCGGGGGCACCATTGTGGGCGACCACACCGTGGTGTTCGCCGGGCGGGATGAGGTCATCGAAATTACTCACCGCGCCGCCAGCCGGGAGGTATTCGCCGCGGGCGCGGTCAAAGCGGCCAAGTTCCTGACTGGGGTTAACGAGCCGGGACTGTATGACATGTCCCACCTCATTGCCGGGAAAGAGGACATTTAGCCATGGATATCTGGGAGCGGCTCTGTCAAAAAGCCAAGGAGCAGTATCATCCCCAGCAGGTCTCCCCCTTCCTGTACGCCCACCATGTGGTATGCGCCCTGGAGAGCGAAAGCGGTGAAATCTTCACCGGCTTCTGCTTTGAGAGCTGCTCCGGCGTTCTGGATTTGTGTGCCGAGCGGGTGGCCGCCCTCAACATGTACGCAGCCAGCGGCCAGACGGTGGTCAGGCGGCTCATCGCCTTTCGGGACCGTCCTCCTTATGGCGGCGGCAGCGGAATGCCCTGTGGAGCCTGCCGGGAGTTTTTCATGCAGCTGAATCTTCAAAACAAGGATATGGAGATCATGGTGGACTACGACACCCGCGAGACCGTCACTCTGAAGGAGCTTCTCCCCAACTGGTGGGGTATGGAGCGGTATGAATCCCGTCAAACATAATAACCGGGGCCGCATTTGCGGTCCCGGTTATTATTAATGCAAGCGTCTGTCCGCCCTGCCGGGGGTTTTTACTGGGTTTGGGTGATATCCATGCCAAAGTACTTGACGGACAGCTCCGCCAGCGTCCCCTCCTGGGCCAGCTCGGCCAGGGCTTTGTCGATGGCCTCCCGGAGGGCTTTCGTCTCCTCCCCCTTGCGCATGGGGATGGCCACCTGGGTGGCCTGGGGGTCTGTACAGGCGATCTTCACCTGAGCGTCCGGGTGGGTGTTCAGGTAGTCGTAATAGCTCACCTCGGCGTTCAGGGTGGCGTCGATGCGCCCGGAAGTCAGCAGCTCGATGGTCTGGATAAAGTCATCCACACCGGTGACCTGTGCGCCGTAGGCCTCCCCCACGGCGGCGTAGGTGCTGTTGAGGGTGTTGGCGGTCTTTTTCCCGGCCAGGTCCTCCATAGACTGGATGGAGTCGTCGTCGGCACGGACGATGACCACGGTGCGGTTAGTGGCATAGGGGATGGAAAAATCATACTTCTCCCGGCGGCTCTCGTCGATTTCCACGCCGTTGACCATAATGTCGTACCGCCCGGAATCCAGCCCGGCCAGCAGTCCGGACCACTCGCCCTCCACAAAATTCACCTTCACGCCCAGCTTTTCCCCGATGGCCTTGGCGACCTCCACGTCATAGCCCACCAGCTCGTCACCCTCGTCGTGGTAGGTCCAGGGGGCCCAGGTGCCCTCCATGGCCACCGTGATCTCCCCCTTGGCCTGGATGGCGGCCAGCAGGTCGCCGCCCATGCCGGTCACGTCGGGTTTCTCCTGGGCGCAGCCCGCCAAAGAGGCCAGGCACAGCGCCAGGGCGGCAAATACCGCCCCAAACCGTTTCCAATTCATATTTCAATCGCTCCTTTATGACAGTGAAATTCTCTCAGCCTATGTATTTGTCCAAAAACGCCTCTACTGTGGACCAATACAGCTCCGGGTCCTCCCAGGATGCCTCCCCGTGGCCCGCACCGGGGACGGACAGCTTTTCCTTGTCCTCGCTGTAGCAGTAGTGGTATACCTTATCCAGCATCCAGTAGGGCACAAAGGTATCCTCCTCGCCGTGGATAAACAGCATGGGGCGCTCATTATGTGCCAGCTGTTCCGCCGCCGACGCCTCCTTGAAGCCGTACCCCGCCCGGATTTTGGTCACCAGGGAGGCGGCGTCCAGCACCGGGAAGGTGGGCAGGCCGAACATCTCCTCAAGCTGGCCCGCGAACTCATCCCACACCGAGGAGTAGCCGCAGTCCTCGATGACGCACTTCACGTTGGGGGACAGGTCGGCCTCCCCGGCGGTCATCATCACCGTGGCCCCGCCCATGGACACGCCGAACAGGACAATCTCCGCCTGCGGGTCCTGTTCCACCAGGGTGTCCACCCAGGCCACAATGTCCCGGCGCTCCGGCCATCCCATGCCCACGTAACGGCCCTCGCTCAACTCGTGAGCCCTTGCGGCGGGGGCCAGGATATTGTAGCCCATCTCGTAAAATTTGGCGGCAAACCTGCCTCCAAGCTGGGGAATGCTGCCGTACCCGTGGCATATCACGGCGTATTTGTGGCTTTCCCGGGGCTGGGCCAGATATAGTCCGTGGAGCTTCAGCCCGTCATGGCTGGTGAGCCAGCGGTCCTCGCTGTTTTCGCTGAACCACGCGCTGTCCCCCTCCAGCTCCCAGTCTCCCTCCTCATAGCTGCCGATCATGCCGCCAAACTCAGGATCCAGGGCAAAGTGGAACAGGTAGTTTCCCGCAAAGGCCAGCACCACCGCAGCCAGTACCAGCACCGCCGCCAACACGATCAGCGCAATTTTCCGGCCATTGACGGTCTTTTTTGCCTTTTTCATAGAACTCCGCCTCCTCCGATTCGTTATGCTCATTTCCCGTCCATCCGAAGGAAGGCACGGGTGCGCTCCTCCTCCGGATGCTCAAAGACCCTCCGGGACGGCCCGGACTCCACCACCACGCCGCCCTCCATCAATACCGTCTGGCTGGACACGGTGCGGGCAAAGCCCAGCTCGTGGGTGACCACCAGCATGGTCATCCCCTCGTCCGCAAGCTGCCGCATCACCGCCAGCACCTCTCCCGTCAGCTCCGGGTCCAGCGCGGAAGTGGGTTCGTCAAAGTAGATGATCTCCGGCTCCACTGCCATGGCCCGGGCGATGGCCACCCGCTGCTGCTGCCCGCCGGACAGCTGGCTGGGGTAATGGTCCATGCGGCCGGCCATGCCCACTTTCTCCAGCGCCCTGCGGCCAAGCCCCTCCGCCTCGGCTTTTGGCATTTTCCGGGCCACGGTCAGCCCCTCTGTGACATTCTCCAGAGCGGTCTTGTTCAAAAACAGGTTGTAGCTCTGAAACACGAAAGCGGTCCTTTTCCTCAGCCGCGCAATATCCTTTTTGGACACATGCCCCAGCTGAAATTCCTCGCCGTCAAAACGCAGCGTCCCTCCATCCGCCCGCTCCAGAAAGTTCAGGCACCGCAGAAGGGTGGTCTTCCCTGAGCCGCTGGGCCCCAGTATGGCCACCACGTCCCCCTTGTCCACCCGCAGGTCCACCCCCTTGAGCACCTGGGTCTGCCCAAAGGACTTGCGGACGTCGTTCACTTCCAGTACCACGGCTCACCCCTCCCGGCTCTCATAGGCGCTCAGCTTCTTCTCCCCCGCCCGCTGCAGCCAGGTGAGCACGGTGGAAAACAGCAGATAAATGAGGCCCACCTCTATGTACAGCGCCAGCGGCTCATAAACCCGGGCGTTGATCTGCTCCGTGGCCCGGAACATCTCCACCACCGTGATATTGGCGGCCAGGGAGGTGTCCTTGACCATGGCGATCAGCGAGTTGGACAGCGGCGGGAAAGCGGTGCGCATGGCCTGGGGCAGCACAATGCGGCGCATAGTCTGGAGATAGCTCAGCCCGGCGCACAGTCCCGCCTCCAGCTGCCCGGCGGGCACCGCCTCCAGCGCGGCCCGGACGGTCTCCGCGCAGTAGGCCCCCTCGTTGAGGGAAAACACAATTACCGCCGCGGGAAAGGGTTCGATGCGCACCCCCACCTTGGGCAGGCCGTAGAACACCACAAACAGCTGCACCAGCAGCGGCGTGCCCCGGAATATCCAGATATAGAACCGGCACAGCTGGGTGATCACCGGCACCCGGGCAAACTGGGCCATGGCCGCCGCTACGGCGATGACCATGGCAAATGTGAAGGAGATCGCCGTCAGCGGAATGGTTACGGTCAGCCCTGGGACCAGTATTTTGGGGAAGGAGTCCGCCAGGATCTCCAGCAGCGGAAAGCTGTCAAACAGGTATTCAAGCACGGGCGTTCACTCCTCTCCATCCAAAGGCCATGGCCGCGGGTCCAGGCAGCAGCGCAATTATACGCCATACCGCCGGAAATGGCAAATGCCCATAGCGCATATCCAACCATGCCCGGCAGGCATCCAAAATTGCCGTAACGCATCATAAAGCTCGTACTCCAGGCGCGAAGGGCGTCAGCGTCCGTCTTCCACGGTCTGAGTCAACGTATTATATCATACTTGTCAAGCGCCCAAGCAGCCGGCCTGGACAGGCCTGCCGCGCACCAATTTTATCTCTGAGGGAGCCTCCAGTGAAACGTTTTGCCGAAGTGTGACAACATCACGGAAGCAGGGGAAAAAATCCGCTAAGATAGCTTCATCACTAAGAAAACCAGGAGGAAAAACCGATGCGTACCGTCACGATCAACCAAAACAATTTTTCTGAGGAAGTCATCCGTTCCGACCGCCCCGTCCTGCTGGACTTCTGGGCGCCCTGGTGCGGCCCCTGCCGTATGGTCAGCCCCATCTTGGACGAAATTGCCCAGGAACGCACCGACATCAAGGTCGGCAAGGTAAACGTGGATGAACAGCCGGAGCTGGCGGGTCAGTTCGGCATCATGGCCATCCCCGCCCTGGTGGTCATGAAAAACGGAAAGATCACCAATCAAGCCGCAGGGGCCAGGCCGAAATCCCAAATCTTGGCTATGCTGTAAGGAGGCGCTGTCATGAAGGTAGTCATTGTAGGCGGTGTGGCGGGGGGCGCCACGGCGGCAGCCCGAATCCGCCGGCTGGATGAACGGGCGGAGATTGTGGTGTTTGAGCGATCCGGCTATGTCTCTTATGCCAACTGCGGCCTGCCCTATTATATTGGCGGCGTGATCGGCAGCCCGGATGCGCTGACCCTCCAGACCCCGGAGAGCTTTTTCACCCGTTTCCGGGTAGATATGCGGGTCCGCCACGAAGTTACCGCCCTACATCCGGGGAAAAAG
Source organism: uncultured Oscillospiraceae bacterium (assembly GCA_910584835.1). Taxonomy (GTDB): domain Bacteria; phylum Bacillota; class Clostridia; order Oscillospirales; family Oscillospiraceae; genus Enterenecus. The sequence continues at coordinate 9,495 of CAJUEG010000061.1, read as the reverse complement.
ACCGTCTGCGTCAAAAATCTGGACACGGGAGAGACATTTGAGGAGAGCTATGACAAGCTGATCCTCTCCCCGGGCGCCAAGCCCACCCGGCCCAGGCTGCCCGGGATGGACGTGCCCAGGCTCTTCACCCTGCGCACGGTGGAGGACACCTTTCAAATTAAGGAATATATCCAGAAAAACCGCCCCCGGTCCGCCATTCTGGCGGGAGGCGGCTTCATCGGCCTGGAGCTGGCGGAAAACCTTCGGGAGCTGGGAATGGAGGTCACCATTGTCCAGCGGCCCAGACAGCTGATGAATCCTTTCGATCCCGACATGGCGGCATTCATCCACAGTGAGGTGCGCAGGCACGGGATCAAGCTGGCCCTGGGCCGCACTGTGGAGGGCTTCGAAGAGCGGAACGGCGGCGTGGACGTGCTGCTTAAGGATGAGCGTCCCCTTCACGCCGACATGGTGGTGCTGGCCATCGGCGTCACCCCGGACACCGCCCTGGCCGGAGACGCGGGCCTGAAGCTGGGCGTCAAGGGCAGCATTGTGGTCAATGACCGAATGGAGACCTCCGTCCCCGATATCTATGCTGTGGGCGACGCCGTCCAGGTAAAACACTATGTTACGGGGGAGGACGCAGTGATCTCCCTGGCCGGGCCGGCCAACAAGCAGGGACGGATCGCGGCGGACAACGTCTGCGGCGGCGACAGCCGGTACTTGGGAAGCCAGGGCAGCAGCGTCATCAAGGTTTTTGACCTGACCGCGGCATCCACCGGCATCAATGAGACCAACGCGAAAAAAGCAGGGCTGGCTACGGATAAGGTGATTCTTTCCCCCATGGATCACGCAGGCTATTACCCCGGCGGGCGGGTGATGACCATGAAGGTGGTATTCGAGCGAGGCACCTACCGGCTTCTGGGTGCGCAGATCATAGGTTATCAGGGGGTGGATAAGCGCATAGACGTGCTGGCCGCGGCCATCCACGCGGGGCTTAAGGCAACCCAGCTGAAGGACCTGGACCTGGCCTACGCGCCGCCCTATTCCTCGGCCAAGGACCCGGTGAATATGGCGGGATTCATGGTGGACAACATCGCGGAAGGGGTGCTCAAGCAGTGGCATCTGGAGGATGCGTCCAGCCTGCCCCGGGACGGCAGCGTCACACTGCTGGACGTCAGGACCGTGGGCGAGTACAGCCGGGGGCATATGGAAGGCTTTCAAAACATCCCTGTGGATGAGCTTCGGGAGCGTTTGGAGGAGCTGGAACCGGGCAAGCCGGCGTACCTGATCTGTCAGAGCGGCCTGCGCAGCTACATCGCCTGCCGCATCCTGGCCGGGTACGGCTTTGAGGCGTACAACTTCTCCGGCGGATTTCGGTTTTACGACGCGGTGATCAATGACCGCCGCCTCATCGAACGGGCCACGGCTTGCGGCATGGACCAGTGAGCAGCGTTTCCCGGTGAGATCGTCAAAATATTTTTGCCGGATACCGTGCACAGCCAAATTATCACTGTTGGGGGTACTCATATGGAGGTCAACCGAAGAATCCGCCGCAAAGCGCAGGTAGATCAATCTCTCTGTGTGGCATGCGGCTGCTGTGTAAAAGTGTGTCCACTGGCCGCAATCAGTGTTTTCCGCGGGCTATGGGCACAGGTGGACGAGGACAAGTGCGTTGGCTGCGGCAAATGCATGAAAGAATGTCCCGCCTCAATTATTGAGCTAAAGGAGCCGGCGGTATGAAAAAGCATTGGTATGACTACCTGTGGATCGCTTCCCTTACTTATCTGATACTGGGCTTCTTCAACATCCTGTTTGCCTGGCTGGGTCTGCTCTGCTTCTTTATTCCGTTGATCATCTCTATCGCAGACGGCAGCAAAGCCTATTGCAACCGCTACTGCGGGCGGGGCCAGCTCTTTGCCCTGGTGGGCGGCAGGTTCGGCCTGTCCCGAAAGAAAGACATCCCGCGCTGGATGAAGAGCAGGGCGTTCCGCTACGGATTTTTGATCTTCTTTTTCATCATGTTTTTCCAGATGCTCTGGAACACCTGTCTCGTCTTTGCGGGCGCCCGGGATCTGCGGCAGATCGTCACCCTGCTGTGGACGTTTAAGCTGCCCTGGCACTGGGCTTACCACGGTACCGTCATTCACCCCGGCGTGGCACAATTCGCGTTTGGTTTCTACAGTGTGATGCTGACATCCACAGTGCTGGGGTTTATCACCATGCTTCTCTACAAGCCCCGCTCCTGGTGCGTTTACTGCCCGATGGGTACAATGACCCAGCTGATTTGCAAGGCGCGAAACATCTCCAAGGACGCACAATAGGCGAGACCGGCCCCCGCTGGCTGCGGGGGCCGGTCTCGCCTGTTGTACCCTTTCCGCACAGACCGCAAGCCCTTTTATAAGCAGGCTCCGGCAAAAAGCAAGGCGGGCGGCTTGCGCCGTCCGCCTCGTGGGGCCAGGCACTGTTTACACGCCCTGGTGCAGCTTTGCCGCCGTCAGGGTGTTTTTCATCAGCATGGCCCGCGTCATGGGACCCACGCCGCCGGGAACAGGTGTGATATAGGATGCCTTTACAGCCGCTTCCTCAAAGCACACGTCACCGCACAGCTTACCCGCCTCGCTGCGGTTCATGGCCACATCGATAACCACAGCCCCCTCCTTCACCATGTCCGCGGTGACCAGCCCGGTCTTGCCCACGGCGGACACCAGGATGTCGGCGGAGGCAGCCAGTTCCTTCAGATCCGGCGTTTTGGAGTGGCACATCACCACCGTGCCATGGGCATGGAGCAGCAGCAGCGCCATGGGCTTGCCCACAATGTTGGACCGGCCCAGCACCACGCACCGCTTTCCCGCCGGGTCTATTCCGTACTCTTTCAGCATCTCCATCACGCCGCCGGGGGTACATGGCTGAAACACGGGAGCGCCGATGGTGAGCTGCCCCACATTATAAGGGTGAAAGCAGTCCACATCCTTGGCCGGGTCGATGGCCAGCAGTACCTCCCGCTCATCCAAGCCCTTCGGCAGAGGCAGCTGGACCAGGATTCCATCTATGTCTTCTCTGGCGTTCAGCCCGGCCACCAGGTCCAGCAGCTGCTTTTGGGTGGTGTCGGCGGGAAGGGCGTACTCCTCGCTGTAAAAGCCGCACTCCTCGCAATCCTTTCGCTTGCTGGTCACGTACACCCGGGAGGCGGGGTCATCCCCCACCAAAATCACCGCCAGGCCGGGCTTGCGGGACAGTGCCGCCGCCTCCGCCCGGACACTCTCCTTCAGTTTGGCCGCAAGGGCCTTGCCGTCAATCCGTGTCGCCGCCATCAGTTTTTTCCTCCTTATGTTCTTCCTCGGGGCGGACAGGCCCGGCAGGGGCCGCGGCGGCGTCCGCCGCTTCCCCTTGCCCTGCCTCCGCCGGCACATCGCCCATACCCGTTTCTAAACCGCCCTTCGCCTGGGCCGCAGGCCGGAAGGGGGGCAGCACCGGCCCGGCGGTTCTGCGCCGGACCACATACAGCCCGATTCCCACCACTGCCGACACAATGCCCAGCATTTGGGACGACCGAATCGGCGTTCCGAAGAAATACAGGCTGTCCGTACGCAGCCCTTCAATCACCGCTCGGCCCAGGCCATACCAGATCACATAGCTGAGGAACATCTGCCCGTTGAACTTCCGTCCCTTCTTCATCAGCAGGATCAGCAGCACCAATCCCAGCAAATTCCACAGCGACTCATACAGGAAGGTGGGATGAACCCCCAGCGTGCCGTCCAAAACGCTCTGGTACATCTGCTCGGACTCCAAGAACCCATCCCGCCACAGCTCATTGGCAATAGAGCTGGAACACATCCGCCAGGGCAGATCGGTGAGCCCGCCATAGGCCTCCACATTGACGAAGTTCCCCCAGCGCCCGATAAGCTGGCCGATGAGCAGTCCATAGACGGTGACGTCCATGCCGCTCCAGAAGTCGATCTTCCGCACCCGGCAATAGATCACGGCGGTGACCACCGTGGCGATGACGCCCCCGTAGATGGCCAGCCCCCCGTCCCAAAAGGCGATCATTTTCAGCAGACTGAAGGAACCGTCTGCCGTAAAGCACACGGCGGGGTTAAAGATCACATAGTACAGCCGGGCGCCGATGATGGCCATGGGCACCACAATAAAGATGGCGTCGGTAATCTTGTCCGGGTCCATGCCAAACCGCGGCGCGATGTGCAGCCCATACACCACCGCCAGCAGAAACCCCGCCGCGATGATGACGCCATACCAGTAAATATTGTGGCCGAATACGGTGAACGCCACCCGGTTCAGCTCAAATTCCAGCCCCAGACCGGGAAAAAATACGGTGTTTGTCATGGTCATTCCTCTCTATATCTTGTCTATTCTTCCGGCATGATGACGGACAGGGCCGTGCGCTCCTCCGTACACCACTCCCGCAGCAGCGTCTCCCCGTCCGCCCGCTCAATGCTCTGAAATACCTGGGGAAAGCTGAGGTAGTCTTCCCCATTGAAGTGGGCCTCGGCCAGCTCGATACAGGTGTCCTCCATGGAGTTGAGACGGCGCACCATGGTACCGTAGGCCGCCCTTTTCAGCCGGTCCCACAGCGCGGGGTCAATCCCCTCCCGCCCCAGACGGGCGGCCTCCTTCAGCACCTCGTCCCGGACCCGCTCCGGGTCCCGGCTCTCCCCCTCCGCCACGATAAAGGCGCAATCCGGGCCGGAGGAATAGAAGCTGCCGAAGGCGCTGTTGATAAGCCCCTGCTCATAGAGGCGGCTGTACAGGGGCGCGGACGGGCTGAACAATACGTCGCACGCCAGTTCCGCTACCAGCCGCCGGCGCAGGCCCTCCGCCCCTGCGGCAGGGCTGCCTTTGAATCCCAAGGCAAATAGGGGCATGGACACCGCCATGGTTTTTCGGGCATACCGATTCCCCACCTGCTCCGGCTCCGGGCGCCCGTGATCCACCGCTACCGCCGGGGCGGGCACATCGGGCAGAACTTCCCGGGCAATGTCCGCCACCCTCTGCGGATCAATGTTTCCCGCCGCGCACAGCACCATGTTTCCCGGCCGGTAAAACGCCCGGTGGCACTGGTACAGGGTGTCCGCCGTGATGCGGGAGATGGACTCCACCGTCCCCGCCACCCGGTTTCGCACAGGATGGCTGACGTACATGGACTCCAGCAGACCATAATACGCCTCATCGTTGGGGTCATCCTCGCCCATGCGGATTTCCTGGGCAATGATGCCCTGCTCCTTATCCACGCTCTCAGGGGTGAACCAGGGCACGGACACAAAGGACAGCAGGGTGCGCAGGTTCTCTTCAAAGCCGCGCACGCCGTCAAAATAGTATCCCGTCATAGACGCGGAGGTGAACGCGTTGGGGTCTACCCCGTTGGCCGCCATGCGCTGGAGCGCGCTGCCGTCCTCGGTGTCGAAGGTCTTGTGCTCCAGGAAATGGGCCACTCCCGCCGGAGTGTCCAGCCATTCCCCGTCCTCTCCGCGGAATCGAAGATCCATTCCGCCGTAACGGGTGGCAAAAAAGGCAAACTGCTTGGCGTATTCCGGCCTTACGTCCACATAGATGTTCAGTCCATTTGGCAGCGCACAGCGGTATACGCTCTGGCCAAGCGCGGTATATTCCAGCTTGTCCATGGCGTCAGCCCTCCTTTCCTGTCAGGCGGTAAACGGTGTCCAGCTTCAGCTTTTGGGCGGCCTCAGTTACCTGGTCCGCAGTCACCGCCTCTATCGCTTTTACGAGCTCCTCTCCCTCCCCGGCGGCAGAGTGGAACAGCACGCCGGTCAGCCGGTCGTCCTCCATCTGTCCCTGACTATCCTGCCGGCCCCGCAGACTGCCCGCAACCGAACGGATGGCGGCGGTGAGCTCGTCCTTAGTAAAGTCTCCCCGCTTTACCGCCTCCAGCTGGGCAAAAATAGCCTCCTGCGCCCGGTCAAACTGGGCAAATTCCACCCCGGAGGACACCACCATCAGCCCCTTCACCTTATCCAGCATGGACGAGGCATAGTAGCACAGGCTCAACTTCTCCCGCACGTTGAGAAACAGCTTGGAATTGGCGCCGCCGCCAAAGAGAGCATTGCATACCAGCAGAGCGGGATAATCGTCACTGGCCATGGTAATTCCGCCCGTGCGGAAGCCTATCGCCAGCTTTCCCTGGGTTACATCCATCGTATCGGTCACCGTGCGCACAGGCCCCCGGGGCTCCGGCTCCACTTGACAGCGCACCGGCGCATCCCGCCCTGTCAGCAGCGGAGCAAAGGCATGGCGCACCGCATCCTCCACCCGCTCCGGCCGGGCAGAACCGCCGTAGTAGAAATTCACCTTTGCCCGGGAGAGCAGCGACCGATACTCCGCCCACAGCCTCTCCGCCGTCATGGAACGGGCGCACTGCGCGCTGCCCAGCTTATCCACGGCATAGGACTCCCCGGCGCACATCTCCTGGATGAGGCGGAAAACCGCCCATCCTCTCTTATCGTTCACCCGGGCCTCAATGCGGTCGGCCAAATTAATTCCTTCCGATTCCACGTAGTCCCGGCGAAACGCGCCCTCCTGGAGCACAGGGTCCAGCAGGACCTCTCCCATCAGGCCGGCAGCCGGCTCCAGCACCGCCGATCCGTCCAGGGCATAATGGTCGTCAATGAAGCTGCTCAAAAAGCTGACGCACTGGCTCTCCCCCCGCTGGCGCACCGCCGGGCCCAGGGAAGCTCCGTACAGCGCGTCCGACGCGGCGGACAGCCGCTCCATATCCGGGTAATTCCGGCTGCCCCGGCTGAGCACCTCCGGAATCAGCGCCCCGGCGGTGGCGGTCTGCTCACTCAAGGGAATGGTAAGTGTCACGGCCAGCAAACCGGTCTTGAACTTGTCCGTCCGGGCCGCCGACAGCTCCACGCCGTCCGCCAGCCGCTTCCAATGCTGCTGCATAGCCTTCCTCCTCGTTGGTACAGATTGCTCTAAACCAGTATTATACATCATGAGCCGCCGTTTGACACCTGTTATTTTGCCCGAAGCAGTAAATTTTTTCTGAATATTTCAAAGCCCCCGCCGGAGCGAGGGCTTTGGTGTTCAGTCCGCAAACATGGGGGTGGACAGGTACCGGTCTCCGGCGTCAGGCAGAAAGGCCACAATGGTTTTCCCCTCGTTTTCCGCCCGCTTGGCCAGCCGCACCGCCGCCCACAGGGCCGCGCCCGAGGAGATGCCCACCAGCACCCCCTCCAGCCGGCCCATTCTTCTGCCCAGCGCAAAGGCGTCCTCATCCTCTACGGTGATGATCTCATCATAGATGGCGGTGTTCAGCACCTGCGGCACGAAACCCGCGCCGATGCCCTGGATTTTATGGGACCCGGAGGACCCTTTGCTCAAAACCGGGGACGATGCCGGTTCCACCGCCACCACCTTCACCTTGGGGTTTTGTCCCTTCAGGTACTCGCCCACCCCGGTGATGGTGCCGCCGGTGCCTACGCCTGCCACAAAAATATCCACCTGGCCGCCGGCGTCCTCCCAGATTTCCGGCCCGGTGGACGCCCTGTGGACCGCAGGATTGGCCGGATTGACAAACTGGCCGGGGATAAAGCCGCCGGGGATCTCCCGTGCCAGCTCCTCCGCTTTGGCAATGGAACCCGCCATTCCTTTATCGCCCTGGGTAAGCACCAGCTCCGCGCCGTAAGCGCGCATCAGCTGACGGCGCTCCACGCTCATGGTCTCCGGCATGACAATGATGACGCGGTACCCTCGGGCCGCGGCTACCGAGGCCAGGCCGATCCCGGTATTGCCGGAGGTGGGCTCAATAATGACACAGCCGGGTTTCAGCAGCCCCCTGGCCTCGGCGGCGTCCAGCATGGCCTTGGCCACTCTGTCTTTTGCGCTGCCCGCGGGGTTAAAGTATTCCAGCTTGGCTAAAATCCGGGCCTTTACCCCTTCTTCCCTCTCCAACCGGGTGAGCTCCAGCAGCGGCGTGCGGCCAATCAACTGCTCGGCGGATGTATATATCTTGCCCATTATGGCATCCTCTCCAATCTAAAAGTTGTGGTCGGGCTCTCTAATCAGCCCGGAACGGCCTGTCCTCCCGCGTTGTTTGTGCAAGCTGCTTTTTGATCTCTGTACGCATCATACGCCGCGCTCCATCATTTGTCAATGGGCTGGCAGCGGGCGAACCGTCTGTCGGGACGCTCTCCCGGCCTTCTTTTTTGAACGTTTTTCCAAGTTTTCGGAAAAACAGAACATTTTCTCCTTGACTTTTGGCGTCATCTGTGATATAGTACCTCATTGTAAAGCCGTTAAGCTTTACACAATATTTTGTGGAGGCGGGGTTCCATGAAAAATCAGGCATACCGTATGGCCATGCTGTTTGATTTTTACGGCGATCTGCTCACCGAGCGCCAGCGGGAATTCTACGACCTCTACTACAATGAGGATCTGTCCCTGGCTGAGATCGCGGAGAATTACGGCATTTCCCGCCAGGGCGTGCGGGACGTGATCGTCCGGGCCGAGGCAACTATGACGGAGATTGAGGACAAGACCCACATCATCCGCCGCTTTCAGCAGTCCCGGGCGGCCATCGCCGCCATCGACCAGGCCGCCGACAGGCTGCTCCAGTCCATTGACCGGCGCAGCTACAGCGACGCCACGCTGGACGAGCTGGCCCGGACCATCAAGGAAAACGTGGCCAAACTGGAGCAGGAGTAACTGTTATGGCATTTGAAAGTCTCACCGATAAGCTGTCCGCCGTGTTCAAGCGCCTTCGGGGCAAGGGCCGCCTGTCCGAGGCCGACGTGAAGGAGGCCATGAAGGAGATCAAGATGGCCCTCCTGGAGGCGGACGTCAATTTCAAGGTGGTCAAGAGCTTTGTGGCCCAGGTCACCGAGCGGGCCGTGGGCCAGGACGTGATGGAATCCCTCACCCCCGCCCAGATGATCGTGAAGATTGTCAACGAGGAGCTCACCTCTCTCATGGGGGGCGGCGACAGCAAGCTGGCCATCTCTCCCGCCCCGCCCACTGTTGTCATGCTGGTGGGCCTTCAGGGCGCGGGAAAGACCACCAACGGCGCCAAGCTGGCGGGCCTGATGAAAAAGCAGGGCAAGCGGCCCCTTCTGGCCGCCTGCGACGTGTACCGCCCCGCCGCCATCAAGCAGCTGGAGGTGGTGGGAGAGCAGCTGGATATCCCCGTATTCCAGATGGGCCAGATCGACCCTGTGGACATCGCCAAAGCGGCTGTTGACCACGCCAAAAAGCACGGCAACGACATGGTATTTCTGGACACCGCCGGACGGCTCCACGTGGACGAGGCGCTGATGGACGAGCTGAGGCGGGTCAAGGAGGCGGTGAACCCCACCGAGATTCTGCTGGTGGTGGACGCCATGATCGGTCAGGACGCGGTCACCGCGGCCAAGGCCTTTGACGACGCGCTGGACATCGACGGCGTGATGCTCACCAAGCTGGACGGCGATGCCCGGGGAGGCGCGGCGCTGTCCATCCGGGCCGTCACCGGGAAGCCCATCAAGTTTGCCGGTACCGGCG
>CAJUEG010000060.1 GCA_910584835.1 uncultured Oscillospiraceae bacterium | reverse complement strand
TTTGGTAAGGATGAGGTCCCCAGTTCAAATCTGGGTAGCAGCTCCAGAGAAACCCGTTGTCCCGCAAGGGATAGCGGGTTTCTTGCCGTTCTGACGAACTCCCAGCACGGGGCAAAAACCCATACAGAAACCCATACCGACAAGAAAAATCAAGCCGAGCAGGTCAACCCTGCCCGGCTTTTTCTATGGCGTCTCGGACGATCTGACCGGCCCGGCGTATGCTCTCCTGGTTTGCGTGGGCGTAGATACGGGCGGTGGTGGCCGGGTCTTTATGGCCCAGGCGCTCACTGACGGAGATCAGGTCTGCGCCATTGGTGAGGGCAACGCTGGCCGACGTGTGCCGGAGCTTGTGCGGGTGGAAGTCCTCAATGCCATACCGCTCCCCGAAAGAGTGAAAATACTCCGTAGGCGTTTGCGGGTGCATCGGCTCCGGGCTGCCCTCCTTGGTGAATACCCACTTTGAGATTGCGGAGCTGGCCTGTGCCTCCCGCAGCTGCTGAAGCAGTTCCAGAACGTGAGGGCCTACGTCCACCGTGCGGGCGCGCTTGCCCTTGGTGGATGTGTCGTAGACACCTGCGGCCGGAGTGTACTGGAGATTGTGGCGGAACGTGATGGTACCGGCCTTAAAATCAATGTCGGCCCACTGGATGCCGCAAGCCTCCCCGCGCCGGACACCTGTATCAGCGACCAGGGAAACATAGCAGCGCCATTTCAGAGGCTCCCCTTTCAGGCACTGGAGGATGCGGTGGAGCTCCGGGGCCGTATACGCCTTTTCCTCCTCCTCTTTCGGCTGCTCATCCTTCCGGGGCTTTGGACGATCCACTTTGTCCATCGGATTGAGCGGGATCGTGTCAGAGCGGTAGGCCATTTTGAACAGGCCTTGCAGGACGGTGTAGACCTTCAGCACGGTTCCCTGAGCTTTGCCCTGCGCCTGCATAGACAGCAGCAGCGCAGACAGCTGGGCCGGGGTGATCTCCGGGAGTTTCACATCACCCAGGGCGGGATATATCCATCGGGCAAGGTTGCCCTGATAGCTGGCGCGGGCGTTCTCGCTCATGGTGACGGTCTTGGCCGGCATGAACACCCGCTCCCCATACTGGCGCAGCGTGAGTATCTTTGCGGCCTCCCGCTCGGCCTCCGCCTCCCGTTCCCGCTGCTCTGCCCTGGTGATGACCTCTCCGGCGTCGCTCTGACGCTCAAACTCGGCGGCGACGTTGGCAAGCTCCCGGTCGATGGCTTTCTGGCTCCATCCTTCCGGGGGGTACCACCGCCGCGTCAGGTAGGATTTTCCCCGGCCCCGGCTCACCCGGATTTCATAGAACACCTGACCGGCCTTATTGGTTTTCTTCCTGGTTGACGGCATCACGCACTCCCTCCTCTGGCCTTGGGCCGTCCAAATCGCTTTCATCAACGACTATCCATGCGAAACTGCTGGGATCTATCTGGCCGGATTTTTCAAAGGCCTTTATGGCGTCGCAGTGCAATTCATCAATGGCAAATTTAACGCTATGGTTTATTTCCTCCCGGGCCTGATTCAAAAAGAACTTTTCAGCTTTTTCAGCTGAAATGGTGTAGCCGGAGCCGTCTTTGGATAAAGCTGAAATACGGTTTTCGACTTCTCGCTTGATGTCGCCTCTGTTGCGCTCCTGTTTGGCCACAACAAAAGCCTGAGCGGCATCAAGGATAAGCTGGGGGAGTTCTGATAGGTGTTCGCTGTTAAGGACAAGGCTGTCAAGAAATTTTCGGTAAAAGCTACGGGTGAGGGGATCGGGGCAATCGTGCAGAAACGCCACAACCTCCCCGGACAGACCAGTGTATCGGCTTGCGCTTTGTGCGGAGCTGTCCAAGGTCCTTTCAGTTGACAGGCCGAGCAGCCAGTCCGCAGACACATGGCAATTTTGGCAAATCTGTATCAGAGTTTCGGAATCAGGGATTCTGTCACCGTTGAGATAAAATCCCACCGTCTGGCGGGATAAGCCTATCTTTTTGGCAAAATCGGTTGCTGACATATCCCCTTGCAGTTCTTTCAGACGTTCTTTCATCACGGGCAAGCGCCCCTCTTTTTGTTGCATAGTGCCACCTCCACAAATCAAAAACGCTCGTTTTCTGTACGAATAAAATTTTTTCGCTCTATCTCTTGACATTATTATTCTTGTTGCTTATAATATCTTAACAGACGACAAACAGAGCGTCAAGAAGAATTTTGAAAATAAGGAGGCTTTTTTATGGCAAATGAGGCTGTCAGAGTGGCGGCGAAACGAGCGGGCGTCAGGCTGTGGGAGGTCGCTGACTACTGCGGCATGGCGGACACGACCCTTTCACGCCAGATGCGAAAGGAGCTCCCCAAGGAAAAGCAGCAGACCCTTTTGGGGGCGGTCAAGGCTATTGCGGCCCAGAAAGGGGCACAGTAACATGGCGAACAGCAAAGCGACGGCGCCGTTCCAGAAGATCCCCGACGCCTGCAAAACTACGGGCCTGAGCCAGTATTTCTTGCGTAAGGGGTGCAAGGATGGCAGTGTGCCCCACATCAAGAGCGGCCCGACGTACTACGTCAACGTCCCGGCACTTTTGGAGCAGTTGGGCGTCCCGCCTCAGACCGAGGCCAATGCGGCTCCTGGGAGGTAAGCGCATGGCGGCAGGAAAAAAGAAAGCCCGCTCCAGCGGCGCAACGCCGGAGCGGGACAGGAAAAGGGGCCTGGTTTATAGGGCCGGTCTCCATTTCCTGAACCATTCTATCACGAGCGGGCCGGTTCGTCAAACAGGGAATGGGAGGGCGGCGGGAGTATGAGCGATTATCCGCTGGAGTCCTTTGTGTTTTACCGTTCTTTCCGCGATGCCATTGAGGAAATGTCTGACGAGGACAAATTGTCAACCCTGCTTGCGATTTGCGACTATGCGCTATACGGGGTGGAGCCGAAGCTAAAAGGCGCAATGCCGAGAGCGGTTTTCACGGTTGCGCGGCCCAGTATTGACGCCAACAAGGCCAGACGAGTGGGCGGGAAAAAAGGTGGCAGACCAAAAAAGAAAACCAATGGTTTTGAAGAAAAAAACCATAGGTTTTCAAAAACTGAAAGCACTGAAACTGAAACTGTATCTGAAACTGTAACGGAAACTGAAACTGTAACGGAGACAGGTGATGTGGAGAGTGTGCCTCCGGCACCCTCTCCCCCCTCCCCGCCGCCCGTTATTGGATTGCCCCTCAACGATGGCACAGAGTACGGTGTTACGGAGGAACAATGCAGGGAATGGTCGGAGCTGTACCCCGCTGTTGACGTTCTTCAGCAACTGCGGCAGATGCGGGGCTGGCTGCTCTCCAACAAGGAGCGGCGCAAGACCAAGCGGGGAATAAGCCGGTTCATCACAAACTGGCTGGCCCGTGAGCAGGATCGGGGGCGCAGCGGTCACAGTGACGGGGAAAGGAGGGAGACGCATGGAGCGGTTTCAGGTACCGGCGGCGGTCAGGGACAGCCTGCAAAGAAGTGGGGCGTTCCCATCGTTGAGCTTTAATCCTGAGGAGTATGAGGCCCGCCGGGTCGAGACAATGAACCGGATTCCGGGGAACCTGACCGGCTACGACTGCCCCAAATGTCTCAACCGTGGATACAGCGCAGAACTCCGGGGCGGGTACATAGTCAGTGTGGAGTGCCACTGTATGGCGATTCGCCGCAGTATCCGCAGGGCAAAAAAGAGCGGCCTGGGCGACCTACTGGAACACCACACGTTCGACCGATTCCAGACCCCGGAGCCGTGGCAGGCGAGGGCAAAGCAGCTGGCCCAGGACTATGCGGCGGCGCCGAACGGCTGGTTCGTGGCGTCGGGGGCCTCCGGTTCCGGCAAGACCCACCTGTGTACGGCGATATGCCGGCGGCTCCTGGGTGATGGACGGGCCGTCCACTATGAGCTGTGGCGGGAGATGGCGCAGAAAATCAAGGCGGCGGCTCTGGACGGAGACGCCCGCTCCAAGATGATGGAGCCTCTGAAAAATGCCGAGGTTCTGTATCTTGACGATTTCCTCAAAACGGCCCGGGGAACCGCACCGACCAAGGCGGACATAGAGCTTGCCTTTGACATCATCGGGGCCCGATACAACACCAAGGCGCTGACGCTGCTCTCCACGGAGCTGACGGTGGATGAACTGCTGTCGCTGGACGTGGCCCTGGGCGGACGCATCCATGAGATGTGCCGAAAGGGGGCGCAGTACCTGAGCTTTGCGGGTGAGGAAAAGAACTGGCGTCTGCGGCAAGACACAGCGGAACAGATTGCCATATAACCACAGCCCCCCAATACTCTGATGTGCCGGTGCAGGAGGATGATAGCGGAGGGATAGCCGACCAGGGGATACAGCTATCCCTCTGCAAGACCGTGGAGAGGCTTTGCGACGTTCCCCCCGGGTGTTTACCTATGCCGCCCTCTGCCATGGCCCGGAGGACGGTTACAACCGGCCCCGGAGTGGGAAAAAGGTACTGTGACGGCCCCTCCCCTCGTATGCGGGCTCGACGACCCCGAAAAACATCCAGTCCCCGGGGATTTTTTCGGGGCACTTTACTTGAAAGGGGGAGGAGGAACCGGGGAGAATCCAGCCAAAGAGAGGGTGCGTTATGGCGTCGGCGGCAAAGACAACGAATGATGAATTGCTGATGCGGCTCCGCTCTGCCGGTGACAGCAGCGAGGTCATGGCCAGGCTGTGGGAGAACAACCATGGATTGATACGGATGATCGTCCATAACGTCACCGGTCTCACCGAGCGGGAGGAGGGCTTTGAGGACATGGTACAGCAGTCCTATTTTGGCTTTGCCTCCGCCGCAGAGAGCTACGACCCCGCCTCCGGGGTGGAGTTCTCCACCTATGCCGCCAACCGTGTCAAGTGGAGCCTGTGCCGGTACTACGAGCGGAACGGTTACACTGTGCGGGTACCAGCTTACATGAGACGCCGGATCAGGGACTGCGCCGAGAGAAAGCGGCAGATGGAGGCGGAGACGGGCCGAACCGTGACCTATGCCGCCGCCCTGGAGGCCATGGGGCTGTCTCCCGCCGCTGTTGCCGGGACGCTGGCGGCGTTTCAAAAGCTGGAGACGGTGAGTATGGAGAGTGCCGGGGGCGGTGATGGTGAGGGCCTGTCCCTCCTGGACCGGCTGGCCGCAGGGGAAAACGTGGAGGATGCCGCCATAAGCCAGGAATGGCACCGGGAGCTCCACGAAATGCTGTTCAAGGCCCTGGGCGATTTGCCGGAGGATAGCCGGCGGCTGATTGTTCAGAGATATTTCCAGGGCGTGTCCGCCGCCAGACTGGCTGAGCAAATCGGGTGTACCAGGCAGACCGTTTTCATCCGCCAGCAGGCCGCATTCCAGGCGATCCGCGCCGGGAGATATGGCCCGGAGCTGGCGAAGTTCATGCCAAACGAGCGGAAAAAGGAGCAAGCGGAGCGGTACATACAGATGGACCGGGCCAAGCTGGCACAGCTTCAGCTCAGCGATTCGGAAAGGGGGCTACTGGCCTTATGACGGTGTACGAATACCGAAAGATGGTGCTTGCGGCCTACCTCGGGAGTTATCGGAGGGCGCCGCCACACATCAAGCGGCTTGTGGATCAGGCTATGGCCGTCAGCCTCCGGAGCGCGGAAACCGAGGAGGAAAAGCGGCTGCATAATCTGCTGGTACTGCGGTTCATAGCGGAGCAGGATTTTTCCGTGAGCCGGATATGCAAGGCCCTCCACATGAGCCGGGGTAACTTCAGGCAGGCGACGGCGGCGGGGATAGACCGGCTCCTGGTGCTGCTGTTCGGCGTGGATGGTGTGGACTGGGAGGGCGGCTGACGGGGCCGTGTAAGCCCTTGTACCGTCAGGCGGGTGAGATTATCCCCCGGGGCCGGGAGTGGGCAGGACGGCGGTTACAACCGCCAGGACGGGGCTCTTGCGGCAGTCCTCCGAGTAGATCGACGGCACGTATGCCGAGGAAAAGAGGAGTGATACATGGCGAGCAGGAAACAGTACGAGATGCTATTCGCCCTCAACGCCAAGATGAACGGGGGCTTTAGCGGCACATTCAGCAAAGCTCAACAGGAGTTCTCCCGGCTGGGCAAGGAGATACAGGACCTGCAGAGGGTCCAGAGCAATATTTCCTCCTATCAGAAACAGCAGAGCGCAATCGAGGCCACCCGCTCTAAGCTGGAAAATCTACAAAAACAGCACGACCTGCTCCAAAAGGAAATCAGCGAAACCAACGGCTCCACCGCTGGCCTGGAACGGGAAAAGGCCAAGCTGGAGCAGCGCATCAAGGATACCGAGGCGGCTCTTGACCGCCAGGGGCAGAAGTTGGAGGCTACCGGGGCACGTCTGAAAGAGGCCGGGGTGGACACGGGCAACCTGGCCCAAAAGGATGCGGAGCTGACGTCCAGAATCAAAGAACTCAGGGCCGAACAGGACAAGGCGGCGGACAGCGCCGGGACGTTCGGGGAGAGAACCGCCCAGGCGTTTGAGGCGGCTGGTCAGGCCATCACCGCCGCCGGTGTCGCCATGGCAGTGAAAGAGATCACCGGGGCGTTCATGGAGTGCGTCGGCGTGGCCGGCGACTTCGAGGAGGCCATGTCTACGGTAGAAGCTCTATCCCAAGCCAACGCCCGGGACATGGCCGCGCTTGCCGAGGAGGCTAAGGAGCTGGGGGCGACCACCAAGTTTACTGCCCAAGAGGCCGGCGATGCCATGGGCTACATGGCAATGGCGGGGTGGGGCGCAAACGATATGCTCCAGGGCATGGATGGCGTTCTTCAACTGGCCGCAGCGTCGTGTGAGGACTTGGCTATGGTGTCGGACATTGTAACCGACAGTCTGAGCGCCTTTGGCCTCACTGCGGCAGACACGGCCCACTTCTCCGACGTCCTGGCGGCAGCGGCCACCAACTCCAACACCAACGTGGCCATCATGGGCGAGACGTTCAAAATGTCTGCGTCCGTGGCCGGCGCCCTGGGGTACAGCATCGAGGATGTGGCGGTGGCTATGGGCCTCATGGCAAACAGTGGCGTCAAGGGCTCTATCGCCGGTACCGCCCTGCGGAATACGTTCAATGGCTTGTTGGAGGGTGTGACCCTGACAGGCGCGGCCTTTGGCGAGTACGAATACTCCGCGATCAAGGCCGACGGCACCATGAAAGACTTTGGCTCCACCATCGACGAGCTGAGGAAATACTTCGACCAGATGACCGAGGTCGAGCGGGTGAACAACGCCCAGGCTATCGCCGGACAGCGCGGTTATAACGGCCTCCTGGCTATTTTGAACGCCACCGACGCTGACTATGCCTCCCTGACCAACAGCATCAACAACTGCACTGGAGCGGCCCAGCGTATGGCAAATGTCAAGCTGGACAACATGAACGGCCAGTTGACCCTGATGAAATCCGCATGGGACGCACTTAAAACCACCATCGGAGAGCAGTTTATCCCGGAAATGCGAGGGCTGTACGAAATCGGGACAGATGTTTTCGGCGTCGTGGATGATTTCGTTAAGGAGAATCCCGCCCTGGTGCGGGCGGTGGTGACCTTTACCGGCGTCATGGGCGGCGCGGCCCTTGCCATTACCGGGGTGAATGCCGCTATGACGGTGTTTAAGGCGCTGAACGTGGCGGCTATGTTCACCAACCCGGTCTTTCTGGCGGCAGGTGCGGTAGGTGCGCTGGCCGCTGGCGTGATGGCCCTGACCACCGCCGCCGATGATGGCGTACCGTCCGTGAAAGAGCTGTCCGCCGCCGCCCGGGAGATGGGCGAGGCGATGGAGGAGGCCAGCGCCGCCTATGAGGAGACGGCTACTCAGACCCTTGCCACAGCAGAGGTAGCCGGGGTCTACATCGACAAGCTGGAGCAGATCGAGGCCGCAGAGGGTGAAAATGCGGCGCAGAACCAGGAGTATCAAAACACCCTGGCTCTCCTCCTGCGGACTATGCCGGAGCTGTCCGACAGCATCAGCCAGACCACAGACCAATATGGGCGGTCTACTTACACCCTGGAGACAGACACGCAGACGCTGCGGGCGAACACCGAGGAGCTGAAAAAGAACGCCCAGGCCAGGGCCTATCAGGAGTATCTTAATTCCCTGTATGACGAATATGGCGCCGTTCTGCTGGAGGCGGCAGAGAACAGCGTTAAACTGACTCAGGCGCAGACCAAGCTGGAAACGGCTGAAAAGAACTGGGATGCCGCCCTGGTGCGGATGAACGAACTCTCCGAGGAGGCCGCAGAAAACGGCACTATGCTCTCCGTCGAATACTACGAGCTGGAAAACGCCATCTTCGGATACCGCGATGAGATGTACGAGGCTGAGCGCACCATCGAAAATCTCAACAAGGCCATGGACAAGGATGCCGAGGCGGTCGCCGCTGCCGAGGCTGAATTTGAGAGTGCGAAAGAAGTCGTGGAACAGCTTACCGGCGTCACCGAGGAGCAGACGGCGGCGGAGGCGGAGGCCGCCCGGCAGGCTCAGGAATTGCAAACCGTCATTGAGGGTGTCGCCAGTGATATGGCGGCTCTTGCGGAGGCCTACAACCAGACATATGAGGCGGCTCTGGAATCCATATCCGGGCAGTATGCCCTATGGGACGAGGCGGCGGACGTGGTTGCCACCAGTGCGGGGAGTATCAACGATGCCCTGGAAAGCCAGATCGCCTATTGGGAGAACTACAACACCAACCTGCAGACACTGACGGATCACGCTGGCGACATTGAGGGCTTGAGTGATATGATAGCCAGTTTTGCGGACGGGAGCCAAGACAGCGTGAACGCCATTGCCGGCATGGCGGAGGCAATCAACCGGGGCGACACGGAATCGGTGAAAGAGATGGTCGCCAACTGGCAACTGCTGAAAGAGCAGCAGTCGGAGACTTCGGAAAGTCTGGCCCTGTTGGCAGAGGATTATCAGCGCCAGATGGACGAATTGCAGGAACAGGCCGTGGAGGACATCAAGAAAATGGACCTGGGAGACGAGGCTGCGGCCAGCGGCCGGGCCACCATCCAGGGGTACATCAATGCTGCGAACGATATGCTCCCGGCTGTGCGTAGCGCATATGAGGAGCTGGGACGGGCGGCGGCGAGTGCTCTGGGCCCCGCCCCGTACAGCAATAGCGCATACGCCGCAAACAGCAGAGTCCCCATGTATGCCGGCGGGACCGACAACGCCGCCCCCGGCTTTGCCCTGGTGGGCGAGGAGGGGCCGGAGCTGGTGTATTTCGGCGGCGGGGAAAAGGTGATGAACGCCGCCGAGACTTCGGCAATCCAAGAGCAGCTTGCCGCCGACACCCGTATGATGTCCCTGGCTCCGCAGATGGCGGCAGTCATGAACACGCGCCAGAACGTAGAGGCGGTAAGCGCCAAAGTCAGCGGCGGGGGTGCGCCGGTGCAGATTTCCGTCCCTGTCTCCATCCAGGTCAGCGGGAACGCCGGGCCCGACACGCTGGAGGCCTTGCGGGAATATGGCGAGGAATTGACAGAAACCGTGACCGAGCGGGTCATGGACGCGCTGGAAGAGGCGCAAATTGACGCAGTAAGGAGTGCATACCGATGAACGATGAAACCTATGAGGAGAACCGCCCTCTGTTGGAGGAACCGGGCCACCATCAGCTGTTGGAAACCATTACCCCGGAGGAGGTCCAGGAGGCTCAAAAGCTGCTGGCGCCGTTCGTGAAAGAGTATAAGATGGCCGGCGTGGAGAAAGTCGCTGTGCTGGCCTATCTGTTCGGCGTCAAACAGGGGCGGCAGGAGATTCTTTACGACACCAGCCGCAGGAACCTCGCAAAAGACATGATTGACGCGAACTATGCCGGGAAGCTCCACGGCTTTATGGAGGCGGTGCTGCTCTTTGGGAAAGTGAGCATTGCGCCGTCCATCCTCCAGCGCATTGAACTCCCCAAGGAGAAATTGGAGCCGGAGGAGTAGCCAGGAAAGCCCCTTGGGGGCGTGTCCCGCTCCGGGTGAGGTAGGAATATCCCCCGGAACGGGGACGGCCCTGCATGGCGGTTATAACTGCGTGGAAAGGGGACGGCGCAGGCCGTCCCCTTAACGGTTTATCCGTCTTCGGGAATATAGACGGGAGCGGGAGGGTAACCAGCCGAGACAAGAACGATATTTCCCGCCGCAAGCGCCGCAACAGGGTCTGTTCCTGCGGCCAGCTCTTGGGCAGTTACCAGCACGGCAGTGAGTTGAACTTCGTCCAGCGATTTAGCCAACCTGAGAATTTCTGTATCCTCAGAGGAGACGGACTCATGCTGAAGGGTTAGGGGTAGGCCCTTTGCCACCCGATATCCCTTGGCCCGTCCGTAAAAAAATGCCAGGAGGATGGCGCCGTATAAGTCCTGCCGGGTAAACTCTCCCAGGGCAAGGAGGTCTTTGGACGTCGGGAGGGAGGATTGGTCTTTGCTCCGAATCCTGGTTCCGTCCACATAGCTCCGAATCTCGCAGAGCCGGGTATCTGTCGCCTTATCCATTCCGCTTGGTTCCTCCCTGCGCCCCGGTCTTGGCCCGGTCGATGATGTAGCGGGTGAGGTCGGTAGGCCGGGCGGCGACGTCCCGGATAGCGTCGGCCACGCGGATGCCGTAGAGGATGGCGGCGGTCTCCTGGGCCTGCTCCAGATTGCCCAGGGCGTCCCACAGCTCGTCCATAAGCTCCTCGGGAATTAGGGCGGCAACGCGCTCCATGACGGTCTGCAGGTCCAGGGTGGCCCGCTGAATCTGGACGTCCTCGTGGCAGATGCGGAACCACTCATTGGTCTGCGTGATGGTTACCATGAGCTGGCTGATGATCTCCATGTTCTTATCCATGCTGGTGTCCTTTCTCCCCGTGTGCCCGGTAGGTCAGGCTATTGGTATCGCCGGAGGCTCAGGCCTCGGCGGTGATGTAGTCGTAGAGCCGGGCTTTCAGGGCAAGTACCTGGGCCTCGGCGGTGCAGGCCCGCCGCTCGGCGTCGGTCAGGGCGTCAATGAGGTCGGAGGCCTTTTTCTCGCTGGCGCGGAGCAGGTTCTTGGCGGCGTCCCGGTCAATCTCCGCCACCATGACCTTGTGCTGAAGTTCTCCCACGGTTCGCTTGTCCTCTTGCCAAGCCTGTCGCTCCGGATTGGTGTGGAGGTTCCAGAACCGTGTCGCGTCCTCCCAGTTCCAGATGGAAAAGGCGATGGAGTAGAACGTCCCCTGGGTGGGCCTCCGGCCGCTGCTCCAGGAGCCCTGCGGGTCGGGCTGGCCCTGGTCGTTGTTCCTCCCGTTATCGTTGGCGAGGCGGGCCAGCTCCTCAACGCTGGTGTGGCCGAAAATGTCCTGTGCCCGGCAGATGTCCTCCTGGGCGGTGCTCAGACCGTGGGCCTGAACCTCGGCCACCAGCTCGGCGGCGGTCTGGATGCTGTCGTACTTGCTCACTGAAATTTCCTCCTTGCATTTTGGGAGGGGGCCGTGGTATAATGGCCTCGACCCCCTCAGGGGTGGTTTCGGGCTTCTTGCATCTGGCTTTGGTCGGCGTTGATGCAAGGGGCCCTTCTCATGCTATGGTGAACCGGCGGCTGGCGCTGGCCTTGCAGAACTGGCCGTACACATCGGGGAATGCGGCTTTGAGAGCCTTGCTGTCCAGGCGGTTGCTGATGATCTCTTTCCAGCGGAGGATGAAGTTCTTGGTCTTCAGCTCGTCCAGCCCTTTCTCCTCCATGTCGGCTTTCAGCTCGGCCCGGATGGCCTCGGCGGCGGTCTCCAGCTCTTTCTGCTGGGCCTCGATCTCCTGGAGCTTCTTGACCCGGTTCTCAATCATACGCTCAGTCATGGTGTTGTCTCCTTTTCGTTTTGATGTGGGGCCGGGGGCGTGAGTCCGTTTCGCGTCCTGCCTACTCGGGGAATGCGTTTCCCCGGCCCTCTGGTGGAGGATCACCGGCGGCGGGTGGCTGCTTGTCACTTTTCGTGCGCCTCACAGGGCCGACTTACCGAATCCGTTCCCGCTCTTATGTGATGTTCTTGCTGTTACCCGTCCATCTTCGCCGGTGTTCTTGCCTCCTGACATTAACTATTATAGCCTATTTAGTGACTATTGTCTACTGGCATAATAGCCAATATATAGACTATTATTTTGTGCAAGTTTAGTCTATACAGTGACTATAAAATGGTGTATAATACATCCATACTGGGAGGATGGTCTGACAAAGCCGAGGTTCCCAGCAACAGCCGAAAGGAGGGGTGATATGCCCATTGATTACAGCCGGTTGCAGAATATTCTAAAGGCTAATGAAACTACGCTATACAAGCTGAGCGCAGAAAAGGTTATCGGTGGGAAAACGAGGGAAGTTTTATTTGGCAGGTGCGACGGAAACATCTCGTCTAAAACCGTGGAGGCCCTATGTAAGCGGCTGAATTGCCAGCCGGGGGACTTCATGACCTATGTGCCGGAGGGAGGTGCCGAGGAATGAACTTTGACAGGCTGGATGAACTGGCTGCCCAGCTCCGGGCGATGCGGCCCCTCAATGAAACGGAGCTGAAGCGGCTGCGGGATGAATTTGTCATTGAACACACCTACGATTCCAACGCCATCGAGGGCAACACCTTGACCCTGCGGGAGACCGCCCTCATTCTCCAGGAGGGGCTCACTATTGCGGAGAAGCCCATCAAGGACCACCTGGAGGCCATCGGGTACCGGGACGCCTTTGAGTATATCGTTACCCTGGCCGATGCCGGCACGTCTCTTTCCGAGCGGGTCATCAAGGAGATCCACAGCCTTGTGCTGATGAATGACCGGCAAAACCGGGGCGTGTACCGCAGTGTGCCGGTGACCATCCTGGGGGCGCTCCACACTCCGCCCCAGCCCTACCTTGTGCCGGTGCAGATGGAGCAACTGCTGGCCGACTATGCGGGTATGAAAGAACAGCACCACATCGTGGAGGCTGTGGCGGAGTTTCATCTACGGTTTGAGGGAGTCCACCCCTTTATCGACGGGAACGGGCGCACCGGCCGGCTGATTCTCAATTTGGAACTCATCAAGGCCGGGCTGCTGCCGGTGAACATCAAATTTGCAGACCGGCGCAGATACTATGATGCCTTTGACGCCTACCACGGCGAGGAACACTCCGTTGATGCGCTGGCGGAGCTGGTTGCCGGGTATGAGATTGCAGAGCTGGAGAAGCGGATCAGCATCTTGCGGGACAGCGAGTGACCGGCAACAGGCTGAGGGGCGATGGTCTGTCCCAAGTATTTCCCGAATAAGCAGCAGAGAGGCCGGGGCGTGTGCCCTGGCCTCTCTTTGCGTCCTGGCTCCATGTGCCCTGGGAGAAAGGTACTGTGAAGCCCGCCCCCTCAGTGATGCGGGCTCTCCGACCCCAGAGCGGACGCAGTTCCCCGGGGAAAAACGGGGCGTTTCCGTTCCGCTTCGAGCCGTGAGATTTTAGTGAAATGCTGAAAAAATTCCCCGCTGCCTGAATATGAATTGAGGTCGGAGAGCCCGCGGCCCAGGTGGTAGTGGCGTCGCAGTACCTTTTTCTGCGAGGCCCTCCCCGAACCGTATGTTCTCCTGGTTCCAGCAGGGCCGCAGGGCGATGCCCGGCACGTCCCCGGGTGTTTACCTACCCCGGACGGCAACAGGCGGTTATAACCGCCGCTGGGGGCTGGCAGGGGGTATATACCTGGTACGCTCCGTGAGCGTGTGGCCTGTTCTGGAAATCAACTCAAACGGTCATGGGTGGGAAGGAGCATCGGGGACAGGGTGCGCCGGTCATGGCGGAGGCGTTACCAAATGGGAAAGGTTACACGGGCAAAAGAAAACGGCCCCGCTCCATCATGGAGAGGGCCGCAGCATGGTAGATGTAGGGATGAGGTCTGGCGGTATGGGTGCGGAGAGAAACCCATACAAAACCCATACGGGCATGAAAAAACAGGGCATTTCACCGCCCCGCAAGATACGATAAGGAACGAGAGGAAAAACGCCGTAGCCCATGCGCCGCAACGGGAGCGGGACAGTAAGCTACATCAACAAACGACAGGCAAAAACAAGTCCTTTGGTTTTGGTAAGGATGAGGTCTCCAGTTCAAATCTGGATAGCAGCTCCAAGAAACTCCTGAAATCGCTGGATTTCGGGAGTTTTTGTTCTGTTTTTCCTCAAAATAATGTGGGTCAAAAAGTGGGTCAGGCGGGGTGACCCACAACTTGACCCACACGGCGAAATGTGCGGAAAGGTTTAGAGAGCACCGGGCAGGAAGTTTGGCCTTCCTGCCCGGTGTTTTTGGCGGTTCTGGGGTGGTGCTACATCATCTGGGTCATGAAATTTCCCATGGTTTCTGCCGCCTGATCCTGCATCTGGCGGGTAGCGTGGGTGTAGGTGCGGAGGGTGAACCCTGCGTCATAGTGCCCCAGCATACTGGAGACGGTCTTGATGTCTACACCATTTTGCAGGGCCAGGGTAGCGAACGTATGCCTGAGATCGTGGAAGCGGATGTGCTCCAGACCGGCGTCTTTGAGGATCTTCTCGTGGAGTTTCACTACAGAGTCGGGGTAGTACATCTCACCGGTGGTGGACGAGGGGAACATATACGGATTCTCAGGATGCTTCTCATGCTCCTGGATTAACAGATCCACCGCCTCCTGGGGAATGGACACCCTCCGAACTGAGGTCTCAGTCTTGGGCCGAGAGAGGGTGAGCTTGCCGCTGGGATTCTTGATGTACTGTTTGCTCACGGAAATCGTCCTATTCTGGATATCCAAGTCATCCCAGAGGAGAGCTACCAGCTCACCCTTCCGCAGGCCGCTCACCAGCTCCAAATAGAACATGGGCAGAACGCCCCTTGCGTTGGCGGCGTCCAGGTAGGCTTTGAGATGTTCAGGCCGGAGGGTTTTCATCTCCACCTTCTGTACTTTTGGAGCGATGCAGTCATCGGTAGGATTTCTGGGGATGAGCCGCTCCTTCACGGCCCGTTCAAACGCGCTGTGGAGCATCAGGTGGACGCTTCTCACCGTGGTGCTGCTAAGGCCAGGGTTGCCATGGCCGCTGCGCTGGTTCACCCTGCCATGCTCCATCAGGTTCTTATACATCTTTTGCAGATCCCGGGAGGTCAGCTTTTTCAGCTTGATCTTCCCGATGCGGGGGATGGTATAGGTTTCAATCATCAGCTTGTAGCGGTCTGCTGTGGCCTGCCGTACGTTGGGCTGGGCGTAGAGGTCGTACCAGGTGTGCAGCCAGGTGGCCACGGTGTATTCATCCGTGCGGGTGATGTCTACTTGCTGGGCCTGTTCCACCGCTGCCTTTAGTTTTTCTTTGGCCTCCGCCTGAGTGCGGCCCAAGACGTTTTTGATGATGCGTTTGCCGGTGTCGGGATCGTAGCCTGCGGTATACCGGCCCTCCCAGCGGCCATCGGAACGCTTCCGCAGGTTTCCCTCGCCGTTGGCGCGGCGCTTTGACATGGTTTATCCACCTCCAGTTCTGATATCGCCGTCGTTGTCATCCATGCACTCGGCCATGATCCGAACTCCCAGCCGGAAGCCCAGGATGAAGTTTTCCAGGGCTGTGATGCTGTCGATTTCCTGCTGTGATTCGATGAGTTTTGCCAAGACCGCTTGCCCAGCCTCGTCGAGCTGCTCCGTAAGCTGCTTTTCAAACCGGGCTACCCGGTCTGTTGCCCGCTTCAATTCCGAATTGGGCGCCATGTCCTGTGCGTTGGGGGTGATGTTGCCGTAATAGAGATCTTCCAAAGTGTTTCGCATTGCTCTCGCCTCCTGTAGCGACACACCATACCACAGGCTGGCGGAAATAGCCATGAGCATCGGCGATAGTTATCAGAATAGACACATATTTTTTGCGGCGTGCTGCGGGGCTTCTCTTTGTATACACTGGTGCAATTCATAATTCGCCACAGCGGCGCACAGAGGGGCCCACACTGCATTTCATATGCGCGAAGGGTTACAGATGCCACCCAGCCCGCAGAATGGGCACAAACCGCTTCACAGGGGCTGACACGCTGGAAACGGTTCGGGGCCGCCCCTTGGGGAGCGGCCCCTGGAATTCGGCGTGGGGGCACTATTGCGGATAGCGGGTATACAGCGTATACCCAGGCTGCTCCTCCAACCACCACTTGAAGTACTGCCCGCCCCAGCGGGCATGGTTGTTGAGACCGCT